>CAYMDG010000295.1:0-4122 GCA_964388905.1 uncultured Bacteriovoracaceae bacterium
AGACCTCCTGCACTCCCGAGAAGGTGGGCGCCTGTAACGGATCATAATGGATCTTGAGCCCCGAGAAATTCAGATAGTAATCCGAACCTATCATCTGGGAGAGAGAGAGCCCGACTTCGCAGAGGGTATATATGTCCAGACCTGTTGCATAGACCGACATGAGCGGGTAACCGGGGACGGATTGGTCGTTGGGAGAGATACCAAGTGGAAGCATGTTATAGACATCCGCAAAGGTTATAGCCTCCGTTTTCCCGGGGTAGATATCGTCCCTGATGACACCGCTTGCGACCACCCCTATTTGATAGGGGTTCCCGTCGTTCAACACCTTCAGATTGTTGGCAACGGCGCGCAGCGAATCTGCAGCGAGGCTCCCGATGCCCGTTACCTTTAACGAGGCCTTTTCCAGGGCAAAGGTGGTTTTGGAGATAGGATCTTCCAATGAAGGCAGGTTAACTGCATTCAGCTGTGCATTTATCCCTGCGTTGTACTGGTCCACCATGGCCTGAATGGTAGGGTCCCCCTTAACCTTGTCGTCTACCGGGATAAGAGTGAATTTGAAATCCACGACCTTGCGAAGGAAAATATTATAGGTGACGTCCAACCTGCTGAGATGTTCCCCGTATTCACCAGGTGAGAAGATGATCGTTTTCGATGGACCCTTGACCAAGGCGTTTTGAGTTGCCGTATGGAAATGCCCTGAGCAGATTACGTCAATGCCTTTGACGTTGGCGGCCAGGTCAGCATCTTCTCCGGTGCCGTCCTGCTCTGCCCCGCCGTGGGACAGTACGATGACCATCTGGGCGCAGTCTTTGGTTCTCAGATCATCTACCTGCTGCTGGATCTTTGCATAGTCATGGTTGAAGGTCACCGGTTTTGCCACTGGCGCCTTTGTATCAGAGTCTTTGCCCATAAGGCCGAGTATTCCAACCTTTCCGCCGTAGGGGAACTCGATCACCTTCTTGTTCAGGATAATACCTGCGTTCACGAGACCCTGCAGCACGTTGCCGTCAGGGACTATCATGTTGCTCGCTATGACAGGGACCTTGAATCCTCCCTTTAGCCCGTTTGATAGCAGCAATGCCAATCCGGAGGGTGACCAGTCGAATTCATGATTTCCGGGGGTGACTGCATTATATCCCATCATGCTGAAGAACTTGAGCGCGATGGGATCGCTGGCTGTGAGGTCGTACACGGTTCCCATGAAGAAATCACCGGAATCGAAGAGCAGCACCGGTATCTGTTTTGACGCCTGCTCCTTGCGTATCTTGCTTACAATGGCTGCCAGCCTCGAATACCCCCCGAGGACCGTGTCTTCATCGGTGGTGTCTAAGGGTGTATAATCGAGCGACGGTCCATACCCGCTGGCATGGTTGTGGACATCCGATGTCTGCAGGATGGTGACAGTAACATTTCCAAAGATACATGCACTACTCATCAAGACGATCAAAGAAATCCCAACCCATAAACATACTCTTAATGGCTTCATCGGTGATCCTCCTCGTATTTTAATCTGCAATTGTTCGTTCATCTACAGAAAGTAAACCATTACAGGTCAAGCAAAGAGAATGCCATTTGGTATATACTCTAATTTCAACGAATTGATAGGTCAAAGTCGCGTAAATTAAGCAATATAGAGGAAACAAGTTTCTCTTCAGCGGAATAATTATTCTGTTTTTTTTGGTTTTGCGTTTCAGGTGAGTAAAACTTGATCCGTTAAAATCCCCAATCTTGCAGCCTTTGCGGAGTGTCGATTTTATCGGTCTTGAAGGCTGCAAGATTGGGGATTTTAACGGACCTATTTTAAAACAATTCCATGATCACGGGAGCCTATACTTGGATCTACCGTGATGCATGACTCAATTCCAGGTTCATCCAGATGCAAGATCCGGGTTTTATAATGATGACACAGGAAAGAATCTTTGTCTCAAAACCTCCTTTAACGATATGAGAGATATATAATTAATGGTCTTGCATAAAATTTATTTTCAATTATCTTTCAATAGTAATAGGAAAAAAGAATGTTAATCCCTTACCGTATATTGATATATTATATTGTTAGAAGGTTTGTTAAAAGCCATGAATAAAGTGACCCATTCCTCCCTTGATATTATTAAAACCTTTTGGATAAGTTTCTGGGCTGCCTTTGCAACCCTCATCGTGTTTTTCCCCGTGATCATTGCATCCATGCTGAGCAATACAGGGAACCTTGCATTTACCATCTCAAAGGGCTGGGCGTACATCATGCTCAAGGCCACCTCTGTGCACCCCGTAAT
Source organism: uncultured Bacteriovoracaceae bacterium (assembly GCA_964388905.1). Taxonomy (GTDB): domain Bacteria; phylum Desulfobacterota; class Desulfomonilia; order UBA1062; family UBA1062; genus MWEI01. The sequence goes on from CAYMDG010000295.1 coordinate 2,274, forward strand.
CAGGGGTAAGGAAAAGATTGTCAAGGGAAAGTCATACATCATTATCAGCAACCATCAATCAGAATATGATATCCTGGCCATTGTCACCACGCTCGGCATACAGTTCCGCTGGATCATAAAAAAGGAACTCCTGAACGTGCCTCTCTTCGGATATGCCCTATATAAATCACGCAACATCTTCATTGACAGGGGACAAGGAGAAGCCGCCATGAAGAGCATCCGGCAGGGTATGGTACGTCTCCCCGAGGGTATAAGCCTGATGTTCTTTGCAGAGGGCACACGCTCGGAAGATGGCGCTATCCAACCCTTCAAAAAGGGTGGATTCGTCATGGCCATAGAAAATGGCATTCCTGTCCTGCCCGTGACAGTCAACGGCAGCCGCAAAGTCTTACCGAAGAAAAGCCTGGTCTTTCACCCCGGTCCTATTGAGGTGGTTGTCTCCGATCCTATTGAGACAACCGGCCTTAACATGGGAAACCTTCAGGATCTCATGGACAGGACAAGAGAAGTCATTATCTCTAATTTCAAACCGAACTTTCCCGAAGAAGCAAGCTGAAAGACATTCTTCCCGCTGATATTCAGGACTTTCCCTTAAAAATAATATCCAGTTATAACATACTATTGATCCATCGCAGCCTTGAACGCTGCACGTAAGAAATATTGTATGTAACCTTGCGAATTTTCTGATAGAGGGTAGTCATGGTGCTTGAGATCAACCCTTTAGAAGCATGGTACTCTGTCCGGGCAAACGGGATAGGCAGACGTATATGAATAGGGCACTGAAAATCCTTCTTATTGCTGCATGCATTGCAGCAACGCTTCTGGTAGGCTTTATTGGAGCAGCACATCTGTATCTTCTCACAGATACTGGGAAGAGTTTTTTGTTAAGAACAATAAACACCCTCTATCCAGGCAAGATATCCGGTTCAAAGATTGAGTTATCTTTGTTTACCCAGGAGGTTGCTCTTGAAAATGCCGTTCTGCGCGGACCTGACGGAAAGCAGGTCCTCAAGGCGAGGAATGTGTATCTCAAGATGAACCTTCCCGCACTCCTGCGGTATGAGCTCATATTTGAAGTCATAGATGCCAAAATGCCGGAGCTCGTCTTAGAGCTTGATAAGGACAACTGGCTAAATATCGAGAGTGCCTTTGTGGAAAAGACACCTGGCGAAAGCCCGTTCAACGTGTATATCAAGTCGCTCACCTGCGAGGGAGGGACATTCGCATTCATCGGAAAAAACGCCAAACCCATTGTAAGGCTCGAGAAATTCGATCTTCTCATGGATTGCACCTTTGAAAAAGACTCTATCTTGCACCTGTCCGTACCAAAGGCCCTCATATCTCTCTTTGATGCCGAGGGTAAGATCGACCTTGGGGCCGGCAAGGCATCTTGCACAATCTTCAATGACCGCATCAGGGATATCCGTGTTACGACTAAGAAAGGTTCTTCAACAGCCAGCCTGACGGGTTCTGTAACACAGATGTCCAAAAAGGCCCAGCTTCTTTGTACTCTTGACCTGGATACGGACATGACAGACATAAGGGATGCCCTTGGACTCGGCCCTGACAACACCGGCAGGATCACCGGCCGTATAACGGCTGCTAACGACTACGACAACCCTGTATTAACTGCTTCCCTTGGGTATGCCGGGGGAGATCTCTGGGGATTGAAGATCAGCAAGGCCGTGCTTGATTGCACCATAACCGACAGGGTGGCAACCATCAAGAGCCTCCATGCTGCATACGCATCCGGCCTCATAGATTTGACCGGTATCGCGGATATGAGAAAGGCCTATCCTGCAGGCTATTTTGAAGGGATCAAGGAAGAAGATGCCATCACCTATGACTT
>CAYMDG010000296.1:0-4120 GCA_964388905.1 uncultured Bacteriovoracaceae bacterium
ATGCTGCTCATGAATAAACACATCAGGATAACAGAAAAAATGCAGATTAACTTTGTCTTTATGATCTTCATGAATCATGCCTCCTTTGTGGACTGATACCCTCATTTAATCAGGCTATAAGAGCTCTTAAAAACTTGTCGGATGAAGCAGGCATACCTAAAGGCAGGTTACAAAAATGAATTGGACAGGAGAGAGAAAAGACAAGGATAATTTTTAAAAAGGCCTGGGTCTCTACCGGACTCGTACAAAGCCCAATAGAGGGAAATCATCCACCATGATTGTGCAGACATTCGGGTTTGTCAGAAGCGCATTACATGCCGGGCTTCCGAGAAGGAACACCTTGGGCATGGAAAACTTTAAAACCGGTGTATAACCATATATCAGCGTAACAAAATGCCCGCACACTACATTGATGAGTTCACGCACTGCATCTTCGATCATGTCATCGTAGACATCATCCGTACTTCCCATACCAAGAATACGTGCGGCTATCTGTGATGCAAGGGGACGTTCCATGATGAGACCAAGCTCGCCTGCATGCTTGCCGCTGTATTCGATTCGTACATTAAACGCATCACCCGTCATCTCGGGCATATCCTTGGCTTCAGTTCTGCGCGGGGACATAGATACCATGGAGACAAGCACGTGACCGAGGGCTTCCATAAGATATTCGAAAGGATTATCCCCCATGCTTAGCCCCCAGCACTTTGTTGACGACCGAAAGGATATCCTGGGCAACAAATGGCTTACGCACATAGCCACTGATGCCCATTTCTTCGAGATATGAAACCCTGGTGAGACTCCCTTCAGTGGAAATGACAATCACAGGGATTTTGTTCAGCATCATATCCAGATGCATTCGCTCTATCAGTTCGAAGCCGTCCATAACAGGCATGTTGATATCGGTAATCACAAGGTCAATGGTGTTTGTGTTCATTGCCTTCAGTGCCTCTACACCATTGGCTGCATCGAATACCTGATTGATGGCCAAAGAAGATCCGGCAAGGATCTTCATGAGCACTGCCTTTACTACGTTTGAATCATCAACCAGTAATATATTGTGTGACATTACACTTTTCTATTCGGCCATTAATAACCAAAACTTAAAATAGACAGACTAACCGATGTGCTTAAGGCATCAAAGCACCGTCGGGTTCAAAAGATTCGCTCTTTGATCTTGCATACATCAATTGTTTATGCTTTGTGAGTTCTGAATCAAAACTCTCAACTATCTCTGACAATAACGGGTAAGGGCAGTAAAATGAAGATGAAGACTATGGCAGTGTGGATAGGGTTCCTGGCTCTTCCCTGTTATCTGTTGGACCAATGGACCAAATGGTTAGTCTATACCCGTATGGAGATCGGTTCGGGGTTTTCCGTTATCCCAGGGTTCTTCGACATTTTCCACGCCAGGAACACCGGGGCAGCCTTCGGCATGCTGCAGGGACTTCCCGAGTCCTACAGAACCCTGTTTTTTGCAGTCATCACCATAATCGCATGCAGTGCAATGTTCATTCTTTTCTGGAGGATGAGTGAAGATTCATGGTTGCTTAGGGCTGTCTTCAGCCTGATCATAGCAGGCGCCCTGGGAAATCTTACAGACAGGCTCCTGTGGGGAGAGGTAGTGGATTTCTTACTCTTTCACATTGGACGGTTTCAGTGGCCGACCTTCAATATGGCAGACACCTGGATCTCAGGCGGTATGGTGGGCCTGCTTATCTACTCATTCCTTATGCCGAAAAAAGACTGATCTCATAGAAGATCAGATATAAGCCAGATCCCACTCTTCAGGCTTGATAAGGGAAGGAACATCCACCAGAATCACCAGGTCTTCCTGGGTGTCCTTATAGACGCCGTTAATAAAATTAGTAGAGATCTTGGCTGAGAATGCCGGCTTTTTCTGGACCTTGGCCGGTTCGATAACGAGTACATCGGCCACATTGTCCACAACCATACCCATGAGTCGTTCGTCTACCCTTACAATGAGGAACACGGTGAAAGGGGTATATTCCTTGGCTTCAAGTCCGAACTTGAGTCTGAGGTCCATGATGGGGACAATTTCACCACGAAGGTTAATGACCCCCTTGATAAAATTCGGTACATTGGGCAGCAGGCTTATCTCCTGTAGGCCGATTATTTCCTCGATAGTATGGATGGGCACGGCATAGAGTTCGCTGTCGAGCGTGAAGGTGATAAATGAGGTGTTTTCTTCTTTGGCAGCCTGCACATCCTTTTTAAGAGAGTCGATCATTTGTTTGGCCTCAGGCTCATCATAAGATACCGTGCTGTATTCACGCTCATCATCTTCCATTTCTTCCATGACAATCGGTTTTTTGATTGATGGTTTGGCTGCCTTAGGGGCGGGTTTTGGTGCTGGTTTCACCTGGGCCTCAGCTTTAGGTTGCGGTGTCTGTCTGGCCTTTGGTTTGAGCATTCCTTCGGTCACCTGGGTGAACGAATCCTTGTCGAGACCCAAGGCGAGCTGGACCATGTCGGACTCCATTATAGTGGCAAAAAGTATTAAAAGTTTATTGTCCGCCGTAGTTTTCTGGGCAATGACCTCACCCAAATTCTTGAGTTCGGACTTGATATGGTCCATATCTCCCTGGGCTGTATCTATGGTCAGGATAAAGACTTGAAACGAGGCGAGTTTAGTTTTGATTATCTCCATCTTTATGTCGAAGACCGAAAGAGGATCGTCCGAACGACCGGATTTTTCTGTCTTCTGTGATTTCTTCTGAGCAGCAGTATCTGTGGTGAGGATATTCTGGAGCGATACAAGGTGTTCTGAGATATCCATATCATTGCTGGTGGTCACGTCGTCCAGCATATTTTTCAACATGTCGGCGGCCATGAGCAGGGGCCCGGCCACATCGCTGGTTGGTACCAGTTTCCCTGAGCGGATGAGGTTGAGTACGTCCTCCATCTTGTGCGCAAGGTCACCGATATTGTTGAGGTCCAGAAACTTTGAACTGCCCTTGATGGAATGGGCCGCCCTGAACACCCGGTTAATGACTTCGGGGTCCACGTGTTCCATTTCGGCCTCGATCTTTATGAGATCGTCCTCAATGTCAGAGATATGTTCTTTAGATTCGGTTACAAATTCATCTATGAGATCGTCAAATTCACCCACGCGGGTCACCCTCCTGTAGGTATGGTCTGATTACTTGTTCGGCATAAAGGGCTGTTTGACTTTAAAGAGAGTTGACACAAAATAAAAGCTACAGGTATAGTGCGTATCAAATTGAATTCGGAGGCCTTTTTGTGAAGATGATTAAAGCCGGTCTTCTCATGGTCTTGTTAGTCGGTTCCATGATGATATTCGGATGTGGTGAGGGTCATCACGAAGAGGTTGTTGCCCCCATTCATCTTGAGATGCCCACGGATAATCTCCAGCATAGGATAGGCGTGTCCGGCTTTATCCTTGGAACTTTTATGATGCTCAACGGGTATATAGTCATAATTGTAAGCTGCATAGTGTTGCTGGTGAAGGAGACCACATTTGCCAAGATCCTCGACACTATCCGGATGATTGCGCCCATGCTGAATTCCTCCCAGGAAAAGCAGGATAAATTCACAGGCTACCTGAGTCTGCTCACGAATGGGGAAACCAGGACAAAGGTCGGATCTGTTGCCCTGCTTGTAGGGCTCGTGATAGCCTATATCGGAGCCTGGATAGCGTTGTAGTTCGTATTATCCATGATCGCCATTATAGATTATAAAGCCGGCAACCTAAGGTCCGTTGAAAGGGCGCTCAAGCACCTGGAAATTCCCTGTGCCATCACTGCAGAAACCAGCGAAATCCTGAATGCCGAGAGGGTAGTCTTCCCCGGTGTAGGGGCCGCAGGTAAGGCCATGGAAACGATACGCGAACTCAAGATCGACAAGGTTATAAACGAGGTGATCGGGCGCGGTACTCCTTTCCTGGGCATTTGCCTCGGAACCCAGATTATCTTCGATTCCAGTGATGAAGACTCTGCATCATGCCTCGGCATTATATCTGGCACAGTCAGAAAATTCCCTGATATGGGTGAGAAGATACCGCACATGGGATGGAATACCATGGTCAAGACCAGAGAACATCCCCTCTTTTATGGAATAGATGACGATGCATGGTTTT
>CAYMDG010000297.1:0-4089 GCA_964388905.1 uncultured Bacteriovoracaceae bacterium
CGGATGCCTCGCGGGTGAATCCGCCATAAAGACAGGTATCCCAGGTGCGTATCCTTTCCCCGCTTTCTGAGTCGACCGCACGGTCGGCGACATTGAAACAGGTGCAGGAGGGGCAAACGTACACGCAGCCGCCGCAGGCTATGCACTTCCTCCCCAGTTCCTCCCAGACCCTCTCATTGGCTGATGTACCCTTCATGAGATCCATGGCTTCATGGACCTCAGGGACAAGGGGAATGGAATTGTGAGCCATATGCTTGACCCGGTGGAGACGCTCTTCACCGTCAGGCCCCTCAAAATCCACAAAGGGTTTCTTAGAAATAAGGGCTTTCCCGGTTTCGGAGCCTGCCTCCACGAGGAAATCATTTCCTATGTCAAAGAGCTGTATGTCGAACCCTTTTTGGGCATAAGGTCCGCTATGGGTCGTGGTGCAGAAACATGTCTCATTCTGGGGCCAGCTGCAGGCATGAACCACAATGATGGTCTGATCCGCATGGGCTTTGAAATAATCATCGTTCAAGTCCCTGCTGAAAAAGCTCTTTGCCTGGAGGATGCCCATCATGTCGCACGCCCTGATGCCGAAGAGGAGAGTTCGTTTGCTGGGGAGCACCGGCGTGAAATTTCCGCCTTCCACCGTGAAGATGGTCTCGCTCTGGGGCAGGAACGAAGATTTCATGGGCATGGGGGGCTTGCGGTATTCCAGCGTAAAGGTGTCTGGGTCAAAGGTGTCGAAGACACAGTCGCCCTGTTCCTTGAGGCAAGGGCTCAAGATGGAATATGAGCTTGACCACAAGCTCAGGACTTGGGCGATATCTTTCTTGGCGATAAGTTTCATGAGCACCTCCTGATCTTGACCGAGCATCCTTTCAGCTCGGGGATCTCCGAGACAGGGTCAAAGGCGGAGTTCGTGAGCTTGTTGACCGGGGCCTCCCGGAAGTGGAATGTGGTGAAGAGAACCCTCTTGGGCACCCTGGGTGTCACTTCCGCCTTGAGCTGGATGGCACCCCTGCGGGATTCCACCTCCACCATGTCGTTGTTTCTTATACCGAGCCTTTTGGCGTCTTCGGGATTGATCTCTACAAGGGCCTCCGGGGCCTCACGTTCCAAGATGTTGATGCGCCTTGTCATGGTGCCCGTGTGGTACTGGAAATAGACGCGGCCGGTAGTGAGAGTGAAATCATATTCCTCATCCATCATTTCCGCAGCGGGTTTATACTCGCACGGCAGGAACGATCCTTTTCCCTTGGTGAACTGGTCTCTGTGGAGGAAGACAGTGCCCGGGTGGTCCTCATTGATGCAAGGCCACTGAAGGCCATACCCCTTTGCCAGTCGCGAGTAGGTGATGCCGGCATAGGAAGGGGTAAGCCTGTTTATCTCGGACATGATGTCAACAGGAGAGCTGTAATCGGATTTCAGGCCGCACCTTTCTGAAATTTCACAGATAATTTCCCAGTCCGTGCGGGCTTGCCCCGGGGGTGACACGGCCTTGCGTGACAGCTGCACCCTTCTTTCCGTGTTGGTATAGGTGCCTTCCTTTTCCGCAAAGGATGCGGCCGGAAGCACTACGTCCGCTAGGGCTGCCGTTTCCGTAAGGAAGATATCCTGGACAACAAGGAAATCCAGGTTGGAGAGTGAATGCTCGATATGGGTTGAATCAGGGTCGGAGAGCAGCGGATTTTCCCCCATGATGTACAGCGCCTTCAATGCACCGTTGTGGGCGGCTTCCATCATGCCGGTGATGGTAAGTCCGGGTTTTGTGTCAAGGCCTTGAACGCCCCATGCATCCTCAAACTTTTTTGCCGTAGCCGGATCATTCACCCTCTGATACCCGGAAAATACCCCCGGGAGCGCGCCCATATCACAGGCCCCCTGGACGTTGTTCTGGCCCCTGAGAGGATTTACCCCGTTGGCATGCCTCCCTACGTGTCCGGTGAGCATGGAAAGGTTGGCCAGGGTCTTCACATTGTCGGTCCCGGTGATATGCTGGGTGATACCCATGGCATAGACTATCATGGCCTTGTCCGCCTGGGCGTACATAACTGCTGCGCGATAGAGCTCTGATGAGCGTATGCCCGTGATCTGCTCCACCACCTTCGGGGTATATCTGCTCACCAGTGATTTCAATGCATCGAAGCCCTCGGTCCTTGTCTCCACGAACTGCTTGTCAAAGAGGTCTTCCGAGATGATGATGTTCATAAGCCCATTGTATACCGCTACATCGGTACCGAAATTCTGTTTCAGATGGAGCTTGGCAAAGAAAGAAAGCGGTATCTCTCTCGGGTCTATGAGGAGGATCTTGGCGCCTTTTTCCACCACTGCGTTTATTATGCGGGTGCCGATGAGCGGATGCTGTTCCGTGGTATTGGAACCGGTGACCAGGAAGAGGTCGGCATCTTCGAACTCAGTTATGGAGTTCGTCATGGCCCCAGATCCGAATGTTGCGGCCAGACCGGCCACGGTTGCGCTGTGTCAAAGCCGGGCACAGTGGTCGACATTGTTTGTCTTGAATCCCGCCCGTACCATCTTCATGAAGAGGTAGTTCTCTTCATTGCTCACCTTGGCTGAGGAGAGGAATCCCAATGAGTTCGGGCCGAACTCCTCTTTGATGCCTGTAAGCCGTGAATATACAAGATCGAGGGCCTCTTTCCAGGTGCTCTCAACAAGTTCGCCATCCTTCCTGACCAGGGGCGTCTTCAATCGCTCAGGAGAGCCGATGAATTCAAAGGAGTTCCACCCCTTGGCGCAGAGCATTCCTTTATTCACCGGATTGCCCGGATTGGGCTCCACGCCGACAACCTTATCTCCGTCCGTTACGAGATAGAAATTGCAACCGCACCCGCAGAATGGGCAAATGGTAGGAATTTTCGCCATGGCTATATGGCCTCCTTTATGTGCTCGACCTCGGTAAGGTTGAAGACCGGGCCATCAGTGCAGCAGTATTTGTCCCCAATGGCGCAGTGTCCGCATTTACCAACACCGCATTTCATCATGCGCTCCAGTGACATGTAGATATGTTCCTTGGAAAATCCGAGCCTTATGAGTTTTTCCACCACGAAGCGGTACATGACCGGGGGGCCGCACAAGACGGCATAGGTATCTTCAGGAGACAGCGCCGTGCGGTCGAACAGACCCGTCACCACGCCCACATACTGTTTCCAGATGCCTTCATCGTCCCGGTCCACGCTGTAGAGGTACTTGATATCCTCCCTGTCGAAAAAGCTCAGGAGCTCATACTTGAAGAGTACATTCTCCGGGCTGTTGGTCCCGTACATGAGGATGAGATCGCCGAACTCGCTCCGTCTGTCCAGGACATAGAGCAGCAGGGACCGCAAGGGGGCAAGTCCCAGGCCGCCGGCAACGAGCAGAAGATTGTGCCCTTTTAACGTTTCTACCGGAAAGCCCCTGCCATAGGGACCACGTATCTGCAACTTTGAGCCCTTGCCCATCTCAAACAGGGCATTCGTCAGGTTCCCTGAGCGCCGTACACAGATCTCCAGCGTATCACACCTTGTGGGGGGGGACGATATGCTTATGGGTGCCTCTCCCTTGCCGAAGATGGAAACCTCAATGAATTGTCCCGGTTGATGACCGAACTCATCCCAGGTGCAGCCGTTATCCAGCTTGAGCTGAAAAAGCCGGTGATCGGTTATCTGTGGCAATGTCCTTGCAATGGTAACGGGTCGCAGTTCATACATGTTCTGCGAGTGATCGCCCATATGGACCTCCTCAAGTCTAGGGTGGACTGAAAAATCAGCTAAAATTCTTAAGGCAATTTCAATACCATCTGTTTAACTGATTATATTTATGGATTAAATTGCGTTAGCAGATGGGATAATGCCATGAAGTTGGGGTATCTTTCCCCAGGAGTGGGGAGGAATTACCCTGATAAGCAGGAACTGATGTAGCGGGAGCTAGTTGAACAAGTCAGAAATTACCATACTTGTGAGATACAGATGGCTTTAAGCATAAAACCGATAGTTACCATGGAATTGTTTTTAAACTAGGTCCGTTCAAAACCTTCATTTCGCAGCCTTGAAGGACCGAGATAATCAGCATTCCGCAGATGGCTGCGAGATGAAGGTTTTGAACGGA
>CAYMDG010000298.1:0-4080 GCA_964388905.1 uncultured Bacteriovoracaceae bacterium
CCAATTTGGGGGGAGAGTGACAATAGCTAGTTCGCTCTCCCCCAGGATACTCAGATTTGTTTTAATGGCCTCGCGGTTGTTTTGCATAATCTGCCATGCCTTGGAAGTCCACAACTACAACAGGTTCATCTCCCACTACCCAACCGTCATGACCTGATGGTAAGAGAGAAATGTCCCCCGCCTTACATTCAAATTCTGTTCCGTCATCCATCACAACCTTTAATGTCCCGGAGATGTGGTACTGGAAGTGTGGCGCTTCGCAGCTTTTTGTGTTCACTAATGGCTGCACAGAGGTAGACCACCTCCAACCTGGTTCGAATGTAGCACGTCCGATGGTCACCCCACCAATCTTTACCAATTCCAGTTTTCCTTTTGGGAATGTCCTCACCTCATCGGGTGTACTGAAAGTTTTTGTTTCAGCTTTATTCACTATCTTCTTCATCCCCTTACCTTTTGTCTTATCAATAGATCTCTCAATGGTCCTATTCATCGTTATCACCCCCTTCTCTATGCTATTTGATGAATATTTGATTTTTAGGGTGCAGACATTTGCTTTTAGCTGATTACATGATATTTTCTATGATTAAGGTAAGCTATTATAAGGCACTAACATTAATCATTTTACAAAAGATCCGCAGAGAAGCTACTTCAAAAAAAGGATGTGGCTTCGTATAAGAACTTCAATATTGGCAAGGGAGAACATACATCAATTATCATACAAAACGAACTTGTTGGTACATCTATAAGCACACAAATAGAAAGACAATATCTGATGTTAAATCTCAGTCATCCATCCCTTGCCCTGTATCTTAGCGCCCATTTTCATAAAGTTCAGGAAAGATGATCTGAAAAGGTCACTCATGAGGGCTCTCTTGACAGGCGATAGACGCAAGAATCCTCCGAGGAATGTTCTCATGAATTCCTGTGTAATACTCTGTGGATTATCGAATATCTGATTCTGGAGATTACCCCTCTCAAGACTTAACAACATTATTCTCTCAAATGCTGTTTCAGGATGGATTACCCTTTTACCTCTATGCAACATCTCAATGGAGTTAGAAGGGCATTTGGCAGCACATACTCCGCACCCTACACACACTCCTGTATCAACGCGCGCTTTTTTTCTCTTTGGATGTTTGGGATCATTTGCCGAGAACAGGCTAAGTGCATTAACCGGACATAAATCCACACATTTGCCGCACCCTTTACAGAGTTCCTCATCGATTTTCGAAATGTAATTCGATGTGACAACACTATTCAAATATCCAAATTTACTTAAGCCTGCCAAGTAATTACAACAGCACTTACAGCAATGACAGATCACTGAAGGGTTTCTTTTTGTATTCTCAACACAGAAAACAAGGCCCAGTTCCTTTGACCGGGCAAAGTTCTCCAACATTTCAGACTTCGATACCTCCCTAGCAAAATGATATCTGATAGAGTAGTCTGCCCCATAACCAAACGTGCTGCAATTTTCGATGGGAACATCACATTCTTTTTCCCCAGTATGGAATTTTTCATTTCTGCAGGAGCAGAGGCCAATTCCAAACCTATGAGAATCTTCAATGATGGACGTTACCTTTTCATAATCCAGAAATTCGATGGATTCACTCGGACGTATCGTTTCTTCCACAGGAATAACCCTTAGTATGGATGTCTGTTCTTCCTGTGAAAAATTTGCCTTATAAAAAGAACCGAGGTATTCATGAAACAGCCTGGCATATTTTTTCTTATCTGGATTTCCATTTGTGCTCATCATAGTGAACTCAAATATCCCTATAAGCAGGGGAGACGGCATGTAGTGATATTGGTTGTTTCGCTCATTCCAAATATCAATGACCAGCCCTTTATTACACAACCTTTCCAGTGTAGCACGCACGTGAGTCTTCTCGAGGCCGGTTGTCCTGGCAATCCTCTCAAGGGTTGAGAGCGTATAGGGCATCTTCACCAGTAATTCAGCTTCCTCAGGGGTGTAGAGTTCCTTCAGGATGGTGTAGAGCGTCTCGTTCCAGGGAGCCTTGACAGTGAGATTATTGATCTTCTGTCCTAATTTTTGATAAACCTTCTCTTCTTCCATCCGAACCATAGTATCCCCCTTCAGTTGCATTTAATGAAAAATACTGTGATAGCTATCCACTAAGATTATTAAATCATCCAAAAATATCCTCATAGTTCTGGAGCAAGGTATCGTTTTGTGAAAAATTCATTAATATCTGGTGGTGGTGTGATGGTTCCCCGTAAAACAAGGGAGACTGCAGTAGAGGGACAGGTAGGGACACATATCCCACAACCGATACAGCGTGTCGGATCGACTTGGGCTTTCTCGTCATCTCCTACCGCAATAGCATCCATCGGGCACCTTTCTTCACAGGTGCCGCAGCCGATGCACACCTCTTTATTGACATCTGAGACATAGTTTGAGGAAGATATCATATTCAGGTTAAGCAGTTTCTGAGTCTGGAGGAATACACAGCAGCATCCACAGCAGTTGCAGATCATTGATAAATATCCATCAAGGTTTTCTATTGCATGGACGAGCCCTTCCTTATCCGCTGCTTCAAGTATACTTATCGCCTCTTCCTTGGATATTTCTCTGCCCATACCCTGCTCCACGACATAACGCCCCATGTCGTTGAAGTGCAGGCAGTTGTCGATGGAGTGGCCACATCCTTTCCCCTCGTAGGCCATCATCTGCCTACATGGGCATTTGCTCACGGCAAAGTACTTCAGGGTAAGCATCTTTTCTTTCAGCTGATCGAAGGGGAGGATCTCCGATTTGTTCTTCAGCGAATGATCAATGGGAATAACCCTCACTGTCGGGATATTTCTAGCCAGTTCTTTACCAAAGCCTTCATTCCGATATTCTATCCAGAGCGGTGCCAACTTGCGGGCCTTATCCGTATCCATACCTGCCCAGTAAGGGGCTTCGGCAAAACCCACGACCGTGGGCAGGAGACGGTAGATCCTTTCTTTTCCTGGTTTCTGCTGGGTAAACACTGTCCCATTCTTTGCCATGGCGGCTAGGATGGATTCCAGGGATTCGGCCTTTTCAGGTATCATCCCCTTGAGATCTTCAAGCGACTTATTCTCAAAGGGTAGTTTGCATGCAATCGCTGCTTCCGCTTCGGTGAACATGATCTCAAGAATTCCCATTAGTGAAGGCGACATGGGCGCTCCTATGATGCCCTGGTGCAGATGCTTGGCTAGATTTTCATAAAGAGTCTTTCTGTCCATAAGCTACCCCTTTCTGGAGGATTTTATTTTAACTAACTTTAAATAATCTAGACCGGTCTATTATATAAACTGCCCTTCAATACCCTGAGTTTCATCCAGGGTGTGTTCCATTACTGTTTCAGAATATAGTTAAAAATATACTTGGTATGTGTTTCAAGGGGCTCAGTGCTCTTTGCCACCTTCATAAGCATCAAAGCACCCTCCCAACTTGATATAATGAAATGGGCCACCTCATGTGTATCAATAGTTTGGGGAAGGTGGCCTGACTCCTGGGCCTCATGAAGAATCACTGCAAATTGCTCAGACATTATATCTAGTGAGGTCTTTAGTTTTTCTCTGAAGGCTGGATTTACATCCCCCATTTCCTGAGCAAAGTTCCCCAATGGGCAGCCAAGGGTGTAGTCTGTGGACTTGAAGAACTCCATAAACCACATGAACAGGAGTCGTATCCTTTCCAATGGCGGATGTGATGTGTCTTTGAAGAATTGACCGGAAATCTGAGAAAAGAATCCAACAAAATAATCAATGATGTGAAGGCCAAAGTCTTCCTTGCTCTTAAAGAAATTATAGAAAGATCCTTTGGGAATTCCTGCCTTGTCGAGGATTTCCTGTATACCGGTATTGTTGTAACCCTTCAGGTGCATAATCTCTGCACCTGTCATGATGAGTTTTTGCTTGGTATCTTCTTTCATAAGTTCAAAGCATCAATTAAGATTCAATCAAATTAGACCGGTCGTCTTAATTTGTCAAGTTCAATATTCCTGATATGGGATGGAGAGAGAACAAGTGATAGATAGGAATAATTATAAGGGGAAATTACCAATAACAGAAAAGCTGGCCCCTCTT
>CAYMDG010000299.1:0-4077 GCA_964388905.1 uncultured Bacteriovoracaceae bacterium
GGCTTATCCGTCGTTAAGTCGGATACTCCTTTGTGGGTGAGCCCGAGCACGAGACATGCCCGTTCGAGACCTTCTATCCTTGCATGGGGGAAGGCAACCCCTTCGTTGAAAAAGGTTGATCCCTGGTTTTCTCTTTCCAGGATGGCGGAAAGGTATTTCAGGCTTTGATGACCATGGTTTGTGCATTGTGAAGCAATCTCAGTGAGCCTCTGCAGCAGAACATCCCGAGGAACCGGCTCTTTCCAGACGACGATACCCTCCCGGGCCAAAAAACTGCTCAATGTCATCCGGCCTTTTTCTTGATAAGGATCATAAGAAGATGCCGGCTTCTGAAGTGCAGCATTATCATCAAATGAATCAGCGGTTACCTGCTTGGATGTCTTGGTATCCAGGACAACGACCGTGACCCCTCGTGCCTGGCTGATGAGTCTTTCTGCGATGCTCTGTTTGCCGAGCAGCCTTTTCCATGGAGGAATTGTATTTGGACTGCCAATGATGATGTGGCCGACCCGATATTCTTTGGCAAACTGAAGGATTGTACTGACGATGTCCTCGCCCTTGAAGGTGAAGACTATTGCACCGAGCTGCTTGGCAAGGGTGAGCGTTTCGGAGAGCAGGCGTTGAATTCCGGTATCGATGACCGTAGGTTCTTCCGAAGGTGTCTGGACATAAACCGCATACCAGTTCCGGTTGAGCCTTCCTGCTACCCGGGATGCATATCTCAGGAGTCTTTCGCTGTTAGGTCCCCTGGAGCTGAGGCACACCATGATCTGGTCAGGGGCTGAATCCATGGCATCTTCCTGGTTCTCCCGGGATTGCAGGTCGAGTTGTGAAGCCAGTTCGCGCAGGGTGAGCTCCCTAAGCTGAGTGAGGTTGGATTTTTTGAAGAAATTGGCAAAGGCCGTCTCTATGCGGTCTTTTGGATAGATCTTGCCCTCCATCAGCCGGTCGTTCAAGTCTTCGGTGGTAACATCGACATTCACTATCTGATCAGCATCGCTCAAAACGGAATCAGGGAGTCGTTCCGTAACCTTTACCCCTGATGCCTTTTCAACGATATCGTATAGGCTCTCCAGGTGCTGGATGTTCAGGGTCGTGATGACATGGATCCCCTGGGAGAGGATATCCTGGACATCCTGGTAGCGTTTGGGGTTTGGGCTCCCCGGAGCGTTCGTATGGGCAAGCTCGTCAATGAGCACGATATGGGGCCTGCGTTCGATGACGGCCTCGAGATCCATTTCTTCAAGGACGATGCCTCGATATTCCCGACGTCTCCTGGGGATTATATCCAGGCCTTCCAGCAGGCTGGTTGTATCCGGCCGGCCATGAGTCTCCACCAGGCCCACCACCACATCGATGCCCTCGGCCTTCAGACGATGCGCCTCCTGGAGCATGGCATAGGTCTTCCCGACTCCTGCGGCATACCCGAGGTATACCTTCAGCCGACCCCGCTGGGAGAGGCGGATCATCCTGAGAAAGTCATCGGTCCTGTCTTGTGCCATTTTGCCTTATTTATTCCTGTCCAGATTCAGATTCAACATCAGCACGTTCACCCGTGGCTCACCAAAGATATACATATCTCGGCCTTGAGTGTGCGCCGCAATTATTCTCCGGACAGCCTCTTCACTCATGCCGCGCGCTTTTGCGACCCTTTGCGCCTGAAGCAGGGCATTTTCAAGGCTGATGTGCGGATCAAGACCGCTCCCTGAGGCGGTTACTGCATCGGCAGGTACAAGGATACCGGGCTCAAGATTGTTTTCTGTTCGGTAATTTCTCACACGTTGCCTGATCGTATCCACCAGTGTTTTGGAGAGGGGTCCAAGATTGCTGCCTGCTGAACTTGCGGAATCATAACCAGTCCCAGCAGATGAAGGCCTGGGATGAAAGTACTTCTTGGAGGTAAACCCCTGTGCTATGAGCCGGGATCCGAGTATTTTTCCGCCCTCTCTTACAAGTGATCCGCCCGCCTCTTGGGTGAAGATCCCCTGGGCAATGCCCCAGACAAGTACGGGATAGATGCCGGAAACCATCGCAACGAGCACAAGGGTAGCGATTGTAGCGGTTCGTATTTCCCTTAAGATCGTTTTCATCCCGTCCCCTTTTCTTATTAAGCCAGATGGAGTGCATTCACGACAAGGTCTATCAGCTTGATTCCCGGAAATGGTGCAATAAGACCACCCAGGCCATAGAGGAGAAGATTGCGCCGCAGCATCTGAGCAGCCCCTACGGGTTGGAACCTCACGCCCCGCAGCGCCAGGGGGATGAGTCCGACGATGATGAGTGCGTTGAATATGACAGCGCTCAGTATCGCACTCCGGGGTGAATGGAGCTGCATGACATTGAGTGGAGCTATGACCGGAAAGACATTGATAAGCATGGCCGGGATGATGGCAAAATACTTGGCCACATCATTGGCCACGCTGAAGGTGGTTAAGGCGCCTCGTGTAATGAGCAACTGCTTACCGATCTCCACGATCTCAATGAGCTTGGTGGGGTTGGAATCAAGGTCTACCATGTTTCCCGCCTCTTTGGCTGCCTGCGTGCCCGTGTTCATCGCCACACCCACATCCGCCTGGGCCAGGGCAGGTGCGTCGTTGGTACCGTCACCGGTCATGGCCACCAGACGGCCTTCTGCCTGCTCTCTTTTGATGAGCTCGAGCTTGTCTTCGGGCCTGGCCTCGGCAACGAAATCATCCACGCCGGCCTCATGGGCAATGGCTGCAGCGGTAAGACGGTTGTCACCCGTAATCATGACGGTCTTGATACCCATGGCCCGGAACCGTTCGAACCGGTCTTTCAGGCCACCCTTGACGATGTCCTTTAAATGGATGGTGCCAAGGACACGTGCGTTTTCTGCAACCACCAGCGGTGTGCCACCGGATTGGGCTATGCCGTCAACCACCAGCCGGACATCCTCGGGCAATGTTCCTCCCACGAACGATTTTATCACGTCTGCAGAACCCTTGCGTATCTTCCGCCCATTGATATCCACCCCGCTCATCCTTGTCTGGGCGGTAAAGTTTATGAATGTTGCATTGGGCATCTCAGAGATGGTCCGGCCCCTGAGGCCATAGTTTTTTGCAAGCACGACAATGCTCCGGCCTTCAGGGGTTTCGTCTGCCAGTGAAGCCAGTTGAGCTGCGCCCGCCAGCTCCTGGGCGCTGATGAAAGCTGCGGGAACGAACTCCGTTGCCTGGCGGTTGCCCAGGGTAATGGTGCCTGTCTTGTCCAGCAGCAATACGTTCACGTCCCCTGCAGCCTCTACAGCCCTACCGCTCATGGCCAGGACATTTCTCTGCACCATGCGGTCGATGCCGGCGATACCGATGGCGCTCAGAAGACCGCCGATGGTCGTGGGTATAAGGCAGACAAGCAGCGCCGCAAGGACCGTGATGGACAGTGATACCCCGGAGTACAGCCCAAAGAACTTGAGCGTGATGATAACCACCAGGAAGATAATGGTCAGGGCCGAGAGCAGTATTGTCAGGGCGATTTCATTGGGGGTCTTCTGCCTCTTGGCCCCTTCGACCAGCGAGATCATGCGGTCGAGAAAACTTTCACCGGGATCTGCTGTGACCCGGACCTTGATCTTGTCTGTGAGCACACGCGTACCTCCCACCACAGAGCTTCTGTCTCCACCGGCCTCGCGGAGAACAGGGGCGGATTCCCCGGTAATGGCCGACTCGTCTACCATGGCCACTCCTTCAATGATCTCTCCGTCAGCGGGTATGATATCCCCGGCTTCGGCGATCACCATATCGTCTTTGCGCAAAAGCTCGGAGAAGACCTTTTCCATAGATCCATCCGCATTTAACCTGTTGGCATAGGTCTGCCTGCGGGTCTTCCTCAGGGTTTCCGCCTGGGCCTTGCCGCGACCTTCAGCCATGGCCTCGGCAAAATTAGCAAAGAGCACCGTGAACCATAGCCACAACGAGATCTGCAGATTGAATCCCCATGGTCCGCTACGGGGGACCAGAAGCAGTTCAATGGTTGTAATGAAAGCGCCCACCTCGGTAACGAAGATGACAGGGTTCTTCATCAGAGAGCGAGGGTTGAGTTTTTTCACTGATTCCATGC
>CAYMDG010000300.1:0-4072 GCA_964388905.1 uncultured Bacteriovoracaceae bacterium
TACTATGAGCTGAACAACCATGGAAAAGCAGGGGATCTCATCGAGTTCTCTAAGGCCAATAAGACCCAGGTCTTCACCCTGGTCATCGACAAGATTCCAGGCGCCACCCTGTACGTAGGGGTAGACTTCGATACCATAGGCGCACTTTCCGGCAAGCAGTCTGCAAAGATCCTTAAAGATGGGGTGAAGCCCGAAACCCTGCCCATTTTGCGGCAGCAGGATCTCACCATCATGCTGGACGCCAAGGTCATCAAGGACCTGAATATCCAGTTTCCGCCCGAGATCCTTCGCATGGCAAGACCCTTCGATTGAGGAGGATGGATCCATTATAGAGATATTTGATATTGAATAAGCGGCTCAGTTCGATCTGCAGCTGAGTGAATTTGTATAGTTCTGAACATAATCTACGGTGTCCAGGCATCTTAAAACTGAGGTATTATTGCAGGTATCTATGGATATAATAAATGATCAGATACTCCCGGTTCATCACCGGGCCTTTCTTTCATAATGATTCAATCGAACAGGTTTAGAATTATTCAGGCTTAACGGGGGTGGCAAGATCAAGACATTCATACGAGAACTTTCTACCCATGATTTCCTTCTTGTCATTATCATACCAAACACAACTTAACGTACCATCGGAAGCAACATCTTCAACGGTCATTGCAGGACTTCCACTCTTTAATTTAACCACATCGCCCTTTTTAAGATCTCCCATTATAAACTCCCTTACAAAGTTAGTTTTCTAGGTATTCATCCAATTAATTAAATATAAAGGACTTCTGTAAGCATATCCCAATATTTGATGCGCTATAGCAGTATATCCAGATATTGGGTGTAAAGCAATAAGCTGTTAAGTACCTTAAGCCATTGATCAATGTGCCAGTCGCCACGCTTTGATGTGGAGGGGTTATCTGCATAGGGGTCAACACGAGATATTCAGTTTCCAGCCATCTCAAAACCCTGATGAAATTGAAGTAATCAATGGTTCATCATCTGAGATTGGGGCCAGTATCTATAGAAGAGGTCAACGGTATTGGATGACGATAGATCGGGAGCGTTCTCCTGCATAATGTGATAGTATATGAAGACCTTTTGTTTCACAGAATAAGGCAAGAGGAAAGGAATATCCCATGTCTGAAGACAAAGAGACCATTAGACCGAGGATTGCCGATGGGGAGACTTTGATTCTGGATATACAGGGACCACTCAATGGAGACTGTGAAAATACCTTGTCTCGATTATATGATGAGGGAATGAGAAACAATAAAAACATACTTTTGAATTTTACGAATCTTACCCATCTGGATTCTGAAGGGGCGAGTCTTCTGCTCGTTTATGCAACCAGACTAGCACAAAAGAAGATCGGGCTGGCGGCCAGCAATATCGCAGACCCTTTCCGGGATGTCTTTCGTCTGACATGCCTTGATAAGGCCATAACCTTGTTTGACAACGAACATGAGGCGTTGCGGCAAAGGCCTTTCCCAACTAGGATTGAAACTTCGGAAGATGCGTTCCAAACTTACAATGGACCCCTTGTCCCTGGCTGGGCGGGAAATGTTGAGCATGTATCAATAGGTGTTGTCCCTGCAGATGCTATGAATATAAACGTAAACGGCAGAAAAGTTACCAGCCCCGTCAATGGATTCGGTCGCCTTTGGGATAAGAAATACCGCTTTCAGATCAACAACACGAATATGGATCCGCAAAAGATCGTATCTCTGTGGCGGTCGGAGTTTCCCGATTTCTGGCCGAAAGGCAACCATCTGTTTACCTCCGGCGGCGCTCCCATAGCGTCCGGTGCTACAGCGCTCCTGAATCTAAGCATCGGGGGTATGCTTGTGCTGGCAACAGGCATCAAGGTCATATACTCCGATGACGACTCCTTTTGTTTTTCGACGGTCCAGGGTCACATGCTTTGTGGCTGGATAAACTTCAGCAGTTTCCGCCAGGATCATAAAACGATCATCCAGGTGCATCCACTCTTCAGAACAGCGGATCCCATTATGGAACTTGGTTTTCGGTTAGGTGCGGCGGGGCAGGAGGATCAATTCTGGCATCAGACGCTTGGTAATCTTGCCTCACGCCTGGGTGTCGAAGGCAGGATCGAACAGCGAAATGTCCTGATCGATAGCCGTCTTCAGTGGGGCGAGACGGGAAATGTTTGGTATTGCGGTGCCATCCGCTCATCTTTATATATGCCGCTGTATCTGCTGAGAAGAATTGTCTCTTCCCGGAAAAAAATATGAATGATGGTCAAAAACATTGACGCCTGAGAAACAACATTATGATGCCGTCGTCGTGGGCAGTGGTCCCAACGGCCTGGCTGCAGCCATTGCACTCAGCAGGAAATTCCCATCCGTGATTCTGCTGGAAGCGAAAGAAACCATCGGGGGGGGTTGCCGATCCGCAGAATTTACTCTGCCTGGTTTTGTTCACGACGTCTGTTCCACAGCTCATCCTCTTGCGGTTTCCTCATCTTTCTTCAGGCAACTTGAACTTCATCAATATGGCCTTTCCTGGGTCAATCCGGAAATACCGCTTGCCCACCCGTTTGAGGATGGATCTGCTGTCTTTCTGCACCGGTCCCTGGATATAACGGCCGATGCCTTGGGTCGCGACGCCACGGCATACAAAGATCTTCTTGCGCCTTTTGTAAAGGGCTATGAAAAATTATTATCCGGCATATTAAGACCGGTCCCTTTTCCTATTGATCCCTTTCTGATGGCAAAATTTGCATCAAAGGCACTTTATTCCGCAAAAGGTCTTGGAGAAAAAAAATTCCACAATCATCAGACACGAGCGTTGTTTGCCGGGCTTGCAGCCCATGCCATGATTCCCCTTCACAAACCCGCAACCGCTGCCTTCGGCATTTTACTTGCGGCATTAGGCCATGCCGTAGGGTGGCCGTTTGTAAAAGGCGGTTCGCAGAATCTGGCCGATGCCCTGTCTTACTGCTTCCTTGACCGGGGAGGTGAAATCGTAACGGGCAAACCGGTCAGTTCTTTGGAGGATATGCCCCAGGCAGCCTATTATTTCTTTGACGTCACCCCCCGGCAGTTGTTGGATATTAAGGGCCTTGGTCTTTCTAAAAATTACCGGCAAAGACTTGCCGGGTTCCGTTACGGTCCGGGCGTCTATAAGATGGACTGGGCACTGAAGGAACCGATCCCCTGGAAGGCAGGTATCTGTAGAAAGGCAGGGACTGTCCACCTGGGCAATTCGTATGAGGAGATAGCCGCTTCGGTCTGTTGTGTGAACAAGGGCGAAATATCGAAGGCGCCCTATGTGGTGCTCGCGCAACAGAGCCTCTTCGATACTTCACGGAGCCCTGAAGGCAGCCACACAGCCTGGGCGTATTGCCATGTTCCCCATGGTTCAAAAGCTGATATGGCCGACAGTATAGAAAAAAAGGTTGAACGCTATGCCCCCGGGTTTCGAGAGGTCATCCTGGCAAGAAACACGATTTCGGCGCAAGGGATGGAACGGTACAACCCGAATTATGTGGGGGGAGATATTAACGGCGGAGTGCAGGACATCTTCCAGCTTTATACCCGTCCGGTAGTATCCCTCAATCCCTATAGGACATCTCAGCGGAATATCTATATCTGCTCCTCGTCGACGCCACCTGGTGGCGGTGTTCACGGCCTTTGCGGCTATTATGCAGCAAGAGATTTGATAAAATAAGCAAACAATCCAAAGGTCCCGCTTACGCAGTCCGGCGCTCTTTTAGATAGTTCTGATCGGTTACTTGGTTTCTCGCGAGCGTTCGAACCACTTCCCCAGCTCTATGAGCCGTACCTCGGGTCGCGGAGGATCGATCATGTCCACTAACCCGATAAAAATCCCATTATAGGGCTGGCATCTGAAGGTATCCACCTTATATATTACCTTATCGTTCAATGGAGGTGAAATGTCATGGTTGAGGTGAGGCTCGCTGATACAAAGGGCATGATGAAAGACTTCATTATGTTCCCATGGACAGCCCGGATCTACGAGAATGATCCGGCATGGATTCCTCCTATCATCAGTGACCAGAAAAATTTCTTCGACAGAAAAAAAGGATACTTTT
>CAYMDG010000301.1:0-4058 GCA_964388905.1 uncultured Bacteriovoracaceae bacterium
TTGATGAAGACCTTTCAGACAGCTCGGGCCTTATCCATGTGTCTTCAAAGATCACTTCCCATGACAATAAACCGGTAGTTTCAGGTCTCCTCACCCTTGAGGACATCGCCTATACCATACCCATAAACTCGCAGCGCCTGCACACCATGAATGGAAAGATCAGGTTCCAGGATGACGATATCTTCATCGAAGACCTGACTGGAATGATAGATACGGGCTATTTCACTTTCGGGGGTACTATAACCCGTAAAGGGTTTACACCAAGCACATTCGATCTGAAGACCACCTTGACTTCAATGCCCTTGTCCATCCCTGATATGATGGACCTCACTATCGATGGGGAGGCCTCACTTGTGTCCTCCGGATCACGCTCTTTGATCAGGTCAGACGTGATTATCCTTGACGGAATTTATTATAAGGATGTGAAGGTGAACCTTCTGACAGGGGTAATCGAACGAATCCTCCCGAAGCAAAGGCAGGCTCAGGAGCAACTCATGGCGAAACGCTGGCCCTACCTGAAAAATATGGATCTTGATGTTACCATAAAACGCAGAGGGGAGCTAAAGGTTGAAAATAATATCTCCGAACTTTATCTGAATCCTGACCTCAAGATAAACGGCACCTTTATCAAACCGGTGCTTACCGGGAGATTAGCGGTCATTGAGGGGACTGTGACCTTTCAGAATAATGAGTTCACGGTTTCCCGAGGGGTCGTCGATTTCCTGAACCCCCACAAGACCGAACCGACTGTTGATATCAAAGGCGAAACCAAGGTCAGAGACTGGACGATAGAACTCACCATCGAGGGAGGTTTTGACAATCTTCAGTTCAAGCTGAACTCGACCCCTACAGAAGAGCCGGCGGACATCCTTTCCCTTCTCATCATCGGGAAGACGTCGCGTGAACTCACACAGAGTCAGACCGGCTTAACGGTTTCTCCAACAGCCATGGCTGCCGAGATACTCGCCTCCAATTATGGCGGGCAGATCAAAAAGGCCACGACCCTTGACATCCTTAATCTGAAGGCATCAGAATTCTCTACTTCCAATGCGGGTGAAAACCTCAAACTTACACTCGGCAAGGAATTGTCAAGGAGGCTGATCCTGGAATACCAGGTGGAAACCAGGAATACACAGACCATTCAAAGGGGTATAGCTGAATATAAGATCCTTGAGAATCTCATTATTAACGGCTATCAGGGCAGTGATGGAATTTTTGGATCAGATATCCAGCTTAAATACGAGTTCCGCTGAATCTATGCGCCCTGAAACAAACCTCCTCACAGCATTTCTGTTCTTCATGGTGCTCTTGTCTACGCCCTGCCAGGGCCAGGAAAGTTCAAACCCGGGCATACAGATGCCCATCGAATATGCCGCATTTGATGGCATGTCTGTTAAGGATATCCATATTGACCTCAAAGAATGCCCATGGTGCACCAAAACTATAGAAAACCTGGCACGAGATCTTATCAATCTGCGTGAGGGAGAACCGTTTTCTGAAAAAAAGTTTCAGCAGTCAATCGACGCCCTCATCCTCTCTAAAAGATTCGAAGCAGTTATTCCTGGAATAGAACAGGCAGATGAAGGCATCAAAGTCACCTTCCTTCTAACTCCCTACAGGGAGATCAAGGATATTCGCATTCACGGCGAGTACCCTCTGTTCAATAACGATGTCTTAAAGTCCGTAAATGTATATCCCGGTGATGCGCTGCTGCCTGATACACCCAAGGTAATGGAGAAACTTATTGGTGAACTGTATAAAAAAGAAGGCTACAGAAATCCCCAAATTTCCGTGACAGTAGAAAAAGACCCTGAAGGAGGGTGGGTAAACCTCGATGTGAGCATTAAACCAGGCCCATATTATTATCTCGACACACTGGAAATAAGCGGAAATCATGCAATATTCGATGCAGAGATCAAGTCCCGCATGAACTCCTGGCGAACATCGTTTTTCATCAGGGAATCGGGCCGTTTCAGAGATGCGGAATTCACCCAGGATATGAAAGATCTCTTAGCACTCTACTGGCAGCGCGGATATCCTGAATGCGAGATACATGAATCGGTGAGCAAAAATGAGGTGACAGGAGAGGTGAAGGCCGGGGTATCCATTACGGAAGGGCCTCACTACGAACTATCATTCTCCGGAAACAATTGGTTCTGGTCATATACACTCAGGGGTGACATACCGATCTTCATAAAGGGTAACAGGAGAGACAGGGGCATCAAGAACGGTATCAAGGAGATTAAAGAACGATATCGAAAAGATGGTTTCCTTTTCACAGAAATTGAAATCCTTGAAGAAAAGGTCACCATAAAAGATGAAAGAGAACGGAAAATCAATCTTTTTATCAAGGAAGGCCCCAGGACTCTTGTAGAATCCCTACGTTTTTCCGGCAACAGTTACTTCAACGAAGAAGAATTGAAAAAAGAACTTCAGACCGGCAAGGCACCATTTTTCAGTAAGAAAATCTTTAATCCGGATATCCTGGAAGAGGATCTGGCTGCTATTCGCGCACTATACCTGGGCCGTGGATTCAATGAAGTATCAGTATCTCATGAACTGATTTGGAACAAAGATAAAACGGGTATTTCAATCCTTGTCAAGATCACTGAGGGGATAAGGACCATTGTCTCGTCTGTTAAAATAATCGGCCTCAAGGCAATTTCAGAAAACGAAGCCCTGGAAGTCCTTCAACTCAGAAAAGGCAAGTCCTTCGTAAATGATGTATTAAAGTCTGATGAGACAGCCCTTTCAGGGCTTATCTCGGAAAATGGCTACCCATATGTGAACGTGAAAACGGAAGTTGTCTTACTTAAAGAGCATACCCAGGCTGCCATTACGTACTATGTTGATGAAGGTCAGCGCACTTCAATGGGAAATATCTATTATCGGGGCAACTTCAAGACAAGGACGCGTGTCGTCACGAGGGAACTAGGCATTGAGCCGGGACAGCCGTTCTCCCTGAAAACCATGCTTGAAGGTCAAAAAAATATCCGGAATATGGAGGCCTTTGATTCAGTACAATTTAAGACCTTCGGAATCAAGGAGGAACGGGACCGCATCACACTCCTCATTGATATGGAGGAGATCAAGCCTTACTATCTCCAGGCCGCTACAGGCTATGCTTCTGACCGTGGACTGTATGGAAACACGCGTGTGGGTGACCGCAACCTCTTCGGTTTGAACAAGGACGCATGGATCGGCGGCGAGTTGAGCCAAATCGGCTATCAAGGGGGGCTAGGGATAACCCAGCACAGGATCTTTGATACCCCCATTACCAATACCAATATTCTATCCTTTGAGAAAAAGGCCCAGTTTAACCAGATCTTCGGGACCTCGGTCTGGACTTCGTCATGCAACTTTTTGCGGTTATACAAGCCCCACACAACAACATCTCTTGGTTTCAGGTATGAATGGAGAGATCAGTTTCTCAAGGATAAATCGGTTACAATTCCTCTAGGAGATGAAGATTCTTACAAACCCCGTGGTTCCCTGATAACCACACCATTCATCTCCTATGACGCCAGGGATTCCTTTGTAAGGCCCCAAAAGGGATTCTATTCCTCTTATGCCGTAGATATATCCAAGGGCTATCAGAATTCCCTGGATAATTTTTTGAAGCACTATCTGAATCTCCGTTACTACTTCAGCCCGTCACATAGGCTCACCCTGGCATGGCTTGGTCGTTTAGGCTATATCTATACCTATGGGAAAAAAGGGCAGCTCCCTGAGGACCAGCTTTTCTATCTGGGTGGGACTATGGATGTCAGGGGATATGACGAGAACATGCTCAGATATGATGCCAGCAGGAATCCTATAGGCGGCCGTTTGTCGCTTGTAGGTAGCATGGAGGCACGTTTTGAATTGTCACACGATTGGGAGACAGCCGTCTTCTATGACACGGGTTCTGTCAGGAGGGCGCTCGTGAATGAAGGATCTGATGATTTCAGGTCTTCTGTGGGTATCGGGCTCAGGTATATCACCCCCATCGGACCCATGGGATTGCTCTATGGCTATAAGCTCAATCGCAATGAGGGCGAGAGCCCGGGCAAATTCCA
>CAYMDG010000302.1:0-1344 GCA_964388905.1 uncultured Bacteriovoracaceae bacterium
ATGTATGATGTGATCATTATCGGAGGCGGGCCTGCAGGACTTACCGCAGGCATCTATGCAACACGGTCGAACATGAAGACGCTGCTCATACGCAGCGCCTTCAAAACAAGCCTTATCACGACCACTGACCTCATCGAAAATTACCCCGGGTTTCCTGATGGAATAGGCGGGTTCGAGATTATTGAACGCTTTGCCCAGCAGGCACTCAAATTCGGCCTATCCATCCTTGACGAAGACATCATAGCTGTTGCAAAGACCAGTGCAGAAGGTCATGATGCCTGGGAGGTAAGCACATCGGGCTCTGTTCACCAGGCCTTGTCCCTGATCATCTCTACCGGCACGGAATATGCGCACCTCAATGTACCTGGCGAGGCCGAGTTCACGGGCAGAGGGGTATCCTACTGCGCCACGTGTGATGGTCCTTTTTACCGTGATGGCAAGCTTATCGTGGTAGGCGGTGGAGATACTGCGGTACAGGAGGCCCTCTATCTCACGAATTTTGCTTCAAGTGTCACCATAGTCCACAGAAGAGACAGGCTCAGGGCAACAGCTGTACTGCAGGACCGGGCGTTTGCCAATGCCAAGATAGCATTTGCTTGGAACGCCGTTATCGAAGATATCGCCGGAGACTCGGTGGTGAAGACCGTCAGGCTCAAGGATGTTAGAGATCCCGGGAAGATAACGACCGTTGACGTAGACGGGATTTTCATCTTCACGGGGACTATCCCCAACACAGAGATCTTCAAGGGAATTGTTGACATGGATTCACAGGGCTACATAAAAGTGAATGCACATATGAATACATCCGCCAAAGGAATATTCGCAGGAGGCGACTGTACCGAAAAGCTCCTGCGGCAGGTGGTGACTGCCTGCGGAGACGGCGCCACTGCGGCATTTGCTGCATACGAGTATGTCAGCACACTCAAGGGCACTTCGTACGACGGGACCAAGACCCCTTAAAGGAAAAAGGAGGAGATCATGCCGGAAGATAAATTTGTGGATAATCCGGATACTGCCATTACCCTGACGGACCAGGATATCAACGATGCAGTGGCCAAGTATCCATTCATCGTGGTGGACTGCTGGGCTGAGTGGTGTGGCCCTTGCAAGATGCTGGGTCCCATCGTGGAGAACCTCGCAAAAAAGCATGCCGGGCAGATTGTCTTCGGAAAGCTGGATGTGGATAAAAATCCCGATACTGCTAAAAAATTCGGCATCCGTTCTATTCCGAATCTCCTGGTCTTCAAAAACGGCCAGAAGGTGGGGGACATAGTAGGCGCCCTGCCCGAGGCAAAACTCATTGAGCGCATCAATGCTTTGAAAGGTTAAGCGGCAATCCTTTAA
>CAYMDG010000302.1:1444-4039 GCA_964388905.1 uncultured Bacteriovoracaceae bacterium
GGTTCATCACCCCGTTTTCATCATCGAATATCCTTATGCTGCAGATCTTCCTGGCAAGGTAGTCGATGTCAGAGGGACCGTCACCTGCCTCAATCCCAACCAGGCAGCACAGGCCCGTGCCGATCCTCGAAAGCACCGAACCATCCACGGATACGGATGCCTCCTTTACCCTCTGGATAACTGCACGCATCTCTCATTACTCATAAAATTTTGTTTTAGAAGGCCCCCCTCATGAGGGGGGCCTGGAAAATGCTATCTGATGATGGTCATGGTCATGACCATGCCCTGCCGGTAGATGCTGATACTCATCTTGATGCCCTTGAGGTCATCGGCCATCTTCTTTAATTCCTCAAGGTTTCTGGTGGCCTTGTTGTTCAAGGACAGGATGATATCTCCAGGCCTGAGGCCTGTCTTTGCCGCTGCCGAATTGTTCGCCACCTCGATGACTGCGACACCCAGTATATCGGGCTTGAGACCCAGTGTCTCCCTCGTGGCAGGGGTAAGATCTGCAACAGTAGCTCCAGAGAGAAACTTGTTGTCCTGTATCGCTACCATGTGCTCCGGTATCTTTGCCTTGGCAAGGTCACCGGCCACAACGTTAAAAACCTTTTCCTTTCCGTCCCGCAAAACCTTGACCTTCACTGATGCACCCGGCAGGACCTCGGATATCTGGAATCTCATTGAGGATGTATTCCCCACCGTCTTCCCATCAATACCTATAATGACATCTCCCTGCTTCAGGCCGGCCTTTTCCGCCGGAGAAGCCTTCATAACCTCAGAGATAAGCGCGCCTCTGGCCGTGCTCAACCCAAGACCCTTGGCGAGTTCGGGCGTGATTTCCTGTACACTGACCCCAAGCCAGCCTCGCACCACTTTGCCATACTTATCGATGCTCTTTTTGATGCCCATAACAAGGTCTATGGGGATTGCAAACCCTATACCCACACTTCCTCCCGACTGGGAAAGGATGGCGGTATTGATGCCGATGAGTTCACCCTTCATGTTCACCAGGGCGCCGCCGGAATTGCCTGGATTGATGGAGGCATCCGTCTGGATGAAGTTTTCATAATCCGTGATGCCAAGGCCGGAGCGGCCGAGCGCGCTGATAATACCCATGGTGACGGTCTGCTCGAGGCCGAAGGGATTGCCGACTGCCAGGACAAAGCCCCCTATTCGAAGCTTGGAAGAATCACCTATCTTAATTGCAGGCAGGCCTGTCTTGTTGATCTTGATGATGGCTACATCACTCTTGGGATCGGTCCCTACGATGGTGGCAGGATATACGCTGGCATCGGAGAGCCTTACCTCGACCTTGTCAGCCCCGCCGACCACATGGTTGTTTGTCACGATATAACCATCGGATGAGACGATTACACCCGAACCCAGGGCCCGCTGGACTCGCTCATGCGGTATGCCGCCGCCGAAGAAGTCCCTGAAAAAAGGATCGCTGAATAAGGGAGACTGCTGGGTAACCGTTTTCATGGATGCTATGTTCACAACCGAAGGCAGCACCTTTGCTGCGACATCGGCAACCCAATCGCCCTCAGTGGAAGTTGGTGCATCTGCCAATGAGGTACCTGAGAAGCACACTATTAAGGCTACACATAATACAAAAGTCTTTATCCTCGACATTGATGTCCCTCCTTTTCCTGGCAGGGCACATAACACAGAAATCCAAGCTCATCAATGGATTTGCCCTTGTAAACTCCTATACAAATCCTGTATTAACCTGATGCCATGGGCATAAACAGCACCCGTGGCTTTCATAGGGCTAACCCAATCGATCTTCTCAGGGAGTTCACCATCTGCGAATCTCTGGGCTCACTTAAGAGCCCATACATAAAGGCCTTTAGCCTGAAAAAGGCATATGGGGAGCTTCTGGGTGATTTCCTGGCAGGCATGGGCCTGCTTGAGCCCTATTCGGTTGTCCTTGAGATGGGTGGTGGTTACGGCAGCCTCATGCACGGCCTGCTGGCCTCTCCGCATGGACGGCTTATAGAAAAGGCCTTCATGATGGACTTATCCACGATGCTGCTGAAAAAACAGCGCAAAAGGCTTGAAGAGTTTCATGACAAGGTCTCCTTCATCAAGGCCGATATCCACGAGCTCAAGGGGGCCAAAGGCCGCCTGGACCTTATCATTATAAACGAGGTCATCGGCGATCTCGATACGTTTACCAACCTCGATCCTTATAATCTCCCCGAAGATGTGTCACGGCTCATTACAAACTATGGGCTTGAAATTCCTCATCAGGGGACCTTCAATTTTAATATCGGGGCGCTGCGGCTCTTGGAAACCATCTGCAGACTCGGGGTGCCGGCATTCATCAGTGAGCATTCATGCGACCCAATCATCCCTGGCAATATGCCATACCTGACCGAAGGATTGCCCCTTGATTCCTTCCCCAGGGAGATCCCGCTCTATGCCCATAGTGAGTTTACCATAAGGTTCTCGCATCTTATCAAGGTGGCCCGCGCCTTCGGCAGGACCATCGCCACCGGGCCGCTTCTGGATCTCCTGGAGATTAAAGAAGCCACTGCATTGAGGTTTATCTTTACCAGTCACGCCTGTTCAACGGAAAAACAGGAGATCATC
>CAYMDG010000303.1:0-4030 GCA_964388905.1 uncultured Bacteriovoracaceae bacterium
ATGTCAACCGCGGACTCCAATTCCTGGACCTCATTCAGGAAGGGAACATCGGGCTCATGAAGGCGGTTGAAAAATTCGAATACCGCAGGGGCTACAAATTCTCTACGTACGCCACCTGGTGGATCCGTCAGGCCATCACCCGGGCCATTGCGGACCAGGCGCGCACCATCCGCATCCCCGTGCACATGATCGAGACCATCAACAAACTCATCCGCACCTCAAGGGCATTGGTCCAGGATCTCGGCAGGGAGCCGACACCCGAAGAGATAGCCGTTAAGATGGACTACCCGGAGCACAAGGTGCGCAAGATCCTCAAGATCGCCAAAGAGCCTATTTCTCTGGAGACGCCCATAGGCGAGGAGGAAGACAGCCACCTGGGCGACTTCATCGAGGACAAGAAGGTGCCTTCCCCGTCGGATGCCATCCTGGCCAAGAACCTCTCTGAGCAGTCCCGCCGCGTGCTGGCCACCCTAACCCCGAGGGAGGAGAAGGTGTTGCGCATGCGATTCGGCATCGGTGAGAAGTCGGATCATACCCTGGAAGAGGTGGGCAAGGACTTCACGGTCACGCGTGAGCGCATCCGTCAGATCGAGGCCAAGGCCGTGCGGAAGCTCAGGCATCCGGTGCGGTCCAAGAAGCTTCGTTCTTTTATCGACCAGTAAAGTATACCCAGAAAGTATCTTGTGAAATGCCCCCACCTTGAATCAGGTGGGGGCATTTTTTATTGATTTCTTGTACATCATTTTTTTCATACCCCGCCTATCAGAAAAATTGGAAAGATAACCTTTGAATACTAAGTTATTGACGAGTGATTTGGCTGCGAAAGGGGCAAGGAAGTAGCACTGAGTCTGGGAGTTCTCACCAGGATAAAAAAAGCCCGCCTTTTCAGGCGGGCTTTTTCAGTGATGTAAAGAGTTTTCCTTAGAATGTCAAAAGGATCTCATGCTTGAGGACCATAATGGGGTCCGGGCTGCCAGCTGCCCAAGGATTGGGGTTTAAAGAAGCGATCTGCTCCTTCTTGTCAATACTGACCTTGGCATAACCTGCGTCAACCTTGTATAGGAGGTTGTCGGAGAGTTTGTACTGGACACCGAGGTCGGTTTCCCATGCAGTTGCGCCTTCAAAATTCGTATCCTTCTGGTTGGACATGATGTAGCCGAAGGAGGCGCTGCACGTGAGCTTGTCCGAGCCGAGCTTCACGTTCTTGATGTAGGGCTGGATCAGGGTCATACCCACGAGGTCTTCAGCGGTATTGCTGCCTGCGGTGCCGAAGCCGATTTCATCGCCCAGGATGAGGTTGGATTTGAAATCCTCGCGGAAGTCACAGCCTGCTCCGGTGTATTTGCCTGCAGCGTTCTTGATGATGCCGCCCTTCTTGTCCCAGTTACCATAGGCCAGTTTGGCGCCAACCCTGGCGATATCGAGGTCGCCCCAAAGGTTCAGGTAAAGGCCGATCTCTTTCCACTTATTGTCGACAACAGCGGTTGCAACCGGTAAGGTTGAGCTATACGTTGTTGTGGAGACTAACTTGTTAGCATCTGTGTTTTTATAGGTGGCTTCTGCTTCCATACCCAACGGACCTAACTTGCCCTTGGAGGCAAGAGAGATGTACAGGATCTTCGCGCCTTTTGTTCCGTTGTCCTGACCGCTGATAACCCTTGTTGCTGTAATGGCTGGGGTGGCATTGACCAGTCCAAGGGGAATAGACCGATAGAAACCACTGTCCACATGGTAATAGAAGAGGGGCTCAAGGGTGATGTCGCCCAGCTTGGTTACGCCGTAGAGGGCATAGGCATTATAGTCGTCTTTTTCGGAATCCTCGACTGCTGAACTGCCCACCTCGGCATTCTTCTCATAGATTAGGCCGATGGCACCGACAGGGGTCACTCCCTGGAACTTCACACGATAACGCGGCATAAGGTAGTCGCCGAAGGTTGTGCCCCATACCTGGCCGTTCATGAGGCCGACTTCCGTGAAGAACTTATCATTGAAGTCATGATGGATGTATGCGCGCTCTACAGAGATGTTTGACTTATCGCTGGTGGTGGATGGAACATCATAGTTCTTGTCAAAGACTTCAGAGCCGGTTGCACTGTTAAACTTGGCCCAGGGGTTCTGGTCCCTCATCTGGATCTTGGTGATGAGCTGGGTATCGCCGACCTTGAGTTTCGGCCACAGGTCAAGCCAGCCCCTCATGTAGGAATTCGTTACGGTGTCTTTTTTCTTCATTGCGGCGTTGTCCCAGTAATAGCCCCTGGCATCGAATTCACCGCTGATATCGAACTGTACCAGTGGTGTACCGAATGTCGGATAAATCTTGTCCCTGTTTGCTGTGGGTCCTGTAAGCGGGTCTACGTATGTCCCGGCGTATGCTGCCGTGGCACAGAAGACTATCAGTACTACCAAAAAAACCTTCTTCATCCTATCCTCCTCCTTAGTGGTTTTCCCTCTTTTCGATTTTTGCCTTGCTCGACTTTAATCTATTGTCTCAGCAAGGCCTTTCTCCCTCAAAACGCCGATAATTCATATCTTTCCATTATTTCTTATACAACTTGCATGCCAATGATAAAAATATGTATAATCAAAGGAATATCTATTGGTTCTCCTGTTGATGTGGAAAATGTACTACAGGGTTTTTTATTTCGTTGCAGAATTAATACAAAACCAGAGTGGAGATGACATAGATATTGATATTTTCAAGATGATCCCTGCATGATTCTGGAGAATTAAGACGGTCGAGAAGAAAAAAATGATGAAAGAAAATGGGGGAAAACAATTTCTTTAAAAACAACCTCAACAAGAGTATTCCAAATAGGTGCGTTGTTTCTTGACGAGCCTTTCATGGGTGAACTAGGATGTTTTCGACAGTTTTTTGGATAAGTGTCAAAAAGGTCAGCACATAAGAACTACATGAGGAGGGGTAATGAATCCCGAAGTCTTCAGGGAATATGATATCCGTGGGGTTGTTGGCACGGATCTGGATGAAGAGTTTGTTGTAGGGCTTTCCCGTGCATTAGGCGTTTATTTCCATGATCACCGGGTCAAGCGTGTCAGCCTGGGAATGGATGCGCGGTTGAGTTCCCCTCTCTTTAAAGAGATCC
Organism: uncultured Bacteriovoracaceae bacterium; assembly: GCA_964388905.1. Taxonomy (GTDB): domain Bacteria; phylum Desulfobacterota; class Desulfomonilia; order UBA1062; family UBA1062; genus MWEI01. Next base: position 3,102 of record CAYMDG010000303.1, read on the forward strand.
TGAAGAAGGGACTCACGGAAAGCGGTATAGAGGTGTTCGATCTCGGCATGGTCCCCACGCCGGTGATGTACTTCTCCCTCTTCAGGCTCAATGTTGATGGGGGCATAGAGGTGACCGGCTCGCATAACCCGCCTGACAACAACGGGTTCAAGATAGCCCTTGGCAAGATGACCATCTACGGAGAGGAGATACAGAAGATCAGGGGCCTCATGGAAGAGGGCCACGGCATCAATGGACAGGCACAGTGCATTTGTTACGATATCATGCCCGAGTATATCGACGATATTGTATCCCGCATCAAACCCGGTAAAAGGCGGTTAAAGGTGGTTATTGACCCGGGGAACGGTGTCGGAGGTGCCCCCGGCATGGCGATATGCAATGCGCTCGGCATGGAGGTGAGCGGCATCTGCCTGGAACCCGATGGTAATTTTCCCAATCACCACCCGGACCCAACCACTTCAGAAGGTCTTGCCATGCTGAAGTCGGAGGTTTTGAGCAGGGGGGCAGACATAGGGATTGGTTATGATGGGGATGCTGACCGGATCGGCGTTATTGATGCAAAAGGGAATACTGTTTATGGCGACATGATCACCGCCATCCTTGCCTGCGACATATTAAAGGAAAAGAGGGGAGAGAAGATCATCGGTGAGGTGAAGTGCTCCAAGGCATTTTTCGATGAGGTGGCCAAGGCGGGCGGTATCCCCATAATGGGCAAGGTAGGCCACTCGCCCATGAAGGCCCGTCTTTATCTTGAGCAGGCAGCTCTGGCAGGCGAGATGAGCGGCCACATATTCTTTCTTGACCGGTGGTACGGGTTCGATGACGCCATTTATGCATCTGCCAGGCTTTTGGAGATCCTTTCAAACCAGTCGGACCCCCAGGCGATTTTCGACAACCTGCCCAAGGTTGAGAACACCCCGGAAATCCGC
>CAYMDG010000304.1:0-4008 GCA_964388905.1 uncultured Bacteriovoracaceae bacterium
GATGGAATCATGACATCGAAAAATAATAGATGGTTCTCAGATAAGGCCGTTCTTTCCATAATATCCAGTTTCTTCGTGTTTTTGCTAGCCGCTACTCCACCTTCCTTTGCAGCTACACCAGCTAGTGCGGAAGCATCCGAAGGGGATAAAGACATTCGTTCTTTCCGTATTTCAATAGGTGAATATTATCATGTCCCTGAAAGGGAGGTTCTTGTCCTTCACGAACAGGGCATCAATGAAGAAGAGCTGCCTGTAGTATTCTTTATTGCACAAAGGGCGCATGTAAAGCCCAAGGCCGTTGTGGCACTCCGCCAGGGCGGCATGAAATGGATGAACATAACCCTTCAATACGGGTTGAGCCCAGAGATATACTATGTCCCTCTGACCCAGACTCCTCCCTATGGGCATGCCTATCGCTATTACATCAAACATCCGAAAGGCGACTGGAAAAGGGACGACCTCAGAGATGGGGACATCGTGAATCAGGTAAACCTGAAGTTCATATCAGAGCATCACAGATATGCCCCTGAAAATGTCATGAAGTACCGGGCTCAGGGAAAAAGCTTTGCCGTCATTGACCGGGACACCAGACATGGGAAACAGGAAAAGACCCGGTACAAGGCCCAGCAGGCAAGCAAGCCCGGTGATTATAAGCGCACGGTTAATAAACAGAAAGTGAACAAGAATCAAGAAAAAGGTCCAGGCAAGGGGAATGGGTAGAAGGGGAAAGATAACTTAAAAAAACACGAGAGGAGATCCTCCCATGCACGGATCAGGTTTTTACGCTTCGTAAACGCAAAATTAGGGGGTTAAACAACACCCGTTTCATCTCCATGGCCATCGAAGACACGGAACCATGAAGCTTTTCACTTTTCTTTAACGCCCCAGAAGATAGCCTCGATGCCGCATGTCAGGATCATGGTACTGTTCCAGTTGTCTCCAAGGGACCACTGCACCTCGGGTTCGATATAGTAATAAATCCAGCGGGCCCTGAGCTGCTCTTTATGGAGGAGTTTGGCGCTGACGACGTGCCTGGACCAGGGGGCGCCTAGAATACCCAGGCGGATCGCTGCGCCGCGAGCCAGGTCCTTGCCACCCATGAGGCGGACGACGTCCGGCTCCTGGAGCAGCTCCTTTGCATAACCGAAGATCAGGCCGAAGTCCCATAGCCAGCCGTGTTCGCCGTTTTTAGCCGCTTTGTCGGAATCCATCTTATCCCTGGTCCACCTCAGGGAACTCGTGATCCTGGTATCCCACGAGTTCACCCACCGGTCCGCGATAAAGCTCGTAATCTCTGCCTCTTTATTTTTACTGTCCCAGTAGATCTTCTGATGGGGATAATACATCCAGGAGCCGTGCTCAAACACGGTGTCCGCAGAAATACTGGCGTTCAAAGTGGGAGGGTTTTTTATCTTCACGCCCAGGGAGGTGCTGAAATATTCGTGAAAGCTCTTCGCCAAACCAACCCGCAAAGACGTATCACGTTGTGGAAGGGGATTGCCGGGGAGCTCCCCGGGGTCGGTGGTGGTAATGTAGATTTTGTAAAGATTCGCATCGGGCAGCCTGAAATCCGCATCGAGTTCGAAGGGCACCTTTGTGGTGAGTGAATTATCGGGTTCCAGGGTGAGAACTACGGGAAGGCCCATCAGCCACCGTGAAGGAGGTACTTCGCTGGGTTCCTTCCCCTCGGGAACGAACCATCCGTTCACCCTTTCAACCTTTCGATGGAAAAAGACATAGAAATTGTCATGATATCTGTCCAGTCTTTCCCCGAAGGTTTCTTTAGCGGGTTCCTCGCCGGCAGGGGCGGCAGGAACCTTGGCTACATCATTCCCTTCGGGAACACCAGGTTTTCCAAGGGTATCCACCTCAACGGGCGCAACGGGTGAGGGAGGGCTGACAGGGGTAGTTATCTCCTTGTCTGTTGTGCGCTCCTCGTCCTTGACCGGGCTCGTTTTTTGAGGATTATCCGTTTCTTTGCTCATATCCGTATCACACAGGCCAGGTCCGGCAACGCTCAGAATGGCTATGACGAGAATGAGCTGTTTCCACCTTGGTCTCTTTTCCATCCCAAGTTTCCACCCTGGCATCTTTTCCATCCTGATAGATGTCTCCCCGGATTGCTTCGGCATGACTGTCTCTCTTATTTCTGATCACCGCATCCTGCTAACTAGTAATGAATATAATGCAGAATTTTGAAGAATCAACTTGAGCACAGCGCCGGTAGTTTCAAAAAGACAGCGTTATTTAATCGAAGGTATGCTGTATTGATATAATTTATGGTGGTTATTATATAGTATGCAGCACTAGGGAAAATTATAGTGAGATCATTGAGAAATCAATAAATTTCTCCATCTTGTCCGTCTTGACTGGGATATGGGTGGTGCTCCTGATCCGGAGTTTCATAGCCTCCATGGTAGCCGTGAAGGCTATATTGCATATACGGTTCAGGATTTCGTTGAAGAAAGGAAAGGCATCAAGAGATCGCTGTTTCGCAAGACGAAATCCGGAGCAAGACGAAAGACGCTCAGGGAAAGGTCGAGGATTTCCATACCGAATCACCTCGACTTGTGAAATCTGAAAAAGGAGGAATCAACCATGTACCAAGGATTTATGAACCTCATTGAAAAACATGCTGACAAAATCACCAAGGAAGTTGTTCAGGACGTCCAGACCAGGGAAGAAACCAGGCATTACTGGGAGATCTCAAAGGACGTGACAGAAGATCGCATTGCCCAGGTGGTTCGCAACGTGTATTTAAGGCTCGGAAACTGGCTGAGCAAGGACAAGCCAAAGAATACCTTGTTTGCTTACTATTCCGATCTTGGCGCAAACCGGTGCAAGGAAGGCTTCCCTCTGGACGAGGTCGTCATGGTATTTCAACTTATCAAGAGGGCTATCTGGCATGAACTCAGGGATCAGATTGCGGTGGACAGCGGCTTTACCCTGAACCAGTTCATGGAGATCAATTACTACGTGAATTTGTTCTTTGACAGGATCATCCATGCCCTTGTTACCGGCTACCAAGAGGAATTGGGAAAGACTGTTGCGAATGCCGGAAAAGAAAAGCAGCTCCTAACAAAGATCTTCAAAAAATAAAAGATTCCAGGCGTACGGCATGTATGCATGAGGGCCCCAGAGGAATTTCGTGAAAAATGAGTACTGATAAGAAGCCCTCATGGGCGCCAAGACGAAAGGAGAAGATATGAGGATACTGATGTACTACGACGGGACAGAATATACCAAGGATGCCCTGCCTGTTGTGAAGATGCATGCAAAGGCCTTCCAGGCCGCATTAGATATAGTGTGCTCGCTTCACAAGGGAGGGGAGCCGCAGCTTGATGAGATTGACAGATTGGAAACCGATCTTGCATACCTCAAGGGTGTCATGGAAAAGGAGAAGATAACTACCGAGACGCACCTCCTGATCAAAGGCAATGATGCAGGTGAAGATGTGATCCGTTTCGCCAAGGATCACCAAGTGGATGAGATCATCATGGGGACTGAAAAGAAATCCAGGGTTGAGAAATTCATACTGGGTTCAGTAGCTCAGCATGTGATCATCAATGCCCATTGTCCGGTGGTTATTATCTGATTGTGGGATTGCTCCTGTCTGGTTACTGAATAATCAGAAGGTGGAACAGAACATTGCAAGGGTATTCGAAACATTTTTTTCAAAAATATCACGAGAGATTTATGAGAAAGGTGGGGTCTGAAACGTTGACTGATACCTTATAGATATGAAGGATAGTGATATTATGAAACGAGATGTGCATGAATTGTCGCAGAAGTTATTGAACAAGGACTTTGAAGCCCTTTCCTCTCAGCAGCAACATGTCATCGGCCATATTTCTCGAAACGAACATATAAGCAGGAATGTCCTGGAGGAGCATGAAGAGCAATTCACATTTGGCCAAAAAACTGCTGATCTGGTTGCCTCCTTTGGAGGGTCATGGACGTTCATAGGTATTTTCTTTGCTGTAATGGGCTTCTGGATAGTTATCAATT
>CAYMDG010000305.1:0-3985 GCA_964388905.1 uncultured Bacteriovoracaceae bacterium
AACAAAGGATCCTTGTTGTCCTTGAGGTCTTTGCGTTCGATCTTCTTGGCATCCTTGGCAATCCTCTTGCGCCTCTTTGCCTCTTCGCGTTCCTTCTTTTTAAAGGTGTTCGTTGATCTGTTAGCCATGTATACCTCCCGGCTTGATGCCTGTGAGACCTGGTCCGGTCGAACCATGCCGCCGAGGCTTATTGCTGGGAACGATCTCGTCTGTGTCCCAGGTAGCTTCAGGGGTGGATTATATTCCTCCCCGGTTTTTCATTCCATGAGAATGTTGTTAACATCTTGCTTTATTTCCCAGCCTCGTAAAGTCCTTTGACGCTGCTTCAGGAAATCCTAAAAAATGAAGATATCGACGATGAACTGTTGACTTGGGGGAGCCGTACAGAAGGTGTTCTTCGCAGGTCAAAACTCAAGTCGAATATATTCTTTTCAAATGTACACTATCCGTAGTGCACAACTAAGCCGGTGTCAAGAATTAAATAGGCGATGAGGAAGCAAAACCAACCCATCAGGAATGAACAAACTTTTGCATTCCATTGCCCGTTTGTACTGATCAGAAGATGGGTATGAAGGTTTTTTCAAAGCCTGTTCTTCTCGGCGCTCATGAGGGTAAAGGTTTCGAAAACCGTCTCCGGTGGCGTGTAGACCTTTTCTGCAGACTTTTTCAGCAGGGTAAGCGCCCCGGTTGGGCAGGTGGTCACACACAGACCGCACCCGATGCAGCGCTGCGCCATGTACTGAATCTTATCATCCTTGAGCCTTAAGGAACCCACCGGACAGCGGGGAACACAATCGCCGCAGTCAGTACAGAGCGTCTCGTTCAATGAGCAGACATAGTTGCTCTTCACCTCTCTGGCCGGTGCAGGGAAGAGCTTAAGGGAAATGAGCATGCCGCAGCAGCACGAACAGCAGGAGCACATGGCCTCCACCTTCTGTGAATTCAGGATATGTATGACTAGGCCCTCTTGTTCATTTCGCTTCAGAATGGAGAGTGCCTCGTCCATGCTGATATAGCGGGCCATGCCGTTTTCCACATAGTAATCCGCAAAGGAGTCGAACTGGATGCAGGTCTCCAAAGGGTGGGAACAGGTCTTGCCGTACATGGCCACTGCCTTCCGGCAGAAGCACTCGGCAACGGCGATACGCGACTTTGTCCTGATGATGGCAGCGGCATCATCATAGGGCGCAACAGGCCCAACCGGGGTGATATCGGCATTGATGGGGATGGACCGCAGGTGTGGGGTTTTAAGCCCATGGAAGGTGGCACCAAGCCCGGTGAGGTAATATTCGGAAATATCTTTGAGAAGTTCGGGGCTCAGGTTGTTCAGCTGGAATTCGTATATACCCACTATGAACGGAATGGGGAAATACCTGACCCTTTCTCCTTCGCGAAGCCTGAAGATAAGGCCCTTCACTGCCATGTCTTCCAGTTTGAGAGCAAGAGAGGCAGCGTCTGATTGGATACGTGAGGCTACTTCCTCTATGGTTTCAGGCACGAGAGCCATGGCGAGAAACAATTCGGCCTCATCCTCCCGGAAAAGTTGTTTTAAAATCCTGATCTCCGCACCGCCTGTCGTGGCAGGATATCCGGTCGCCATCTCATCAAGCCTGTCTCGCAACCTGTCATAGATGTCGGGCATTGTCTTTTGATCCTCTCTTCCATAGGATTCCAGGTATCATAGACTATCAGAAAGGGGCTTACTATGAAAAAATGGTCCGGGTATACCACCCTTCGAGCATACACTAAGTATTATCAACATAGCATACTACACCTTGCCCTTTTCAATCTGCCGAATATCCTTTACTATATAGGCTCATCCTCAAATAGTATTGATTGAAGGGAGAAGCTGTATGGGGAAATTTCCGGAATACGACCACTATGATGCATTGGGCCTGGCTGAACTCATCAGAAAAAAGGAGGTAACACCCGGGGACCTCTGCGAGGAGGCCATTGAGCGCATCGAGCGGATCAACCCGAAGATCAATGCGGTAATCCACTCCATGTTCGACATAGCCCGAAATGCGGCCTCAGGCAATCTTCCGGACGGTCCGTTTACCGGTGTGCCCTTCCTTCTCAAGGACCTGCTTACATCTTATGCCGGGGTCCCTCTAACCATGGGGAGTAAGGCCTATAGGAACTACATCCCTGCCCGAGACAGCGAGTTGATGAAACGTTACAAGGCCGCCGGGGTCTTAATCCTGGGCAAGACCAATACCCCTGAATTCGGGCTCATGGGTATTACCGAACCCGAATTGTACGGGCCTACCCGTAATCCCTGGAATCTCAATGTTACGCCGGGCGGCTCCAGCGGCGGATCGGGTGCGGCTGTTGCAAGCGGCATGGTGCCGTTTGCCTCCGGCGGTGACGGCGGCGGCTCCATCCGCATCCCTGCATCATACTGCGGACTTTTCGGGATGAAACCGTCCCGTGGTCGTAATCCCACCGGGCCCGAATACGGCCAGATATGGCAGGGTGCCGCTGTAGAGCATATACTATCCCGCTCAGTGCGGGACAGTGCCGCCATGATGGATGCCGTAAACGGCCCGGATGACGGGGCTCCGTATATCATTCCGAGGCCGGAGCGCCCATATCTCGAAGAGGTGGCCCGAGAGCCAGGCCCCTTGAAAATTGCCTTCACGAAGAAATCCCCCCTGAATACCGGGGTACACCCTGAGTGTCAAAAGGCAGTAGAAAATGCCGCCGCCCTCCTGACAAACCTGGGGCACCATGTCGAGGAGGCAGAGCCGCTTATAGACGGCATTGCCCTGGCCAAGAGCTATTTCACCATGTACTACGGCGAGATTGCAGCTGACATAGAAGACCTCAATAAAATTCTGGGGAGAAAGGCGAAACCCGCGGATGTTGAAGGCCCCACCTGGGCGCTCAAGCTGCTCGGTGATGCATTCACTGCAGGGGAATTTGTGCATGCAATAAGACAGTGGAACACCTTTGCCAGACAGATGGGCATCTTTTATCAGAAATATGATATCTATCTCACCCCCACCACCGCCTTCCCGCCGGTAAGGATCGGGGAATTGAAACCAAAGCCTATAGAAGAACAGCTCATGAAAATTACCAACACCCTCAACCTGGGCAAAATCATAAGACTTTCAGGGATTGCCGACAAGCTCGCCATTGAGAGCCTGTCCAAGACACCCTACACGCAGCTAGCCAATGTCACCGGTCTGCCCGCCATGTCGGTGCCGCTTCACTGGACTGCGGACGGTCAGCCCTGCGGGGTTCAGTTCATTGCACCCTTCGGTGATGAGGCAACGCTCTTCAGTCTGGCAGCCCAGCTGGAAAAGGCCCAGCCATGGTTCGATAAAAGACCTGCGCTGTAGTCCCCTTTATGATTGTTATGCTCTTTGAAAATCGTTTATGATACTAGTATGTTGTCGGAATAGGATGAAATAAAACAAACAGGAGGATAGTGTCTTTATGGAAAAACCCTGGCATGCTCACTATGACTATAACGTCCCCACCAGCATCCGCTACCCCCGCATTCCTGCTCAAAGCCTCTTTCAGCTCCCTGTAGGGGCATTCCCGGACAAGACCTGTGTAAACTTCTATGGCACCGAGTTGACTTTCTGGCAGATAAGGGAGCAGATGCTCCGCATGACGAACGCCCTGGGCAAACTCGGGGTGAAGAAGGGTGAAAGGGTGGGCATCCATCTGCCCAACTGTCCGCAGTTCCCCATCGCCTACCTTGCCACCTTGTCGCTGGGCGCCATTGTAGTGAACATGAATCCTCTCTATACCGCAAGCGAGCTTAAACACATCATGGAGATCACGGGGATGGAGACGGTGATCACCTTTGACATGGTGCTTCCCAACATCCGTCCGCTGGCAAAGGAACTGGGCCTCAAACGGATCGTGGTGACCAGGGTGACGGACTACATCACCGGTTTCGGCGTGAGCACGGCCAAGGATCTGGACCTGAACAAGGAGGAGGGATGGCATCACTTCTCCGAGCTCATCGAGG
>CAYMDG010000306.1:0-3979 GCA_964388905.1 uncultured Bacteriovoracaceae bacterium
AGTGATCAGGCTGAATCCGGCAGGTCCGGCAAGGGTTATCTTGGCGGGTATGAGCTCGGCAAACATGGGAAGCTGTTCGAGGATGGGACCCGGGGTTAGGTGATCTGACTTGAAGGACATGTTCCAGGCAGGGGCAGTCTTGAAATTTCGAATTGCTCCTTGGAAAGAACTGCGGTCCTGTCCCAGAGTAAAGGTGCCGTTACCGATCAGGATCTGCTGTTTGTCAAACTCAAGGATGAGATCGTTGGTGACTTTACATGAAATGCCCTTGAGACCTTTTGCAGATTGTTTGTCGTCAGCCCTGCGCAGTACAAGCCCTTCAAGATCCAGGGCCACCTTGGAGGCGATCTTATCTTTCAGGGTCCCTTTCGCGGTAATGTCAATCTTCATGGTGCCTGCCTGTATGGGCATCTTCACAGGGAGTGCGGTAAGCGGCAGCGAATCCAGAATAAGATGCACATCAATGGGCATCTGGGTGAAATCGCCCGTTTCCGGTGCCGGGCCTACCGTGCCTGCCAGGGCGAAGTTCTGTCCTTCAGGGCTCATGACCGAGGCTGATAGTGAGAATGAAACGGGTTTGAACATGGAGATGTCCTGAGATTCGAGGTCCATATCGCTGATGGTAAAGGGTTTGGCATCGGGCCCGAGTTTTTCATCCTTATAGGTGATCATACCCTGTCTGATCACCACGTTGCTCACCAGCAATGATGCTAAAGCCCCGGGTTTCGGTTTTTTCGGTTTCTCCTTCTCCCCTGGCTTAGGCGTGACCAAGGTCGTGAAGTTGAACACGCCTTGCGCATTCTTCACAATATGGATTCGAGGCTCCTTGAGCACAACCGTATTGATCTTTATTTCCCTTGCCAGCAGGGGCCAGATGGCAATCTTGACCTTTGCCGCCTTGAGGGTAAGGAAGTCCTCCTTTGAAAATGCGGCGTCATCGGATATGCGCAGGTCCTTTATCTCAGCGCCCAGGCCGGTCAGGATCGTAAGCTTGATTTCCCTGAAATCCACCTGCCTGTTCGTATATGTCTTGATCTGAGCAAGGATTTCGCCCTTGTGCTTGTTCAGGTCTATGGCAAAAGGTAGAACAGCAAGGATGACAACAATCAATACAATAACAACAGAAGCGCCGATTGCAAACTTTTTCATGCAAAAACCTCCTTTGTGAGAACAACTGCAAACATCCCCACACCTGGAGGTTATATACCATGCACTAACTGGACAGACAACGGGTGACTCGGAATAACCTGGGGACGGATTTTTGTTCATATCTCAATAGCTGCCACCAATCGCTATTCACTATTTCCGGTCACTGATCACAATGAAAAGAGCCCCTTCGCTGTATTGGCGAAAGGGCTCCTTAAGAGAACTCTTACTATAACTCTAGAAAAGGAATATGGGGTACGTGTCGGGGTTCTTTCCGAAGCAGGTGATGTCGTCGATCTTTTCGATGTTGGCGCCCTTGAGCATCGCATAGAGCGACCTCTCAACGCCTATGCCCGCACCCATGGTATCGGGGAAATACGGCTGACCCTTCTTATTGAGCATGTGGACTGCGGTGAGGAAGGGTCCATATCCGTCAAGAACAGCAATATTCTGGAGTACTCCTTCTTCAAAAACCGGCTCTTCAGGGATAATCCGGTTGTCGATAAGCCTCTTGATAATCGGCTCGTACAGCCATTCCCTGATGGCGCCTGAGAGTATTTCCAGGGCCGGCGTGGTCTTGTTGGTCTTTCTGATAATGGACTTTGCGCAGATATCGTAGTTGTAGATCATGTCCGATGTAAAAGAGGACAGCGGCACTTTGCTCCCGTCAGGAAGCAGATACGGGTAGATAAGATCATAATTTTCTCTCATGAGCCCGGTTACCCAGAAAAACTGGCCTTTGATATCCTCCCCGGCCTTTGCATCAAGATCCACCTTTCCGTGCTTCTTTAACGCATGGTCGTGCCTGACCCTTGGGAATGGCTGTTTGGGCACTTCAAGGGCAACACCCAAGGCCTTCAGGTTGTCTTCATTCTTATTAACAATAGCTGATATAGCGGCAATGATCATCCTCTCGAAGAAATCCATGATCCTTTCCATGTCTTCCTTCAGGATCTTCTTCACCTTTCCGGGCTGGTTTTTGTACTGGTCGAAATCAATACCCCTGTTTCTCCTGAGCTCTATATCGATCTGGGAGAAGTCGATGAGATATTTCCCCCTCTGTTTTCTCTGAGGGCTCTCGATCTCCAGACGGATGTTGGGCGAGTCGATAAATATGCCTTTCAGCTTCGGGTTGAAGCATGCAAGGAACTTCATATAGATCATGGAGTGTGTGACCACATAGGGCATGCCCTTGTAATGTATGGTCGGGACGTGCTCCACGTCATGGGCCAACGGGTCAGTCACAGGGCTCATCTCGACACGCTCAAGATTAAGAAGGCCTTCATTCACGAGAAAATTATTGATGGCGGTCACAAAGGTGGTGCGGATGCTCATAGCGTTGAAGATGTCATCGTTCACCCACTTATTCACATAGTTCTCACGAACGAAATCTTCAAATGTGGACCCTGATTCATTGAGCATAGCCTGAAAATGAAATAGATCTTCGCCAATAAACGCCATCTTACAATCCTCCTAGTGTATATATTGGCCCTAAGGGCCTCTCGTGAATTACCCCATTATTAGCAACGGTTATGCCAGAAGGAAACAAAATAAATGTCTGACCCAATGGTAAAAGTCTGAGATTGTCATTCCCGCAGAAGCTAGAATCCAGTCTTTTCAGGCACTTCGGGAACCCCACTTTCACTCGGGTGAAATCTTTTTTAAGTCAAGCAATTGCCTGATCCGTCTTGTCTCTTGTAGAGACTCAATCAAGTGAACACTCTTCAACCTTCAGGAAGGGATGATCCGGTGAAGGGCCTTGTGCGGACCTGCGGAGGATTATATTTACGGATTCACTCTTGCAACAATTTTGTGCAACACTTTTATTATTATAGCAGCAGAGTCCTGTAGTTAAAAACAGAATTTATCAAACTCGTCCGGTATGGGCGTCGGATAACTTCCGTCAAAGCAGGCGGTACAGTAATGAGAGCTGCATTCCACAGCGCTGAGCATGCCGGGGATAGAAAGATATGCGAGAGAGTCGGCCTCGAGATAGCACCTGATCTGCTCAATGGTCTTTTCACAGGCTATGAGCTCGGAGTGCCTTGAAATATCAATGCCGTAATAGCAAGGGTTCATTATGGGCGGCGAACTGATCCTCACATGTATTTCCCTTGCGCCTTTGTCCCGGAGCATCCTCACGATCTGGCGCATGGTGGTTCCCCTGACGATTGAATCATCCACCAGTACGACGCGTCTGTCCTTGAGAACGCCCGTGACAGGGTTGAGCTTGACCTTTACATCGAGGTTCCGCTTGTCCTGATGGGGCGCTATAAAGGTCCGTCCCACATAGTGGTTCCTGATTAGCCCGATCTCATAGCGGAGCCCCGATACCCGTGCATAGCCCAAGGCAGCAGTGTTTCCCGAATCAGGTACGGCGATCACGATATCCGCATCAGCCGGTGCCTCTTCTGCCAGTCTTTTTCCCAGGCTCCTGCGGATCTTGTCAACCTTCTCGCCGAAGATAAGACTGTCCGGGCGCGCAAAGTAGATATGCTCAAATATGCAGTAGCTTCTGCGAGGGGCCTCAGGCAAACAGCTGCACCTGATACCGGCATTATCAATAACCACGATTTCGCCCGGCTCCAGTGATCTGATATACTCGGCGCCTACTATGTCAAAGGCACAGGTCTCTGAAGCCACCATATATACCCCATTGATCCTGCCAAGACTCAAGGGCCTGAAGCCGTATGGATCCCGCGCGGCAATCAGTTTATCCGGCGTCAAAAAGACAAAGCAGTAGGCGCCTACAAGATTTTTCAAGGCATCTTTTATTGCATCGACAATATCGGTTTGAGAAGAACGGGCAATGAGATGCAGTACAATCTCACTG
>CAYMDG010000307.1:0-3963 GCA_964388905.1 uncultured Bacteriovoracaceae bacterium
AGAGATTCGTTATCTTCCAGAACACCGAATCAAAGCAGCTCAATCTCATCTACAAACGCGCCGATGGAAAGCTTGCCCTGGTTGAGCCTCAGATCTAGGGATTAAGTATTCATTCAACAGATCACGCCGTGCTGTTGAGGCCTTGCCAAGACAGCACGGCGTTTTTGTTTCAAAACGACAGCTGAAAACCGGATATCTCAAATATAATCTTTAAGATATTCCTAAGAATGTTGTGGTAGCATCACAAAATGCAAATGGTGTATACTGGCACCCATGACCAAGTCAGGGCATGCATTAGAATTATTCTCCTCCAAATACTCCTGAGCACAGGCGACGCTCATGGCCTTCGGAGAAGGCCTGGGACTTGACGAAGCAACCTGTGCCAAGGTTGCATGCGCATTCGGCGGCGGGATCTCGCACCTGGGGCTCACCTGCGGGGCGGTTACCGGGGCGCTTATTGCCATAGGGCTTAAATATGGCGGCGGTCCTGAGATGAAGGAAGCCACCTATGAGATCGCCAATAAGTTTGTCGCACGGTTTACCAGGCTCCATGGCTCCATCAACTGCACCGAGCTCATAGGGTACGACCTGGGCAAGCCTGAGCAGCTGGCCGAGGCAAGAGAAAAGGCCATCTTTGCCGTAAGGTGCGTCAAATATGTGGAAGATGCAGTAAAAATACTCGAAGAGATCGTGTAAGGTATAAAGGCGATCCAGCCTCTATTCTTTGCTTCCAGAAGGTTTCTCCCTGCTGCCGGTTACGCCTCTGGCGTTTGCAGCAATCCTGGCAACCTTGCCCTGTGCATCTCGAATCGGGTACAGTTTTATTGTCAGAGGCCTTCCGGCCGGCACAGCAACCAGTTCAAGGGGCTTGCCCGTGGCAATGACCTCGTCTATGGCCTCTTTTGCCTGGGCTACCGTCATCTCAGGCATTTCCTTGAATATGTTTGCACTCAGGAGTTCTTTCACGGTTTTGCCGAATCTCTTTGCCGCAGGTTTGTTGATGGCGATCACATTGCCGGAGGTATCAAGGATCAGCGAGGTATCATTGCTGGCATCCAGGAGCACCCGTGCGGTCTCCTGGCTCTCGCGGATGATTTTTTCGCGTTCTATGCGATCGCTGATATCCCGTGCAACACAGATCAGCTCCGTTGTCTTGCCGCTGCGCTTGCGCGGGATGCGGCTCAGCTCGCCGAATTTTATCTTCCCGTCCTTGGTGATGAATCGATGGATGTTGTAATAGACGCCTTTCCCGGTAAGGGCACTCAGGGAATCATCGAGGGCATCGCTCAAGTCTTCAGGGTGGAGTATGCCAAGATCATAAAAGTATTTTCCCACTATCTCCTCGGGTTTGTACCCGACCAGCCTTTCCACATTGTCTGAGACGCTCAAGACCTTCAGGTTGAGGTCATAGGAGAACAACACATCATTGGTGAGAGAGAAAAGGAGCTGGTATTTCTCCTCGTCCATCCTCATGGACTCAAATGATTTTTTCAGCACAGATATCTGGTTCTTTAATTCTACAATAAGTTTATGGGCTTCACCCAGTTCCAGTGCAAGGTCATCTCTGGTCAGATTGCCGTATTTCATTTAAAAAACCTCCCTCAACAATGCAACGAACTATAATAATCCTGCTTCTGCGAAGTCAAGCACTGGGAAGATTAACTTATAACAGGATCCCGGGTTTATTCAGGCACGAAGTTCCTTTCCGGTGCTCATGCCATACATGGATAGATTTCTCTTGAAACTTGAAAACCAAAGGTATATGTGGGCGCCAGCTTGATACAAGCTCGTACACGAAGGAGAAGTTAATGAGAAAGGTTTTTGCATTCGGTATTGTAGTATACGCCCTCCTGGTCTTCATCTCCTGGGTCTAGCCCTGATAAAGGTAAGCCCTTTTTCATTCTTTCTGTTCATACTCTTTTGGAGATCCCGGACAAGGCTTGTTCTTGAAGAATACGTAGTATAAGAGCGGCACGATGATAAGGGTCAGGATAGTCGAGGCCACGGCCCCGAACATCATGGCAATGGCAAGCCCTTGGAAGATCGGGTCGAACAGCATGACGAACGACCCCACAACTACCGCAGCCGCGGTGAGCACAATGGGCCGGAAACGCACCGCCCCTGCCATGACCAGGGCCTGACGCAGATCGCCTTTTTCCCTCCATTCCATCTGGATGAAGTCAACGAGCAGGATGGAATTACGCACCACAATCCCGGCCAGGGCAATAAACCCTATCATGGATGTGGCCGTGAAAAAGGCCCCGAAGAGCCAGTGTCCGGGAAGTATCCCCACCAGCGTCAGCGGTATGGGCGCCATGATGACGAGCGGTGTAACAAAGCTCCTGAACCAGGCCACCACCAGGATGTAAATGATGACTAGGACAACGGCAAATGCACCCCCCAGGTCCCGGAAGACCTCGTAGGTGATGTGCCATTCACCGTCCCACTTCATGGAATACTTGTCTTCCAGCCAGGGCTGGACCGAGGAATACTGTTTCATGACGTAGCCTTCGGGCAGTTTCACCCTGGCGATTGTCTCTTTCATGTTCATGATGGCGTAAATCGGGCTCTCATCCTTGCCCGCCACATCGCCGGTCACATAGGTTACCCGCTTGAGGTTCTTGTGATAAATGGTCTTTTCCTCGAGGCCGTCATGCACCCTGACAAGCTCTGCCAATGGAACGAAACCACCTGAGGGCGTCGGCATGGCTATGGAGAGCAGCCTGTTCAGGTCGGATCTTTGATCAGGGGGCATGCGCAGCATGATCTCCACCGGCTCCTTTTCGCTTTCCATGTGCACCAGGCCGGCACCGGAGCCGCTCAGGGCAATGTTGATGCCCTGGGCAATAGCCTGGGTGCTTATGCCGTTTTGCTCAGCCTTTTCCTGATCCACTTCGATACTGACCTTTCTCTGGTCATCCTCCACAAACCAGTCCACATCCACCACGCCTTCGGTCTTTTCAAATATGCCGCGGACCTGTTTTGCAATCTCCACCTGCCTGGTCGTTTCAGGGCCGTAGATCTCAGCCACTAGCGTGCTCAAAACCGGCGGGCCGGGCGGGATCTCGGCCACCTTGATGCGGGCCGCATATTTGTCGCCGATCTTCTTGAGGGACGGCCTCAGGCGCTTGGCAATATCATGGCTCTGGGCCTTGCGGTCTGACTTGGCCACGAAATTCACCTGGATGTCAGCCACGTTGCTGCCGCTTCTCAGGTAGTAATGCCTCACCAGTCCGTTGAAATTGTACGGCGATGCCGTGCCCACATAGGCCTGGTAGTCCGTTACTTCGGGTACGGTCTTCAGGTACTCTGCCATCTCCCGGGTGAGAGCAGCCGTCTCCTCCAAGGTTCTGCCCTCAGGCATGTCGATGATTACCTGCAGCTCGCTCTTGTTGTCAAAGGGGAGCATCTTTACGGTAACCGCCTTCAAAGGAAGGAGTGCCATGGCAAGCAAAAGCAGCCCTAAGATCACCATAAAGGCTATCCGCCTTTTCTTTGGTACGTCCAGGAGCGGGCCAAGAAGTTTCTCATAGAGCTTCTGGAGCTTTCCGCCTTCCTCACCCTCCGGTTCATGACGCACGTTTTTCAGGACGATGTAGGCAAGCCATGGGCTCACGATAAATGCCACGAGCAGGGAAAAGAGCATGGCGGCGGATGCACCCACGGGGATCGGCCGCATATAAGGGCCCATAAGACCCGAGACAAAGGCCATGGGAAGCAGGGCGGCTATGACCGCGAAGGTGGCCAGTATGGTGGGGTTGCCAACCTCGTCCACCGCAAAGACCGCTGTAAGGGGCTCGATTGCATGCATGCGGAAATGGCGGTTGATGTTCTCCACCACCACGATGGCGTCATCCACCAGGATGCCGATGGAAAAGATCAGGGCGAAGAGCGTAACCCGGTTCAAAGTATACCCGTAGAGATAATTGATGAGGAGTGTCAGGGCCAGGGTGACCGGCACGG
>CAYMDG010000308.1:0-3929 GCA_964388905.1 uncultured Bacteriovoracaceae bacterium
TTGGCAGGCTATCATGCACCTTATTACCCTGTCCAGTTTCCGGGGAGAGTTATAATTTTTCAGATTTGTCAATGAGAATAATATTGGAGGGGACAAATCAGTGTCGGGATTGTTTACAAATACCGATAGTTGTATCTATCTACTTGATTGATAAGAGTATTTACTACCATTCGCCTATCATTAACCTACCATATTTTACTTGTTGGTGAGATAACATGACGGAATTATTTACAATATGCCAATTGTGACATAAATTGTATGAAGATGATATCTAATTATATCATGTATATAAATATTAGGCATCAAATGTGCTATGAACTTGACCGAATGTAATCGGAAGGCAGAATTATGCATCTAAAAAGGAGGCGTGCCATGAGAAAGTTTTTTGTCTGTCTGATCATCTCCACGATTTTTGTTTTTGTATTTCAAAACGCACACGCCACTCTTATCGACACGGGTGACCCAACACAAGAACATGGCGTAATTGCTCCTTATTTAGGGACCTACGCTGTGGCCGGCAAATTTAATCTTACTGAAGATTCTCAAATTACATCTGTTGAGTGGAATCTTGTGCCTTACTATGGAACAGGTACCGTAACTTTTAATCTAATGAATGATTCGGGATATGGAATACCCGGTGGTATAATCTTATATTCCACTAACCCATACACAGTTAACGAGGCGTACGTAGCCGGCTGGTATGGACCGACAGGATTAGACTGGGATTTGAGGGCGGGTACATACTGGATTTCAATGCAACCATCCTCCAATTATTATTTGGTAGAGATTCTGGATTCAGCGCCAAATCCTCTCCCAGGGTACGCTATGTATAGTGACTCCCCTTGGGGGCCTATATGGGGTAGTTATGAAGGTAATGAGCCTGGTTACGGGGTCAGAATTAATTATGATCCGATCACGACCCCTGAACCCGCCACCATGTTGCTCCTTGGCCTTGGTCTGGTTGGGTTGGCAGGAATCAGAAGGAAGCTCTAGTGCAGGGAAATCGAGTAGTTATTGTAAATGGAGGGTTATTTATGAAGTTATTTAGATCTGCGGTACTGTCTCTTGCCATTGTTCTCTGTCTTGTTGGATTTGTGAACGCATCCACGGTTACATACACGTTTTCTTCCAGCTCTGTAACTGCGATGGATGGCTGGTTCAATCCTCTGCTGCCCTTCACAGATGTATCAATTACCGGAACACTTAGCTATGAGCCAACTGCTGAACAATTAGGCAATGGAATATACTTTTATAATGATGCATGGGATGGAAAGGATAATTTTTTGGCCAGTCATCTGACGACCACAAATATTCCACTGACAAGTTGGTCTATGACAGTTCCATCCGGTACATCAGATTATGGTGCACATATTGACGAGGCTATAATCAAATATATGGCTTTGTGGGGAGGCGAGCTGTGGAGTGAATACGATTGGGTAAATTTCAGTATAGATTTAATGATAACTCAAGGCGTTTCATATACCGGTAGTTTCGGTCCTGGAGGTTATCCGGGACAAGGTGGAGTATACCAAATGGCAGCGCTCAGGACGAATGGTTCTTATGATCTAGGGGTTGAAGAGACTGTTGGAACTTTTACGGTCAGCGGCTTCGATAACGGCACTGTAGCAGCCCCTGAACCCACCACGATGCTCCTTCTTGGTCTTGGTTTGGTTGGGCTTGCAGGGATGAGAAGAAAGTTTAAGAAATAGAACCAGCAGAAATAGCTCTCAGACTGTTTTTCGCAAATGACAAAACCGCAGTTAAGAAAGGAGTGTTTATGAATGCGAAAATAAGGATATATTGGGCTGTTGTCTTTTCTTTAATGTTGATCACAGGAATTAGTTTCAAGGCCGATGCATCAACCCTTTGGTATAATGGTGATCCTGACGGCACGAACGCCACTCAAAATTACATAATTGGCACAAACGGCTACTGGGTATTTGATGACTTCACTGTTCCTGATGGTGGCTGGACCATAGACACGGCATGGGGAAACTACAAGGTTAATTCTTATAATGCAATAATTACTCAGGCAAAATGGGAAATCCGGTCGGGCGTTTCCAGCGGTAATGACGGGACCTTGGTGGCCTCTGGAACCAACTCTGCAACCGAGACAGTAAGAGTACCAAGCCCAGACACGCGTCCCTCTAACAGACAAAGCACCGTTCAGGTCGCCCTTCCAGATGTCACGCTGGATCCTGGGACCTACTGGCTTAGTATTGCTCCTGTAACTTCTCTATCAGATGCCTTAATCCAGACCACAGGATGGCACCATGATACTGCTGTCGGTGCTGTTGGGAGACTTGCCGAGAATGATGGGAACTCTTTTTATAATTTTCCTGCGGTGCCGGGCTCTTATTTTACGCCTTCGACGTATAACCGTGACTTTTCAATGGGAATCGGATATTCTGCTTCAGTCCCCGAACCTACCACGATGCTTCTCCTTGGCCTTGGCTTGGTTGGACTGGCAGGAATCAGACGAAAGTTGTAAAAAGTAACCACATACAATCACAGAAAGGGCAGGATCAGAAATGGTTCTGCCTTTTTTTACCTTTATGCCTTCAATCTGATATTGTTTTACACGCTACAAGTTATAGAAATTTTGGAGGAATATCCTTTTCACCCATGAACTTAAAAAAATCTTTCATGTTTTGAAGACCGGGAGTCACCATCATTTTTGAAACCCCATGGGCAACACATCGGTTATTTTGATCAAAGGCGGTCGCCTCAGCCAAGCATATTGTTTTCCCTATTTTGATTCGATGTCCTTTGATAACATCTGGTATGGGATTTTATACGGGAAAGGATAAAGCAATGTCGGGGTTATTTACATTGTTTGCTTTTGTTAATAAAACAGTAAAATCAATAATATTTGAAAATAAAAGGAGAAATATGCCTTGAAAAGTGTAAAAAGAGCTTACACTCTTAGCAAAATGTAACAGAGGGTCAGCGTTGGTATGAAAAGATTATTTCAAAATTATACATAATGTCATATAGATAAAAGTATAATGAAACCCGGAATTTTTCAGGTATGTAATTTGCATTGGTAAGATTTAAAAATAAAGTAAAATTATAAATTTGAAATAGAGGGACAGAGCAATGAAAAAAGTATTTTTAGCGATCTGTATGACTGTGATGATGGCAACCATGGTAGCGCCAGTATTTGCTGACTCCTTGGTATTTGATTCTAACAGTTCGGATAGTTATATCAACCCTCAGCGGTTATCGTCAGGTGAAGGAACTGAAAAGGCGTGGCTTGAAGAGCTTCTTGGCTTCCAGGTTTTATATCTTGGTAAAGATGAGGTTACACCCATAGGAGACTATGTTCCTAAAGGCTGGACTTATGCAGTTTTAAAATTTGGAGTTGGAGGACCGCCGCGACCAGACCATTGGGCAGTTGTTGATGATGGAAATGGAATATTAAACTTTAATAATCTTGGTCTTCCTACGCAGGGCCTCAGCCATATAACGTGGTTTGGTAGTACTGCAGTCCCCGAACCTGCCACCATGCTTCTCCTTGGCCTTGGTCTGGTTGGGTTGGCAGGAATCAGACGGAAGATGTAAGAAGTAGTCCCATACAATCACAGAAAGGCAGGATCAGAAATGGTCCTGCCTTTTTTTATCTTCCTGCCTTCAATCTGATATTGTTTTACACGCTACAAGTTATAGAAATTTTGGAGGAATATCCTTTTCACCCATGAACTTAAAAAAATCTTTCATGTTTTGAAGACCGGGAGTCACCATCATTTTTGAAACCCCATGGGCAACACATCGGTTATTTTGATCAAAGGCGGTCGCCTCAGCTAAGCATATTGTTTTCCCTATTTTGATTCGGTGTCCTTTGATAATCAACTTACCTCTGTCAGTAGGGGCAAGGAAATCAACCTTCAGATCGAGAGATATGTAACCCGCATGTTCATCGAGCTCAC
>CAYMDG010000309.1:0-3926 GCA_964388905.1 uncultured Bacteriovoracaceae bacterium
GGGAGAGAATTGCAGCCTGGTATCCCGAGCCCGTACCGATTTCAAGTATTTTTTCATCAGGTTGAGGATTGATGGCCTCGGTCATAAGTGCAACCATGTAGGGCTGGGATATAGTCTGACCGTAGCCGATGGACAGGGGGTAGTCATCATATGCCTTGTATTTGAGATACTCCTCAACGAACTTATGGCGCGGTACTTCCAAAAAGGCATTCAGCACGCGCTGATCCTTGATGCCGCGACTTACAAGCTGCTCATTAACCATGTTCTTTCTTGCAATCAAGGTATCCTTCATGGAATCACTACCACCACTCCCTTTGATCTTTATTGCTCCAATAACAGGGAATTATACCGGGACAAGGCTTATTGATCAAGGAAACATAACCTTTTAGATGATGTATCTTCATAAAGTATACTGGGGTAATGCCCTTGACCCTCAGTCTACCATGGTGTAAAAGTATATCTAATGGAATTTGTTAAGGTATTAAAAACATCACGATTTCTGGACCCCTCTCAGGGATATGCAGAGGTCAAACGATATTTCGAGGTGAGATATGATCCGCTTACCGGCCATTCAAGTCGCATCCTGGATTTTCCCATAAGGGAAATCAAAAAGGCGGACCTCGCGGCCTTTATAGAGAGCTCCAGGCAGTTCTGTCCATTCTGTCCGGAATTTATGGAGCACGTAACACCAAAATTTCACCCGGATCTGGCAAGCCAGGGGAGATATTCACGTGGAAATGCATTGTGCGTTCCCAATGCCTTCCCTTATGATGAGAACGGTGCAGTCACCATAATGACCCGGGAACATTATTTGGGGCTGGATGGATTTACATCCGAGATCATGATAGATGCATTCGAGTGTTGTTTCCAATATCTCTTAGATGTAAGCTCAAAGCAGCCCGAAATGATCTTCCAGTCGGTGAACTGGAATTATATGCCTCTGGCTGGAGGCTCCATCATCCATCCCCACCTCCAGATTGCTGCAACGAGTTCGCCCACCAACTATTATACCGCTGTGGTTCAAGGCCTTTCTCAGTATATGGGAATGCATGGGAGTAACTATTGGCCCGATTTTGTTGAGGAAGAAAGAAAGAGGGGGGAGCGGATGATTGCCTCCACAAAAGACATCTCGTGGACTGTAGCCTTTGCTCCCATGGGGATTTTTGATATTATAGGGGTTCTAAGTGGTGTAAGATCACCGGAAGAAATTCACGGAGAGCTCCTGCAAGAACTGGTTAGTGGTATCTTGAATGTGATGAGGTATATTGATTCTCTCAACCTAAGCAGCCTGAACATGTCAATATACTTTCTTAAGGACAATAATCTTTTTACGCCTCATATCAGGATATGCCCAAGGGTAAGTATTCCGCCATTCGATACGAGCCAGATCAATTATATGGGCATGCTCCACAGTGAGACCTTGACCATTTTAAAGCCGGAGGATATTTGTGCGGGTATTACACCAATGTGGGTTAGTTGATGCGCAATGTGTTTGAATTTTTTTGGGTAACCAAGAACTTGATGAGGAGGTGTTAAGATGAAGAAGCTGATTTTGGCTATTATATTCTGTCTGACCGGGTCTATGCTCTATGCCATCGAGCCTGATCTTATTTGGACTGGAGGGGGCTTGAAGGTATCCAATCAGTCGAATCCCTGTTATTACGCTGATGGATTTGTGTGGCTTGCACAGCTCGATTCCATGTCCTTGTTCTCGCAGCCCATGCTCACCTTGAGGGGTGGAAAGCCAGGCCTTGATATTGGGTTTGGAGGCAGGCAGCCGATGTTGAACGGATCAGTGGTGGGGGGTTGCAACCTTTTTTATGATTATACCACAAGCAATTACCATAAGAGATTCGGTACCGGTCTTGAAGTGTACCATTCAAACTTTTCCGGACACATGAACCTTTACCTGCCTGTTTCGAATGAACATAAAGGCGAGGAGGCACTGCCGGGTATTGACCTAGCATTCGGCATACCTATTCCGAATGCCCCCTTTGTTTCTTTATGGCCTGGTTTGTATTATTTTGCAGGAAGGGACAGGGAAAACATGGCAGGCATGTCCCTGATGCTTCAGGTGCAGCCAATAAAGTCCCTGTTTATCAGTGTTGGCAGCAGGAACGATGCGCTGCAGTCAGGCCGCGACAGGAGTGAGCTTTTCTTTAAGCTGGAGTTTGCCATACCCTTGCAGAGGCTTGGTAAGGATCTATTGGCATTCAACTATGGAGAGTACCCCTTGGATGTAAAGAGCCAAATGGATCATCATGTGATGCGTGAAGGCTTCATCACCTTTGAAAACAAGAGACGATAATGATCAAACGTGCTTGACTTCGAAAGTGATTCTTTTCTATAGATAGACCTTGGTTTCGGGAAGTGGCTCAGCCTGGTAGAGCACAGCGTTCGGGACGCTGGGGTCCGGGGTTCAAATCCCCGCTTCCCGACCATTATTTATTGATTTATTTCTTCATTTGATCGGGTATAAGATCAGGATGCCTGGATAACAGCCACGCCAGAACATCTTTTTCCAATAATTCAGTAAATTCGATCAACTCATCGGCATTTGCGCCGGTCGCTCCGCCTACGTAGTTATATTCAACAATGTTACGCTTGGTCCGGCATGTTTCGAGGTAGGCTGCATCATCCTTGCGGTCTATGCCGAGGATAAGGGGCAATGCCTGCAATGTTCGATAGTGTGCAAGATTCTGTACAGGGCGGTAGCCTTCTGCATAAAGAAGAACTGTGCAGAGTTTGAGTGCTGCATTGTAAGCAATGCCGAAGCGCCAGTCATCAGAAATGACACGGGCCTTTGCATCACCCAGATCGCGATGCACGATCGCCAGCAAGTCGCTGATCTCCTGGTGGCTGGTCTTATGTGGCCTTAGCCACCCGTTTTCAACCCATTGCTTCAAGGTCATGTTCAGAACCTATGATAAAGATCCTCGGTGAAGCCAATACTGAGGTAAGGAAGTGATCCTGTTCACGGACCCGCCTTCCGAATTCTGCAGGACTCATTACATGAGGATTAACCTCTCGCCCCAACTGATTACCGACATCGGAAAGCAGAGTGGATACTTTCCTCAGACCGATTTCTCCAATCACCATTAGATCTATGTCGCTTTTCGCTTCAGCCGTCCCATTTGCCATGGAGCCGAATATGAATGCACACCGGATTTCATCGGTTCTCAGCAAAGCAGCAAGAATGTCAGCCATGCCAACAGTCTTGAGCACTATCCGGCGGATCTCATCGTACAATGGGTGGTCCTCATTGGCTGCATAGTAGACCCGGTTGCCGTCCTTTCTCCTTATAACCACACCAAGCTTGACGAGTTTTTCAATATCCTGGCGTACTGTTCCGAGGGCAAAGCCACTCTGCCGTTGTATCTCCCGCAAATGCAGCTCTCCAGCCCCTGGACCGAACAGCATACGGAAGATCTCAGCGCGCACACGTGAGCAGATCAGTTGTGCTAATGTATTCATACGTTCGCTTGTACCATACATTCGTGCGGTATGACCATACGAATAATACAACAATCACCAACATGGTATTTCTTGGACTATCCATAGATGTAGATCATATAGGGTGTAAGCTTCAACCAGAAGGATGATGTCTTAATCGGATCAAAATCTGAAAGCCGGGGAGGGAGTATTTCGAGAATCTCCCCTGCTCTCTCTATTATTGTTACTTTCACGTAACAGCTTGTGGAGTTGCTTAAATGCAACACGGTTTCGTTTTTAAATCCCCGCTTCCCGATCATTTGATAAACAGAAAAAATAGGGACATGTCTTGTGCCTGCTCTGCTTGATCGGAGCGAATAGTATGGATGGTT
Source organism: uncultured Bacteriovoracaceae bacterium (assembly GCA_964388905.1). Classification (GTDB taxonomy): domain Bacteria; phylum Desulfobacterota; class Desulfomonilia; order UBA1062; family UBA1062; genus MWEI01. The sequence goes on from CAYMDG010000309.1 coordinate 3,825, forward strand.
TTGTATGCTGACTGTTTAGTACGCCCTCATAATCGTTTATCAGTCTAGATAAATAGAAATTAATTTCATTTAAGTGGTATAGATTTACACATAATTCCGGAG
>CAYMDG010000310.1:0-3906 GCA_964388905.1 uncultured Bacteriovoracaceae bacterium
GATTTGGACACCCCTGTCACATAGTAGACAAACTGTACTGCCTCCAGGCAGGTCTGGTGGCCCCAGGAGATAAGCTTCTTGTTGAGCCGCAGGTCGTCCTCATGGGTACCTTCCGATTCATGGCTCTGCCTGGCAGTATAGGCCGGTAAAGTCTCAATGGTTACCTCCTGTGAGGCCATTTCTTCTACGGGTGTGGTAACCCCGATAAGCTTAACCTGGGGTTCCTCGTTCCTGAACAGGCCCTGCCTGATATGTTTCCACTTTTCTATATGCTCCATTTCACGATTGAAGTGCTTCAAAATGGTCTCTCCTCCTTGCCATTGGTTGAAACCCTGTCACCCTGCCACACCCCCCTGTATGGCACTGCATTGCCCTCAATGGGGAAAAATGCGATGCACAAGATACGGAAACCCATTTGTATCTCCACATCCATGAGTCCCTGATGCTTCATGCCCACGGTAAGCCTGCCCTGGTAATTGGGGGATACAAAGGCCGTTTCCAGTGGTATACCGGAACGTATCAGGGTAGTTCGCGGTCTTATGTACGCAAAAAGATTCGCTGGCAGATTGATCTGCTCGATGGTCTGAAAAAGCAGATAATCACCTGGCTTGATAGTGAACACCCCATCAGGGGTGTCGGTAATATCCATGAGCCTGTCGATCTCGGGAGTGACCCGGCTTTCTCTCATGAGACATGCCTTGCCAACGGGTTTGTATACCACACCCAAGCGCAAGTCCACTGTTGTGCCCTCAATACCGTCAATCTGGTCTGAGCCGAGATGCTCCACAAGAGGTTTCATGACATTCTTCCCCGTGATGTGATCCTCCACCTCAACACCCTGACAAACCATCTGGATGATCCTGTCAGCCCCCAATACCATCTAAAGCCTCCTCTTAGATGTGTCACCGCTCATGAATTCCATGGCATACTTCATTGTTTCATCATGAATGATGAGCTGTTCGACCGATGTTCGGCTCAATGCGAGCACATCCTTCCAATACTGGTCACGCTCCGGGATGGGTGAATCATAGGGGTGCTCATACACAACCCTTGCGATACCCGACATCACGATGAGCTTCGAGCACGTTATACACGGTTCGAGTGTGCAATATATGGTTGCCCCCTCGAGGCTAACCCCCTTCTTTGCTGCCAGAGAGACGGCATTGGCCTCTGCATGAGCAGATCTGCACATGTCATACTTCATGGCCTCAGGCCACTTGAGCGACCTACGAAAACATATCCCTTCATCCATGCAATGGGATTGTCCCGGCAGAGAACCATTGTAGCCTGTTGTAACCACCTGCTTGTCCTTTACCACCACAGCACCGGTAGGCCGTGAAAGGCACGTGGAACGGGAGGCTGCAAGCTTTGCAAGCATCATGAAATATTCGTCCCATGAAGGTCTTCTCTGACTCATACAGGTGGCCTCAAAAATACTTATTATTGAAATCAGGTGGGCTTCATATAATACGAAGTCCTTGAACGTGTAAAGATTCAAACCGGGGCTGTCTGATAAAACACCCTTATCATAAAATGGACAAAGACTTAATCATGCTGTAAATATATAGTACAAGGTATATTTCCTGAAGGAAATATGTTCAGAGGAGCAAAAATATTTTTATCAGCTGAAGGTGATATGAATGGTTGACGCAATCATAATCGGAGCAGGATATGGCGGAATGGGTGTTGCCGCCCTCCTTGCCCGTTCGGGCCTCAAGATTATGGTTATTGAGCAAGCCTCGCTAATTGGAGGAAGGGCCAGTTTTTTTTCCGATGAGGACGGATACCATTGGGAATACGGGGCACACTCCCATCGCCTTGCAGAGATGGGCATCGCGAACCAACTTTTCTGCCGCTTGGGAGACGAAATCACCTTTCTGCCAAGGTCGAATGACGCAAAACTTATTTATAAAAATCAGCTCTGGGGCAGGCCGGAAGGGATAATAGGCTACCTGAAGACGCCTATGCTTTCCTTTTTTGGAAGGCTGACTTTATTAAGACTACTATCGAAGATAAAACGTTCTGATCCAGCGCAGTGGTACGACAATACCCTTGCTGATTTCTATCATACATATTTCACAAACAAGGAGGTGGAAGATATCCTGCCTCTGCTGGGGATCTCAGTGATGTGCCCAACCCCGGATAAGGTAAGTGCAGGCGAGGTAATAACTTTTATTCAGAGGTTGCTTACAGCCGGGGTCAGTGTCGGAGAACCTGTGGGAGGATCATCTCAGATCTTCCGCAAACTTCAGTTCCATGTGGAATCCAACGGAATTATCCATAGTAATGAAAAGGTTACTGACCTCATAGTTGAACACGGAGAGGTCAAAGGGGTCAGGACAGAAAGGGGACTTTATGAAACAAGACGGATAATCTTCGCTGCTCGCCTGCCACTCCTGTTCGAGATTGTGGACAAAGGTCTTTTTTCTCAGGATTTCGTAAGATATACCGAAGGCATAGAACACAGCTCATGTCTGAGTTTCGACTTTATTACCAACTATCCAGTAACCGACATAAAGGGGAGTATTTTGGGTGTGGATATACCCATATGGGCACGGTTCCAGACAAACGCTGATCCGAGCTTCACCCCTCAGGGCAAATTTCTCTCCACATGGGGTATCATGCTGCCCTGGAGATTCAATGGAGACCCTGAGGTGGTTAAGGCTACAGAAAAGAGACTGAAGATCACCATTGCCCTGCTCTTCCCTCACCTGCTTCCAAATCTGATCAAGGAACGCAGGCTCATTATTGACGTGATGAACGGGAACGTACTTACCCCGAGACAGGCCAGGCCGCACAGGCCCCATGTGGTGTGTGACTCCATCAAGGGACTCTACTTTGTGGGGGATACAGTACAAGGTGATGGGTGCTCGGGTGATATCAGTTTTTCCTCAGCCATGAAGGTCTCCGATATCATCAGGTCTGAAACAAGACAGCATGCCAAGATATCATAGTATTACCTCTATTACACTGTTTCTTCAAAAAGGATCTCTCACATGGGCCAGATAGCAGCTTTATTCGATATGGACCACACGATCACCTGGAAGAACGCAGGTCTTACTTCAGTGCAGTTCGCATACAAACAGGGCATAGTCCCTTTTGGTTTTCTCTTTTTGGGGGTTCTGAAAATCGGACTCTACCGGATGTCTCTGCTCAACATAGATAAATGGTATGAGCGAAACATGGAACTCCTGGCAGGATTGAGTCTCTCGGACATGGACAAGTTCTCAAAGGCATGGTTTGAGGCAAAGATCAGAAAGTGCATTTATAAAGAAGCACATGAACTTATCCGTGATCATCAATCAAAAGGACACCGCCTTGTAGTCATCTCAAACTCACCGCCTTTTTTTGTAAGGCCACTGGCTGATGCACTTGGCATCAATGAAATCATCACATCCCAGGTGGAGATGCGAGACAACGTCCTAACAGGAAAACTCATCAAACCCCTTTGCTATGGAAAAGGAAAAAGGGACTTTGCACTATCCTGGGCACAAGGCCATGGGGTTGACCTTGTACAAAGTTATTTCTATACGGATTCATTCTATGATATTGATTTGTTGCATGAAGTAGGTCTTCCGCTTGCAACAAATCCCGACAGAAGGCTCAGGCAGGAAGCACTGAAAAACAACTGGGATATATTGGATTTCAAAAGAGAATCAGCTTTCTAATCAATCAGTGAGCATGAGCCTCAAAATAAATACGGGCTGCAGCACATCGCCTGCAGCCCGATATTTCCTTAAGAAAAAACTATAGAATATTGGAAATCATGAACACGGTGAGCATGGACTTCGAGGGCAGAATTTCCCGGTGCGCACAGAATGTCTTTTGCTCTACACCCTCAAACCTGGACTTGGTGAAGTATAATCCCTTGAAGCTGTATATCATGTTCCCAAACTTATAGAGCAA
>CAYMDG010000311.1:0-3895 GCA_964388905.1 uncultured Bacteriovoracaceae bacterium
GGTGTATGCCTGTTGAGTCTGGCTGCACTGTCCAATGATTCGGCCCCTAACCCGGAACTTGGTAATTTCTACGAATTTCTGGCCATGGTGTGTGCAACAGGTTACACGATTTCCCTCAAGCGCCTGTCAGCAAGGTATACCCCATTATTTCTCACTGCGCTGCAAGCCTTTGCCGGAAGCCTCTTTTTCCTGCCCTTTCTCTTTCTGCAGAGGACAACCCTGCCGGTCAGTTTCGAGACGCTCCCGGCATTCAGCATTGTCTACCTCGGGATCTTTGTCACTATGGGAGCCTATGGCCTGTATAACTATGCGGTAAGCAAGGTGCCTGCAAGCAAGGCATCGGCATTTGTAAATCTGATCCCTGTACTCACTGTCCTGCTCAGCTGGATCATTCTGGGTGAGCGCTTCACGGCTATGCAGTATGTGGCGTCAGCAGTGGTTATAGTCGGTGTGGTTATGAGTCAGGAGATCGGTAATAATGAGGTAAAAAGCAGCTGATATCTCTCCAGTCAAAGCTTGCTGTATCAATCACCAGCCACGAATAACCGATTAATTCCCTGCAAGCTGTTCCTGCGCTTGTTGCAGAGCTTAAGGCCTGCTTGTCATTATGGATTCACTGTGATAAATACGGTTTAACCGAGAAGGTTTCAAGCGAGAAAGGGGAGGATCGTGTATGTCCGGTCACAATAAATGGTCAACAATCAAGCACAAGAAGGGCGCTGCAGACGCCAAGCGGGGAAAGCTTTTCTCCAAGATCATCAAAGAGATCACTGTCGCAGCACGCATGGGAGGCGGTGATATCGAAGGCAATGCTAGACTGAGGGCTGCAATAAGCTCGGCCAAGGCCTCCAACATGCCCAAGGACAACATCGATCGTGCCATTAAAAAAGGATCAGGAGGGCTCGACGGGGTATCCTTCGAGGAAATCACCTATGAGGGCTATGGCCCGGGCGGTGTTGCAGTGCTCGTCAAGGTGCTTACGGACAATAAGAACCGCGCAGTGGCGGATATCCGGCACCTCTTTTCAAAGTATAACGGCAACCTCGGCGAGACGGGCTGTGTGAACTGGATGTTCGATAAGAAAGGCTATGCATCAATCGATAAGCAAACCGTTGACGAGGAGACCCTTTACGATGTTGCCTTAAGTGCAGGGGCTGATGACGTAACGGACACAGGGGAGAGCTTTGAGATCCTTACGGTTCCTGAAGACCTTGAAGCATTACGTACAGCCCTGGAAACCAAGGGCATCAAGTACAACTCGCTGGAAGTCCAGATGATCCCCCAGACCAATGTAAGGCTCACCGGAAAGCCTGCCCAACAGGCCTTGAAGCTGCTGGATGCCCTGGAAGACCTTGATGACGTCCAGGCGGTATCCTCGAACTTCGATATCGACGATGAGGAGATGGCCCAGCTCCAGGGATAATGATAATCTGTGGAATAGATCCGGGAAACAAGGCCACGGGATATGGCATCCTTGACATGAATTCATCGTCTTCGAGCCTGGTCCATGTGGCGCATGGGGCAATCAAACCCGTCTCCCATGACACGGCAGGGCGGCTCAAAGAGATCTTTGACGGATTAACGGTCATATTCCGCCAGTTTAATCCTGAAGAGGTGGCAGTGGAGAGTTCCTTTCATGCCTTGAATTCCCAGACAGCCCTCAAGCTCGGACAGGCAAGGGGGGCCATCCTGCTCGCCGCAGCCATGCTCGGGATACCGGTGTTTGAATATACGCCCACCGAGGTCAAGAAGGCCACCTGCGGTTACGGCCATGCCGGCAAGGACCAGATACATGCCATGGTAAGCACTATTCTCCACCTCCCAAAGGCGGCGGTCACCTCTCTGGATGCCTCGGATGCGCTGGCCATCGGCGTGTGTCATTCTTCCTCGCGGCGTATGAGGAGGCTCATGCAATGATCAGCATGCTGAAAGGGCGCTTGGCCCAGTTCTCGGGCAACCAGGCGGTCCTCATGGTGGGCGGCGTGGGTTACCTGGTAAACGTCCCTGCCGGGACACAGTTATCCCGTGGGGACAACCACGATGTGACCTTGTTTACCATGCTCATCGTTCGTCAGGACTCCATGGATCTGTATGGTTTCCTCGACCAGCGGCAGCGCGAAATCTTCGCACTCCTGCTCGGTGTATCCGGGATAGGCCCCAAGACGGCCATGAACATCGTTTCGTCCGTCGATCCCAACAGGTTCCTCGAGGAGGTTGTGAGCGAGAACATATCCTATCTCATGGGGCTGCCGGGCATCGGCAACAAGGGCGCCCAGCGCATCGTCCTGGAGCTCAAGGAGCGCATTGCCAGGAATTATAAGACCATTGCCCGGGGAACTTCCAGGGACATGGGTGAGGATGCGGTTTCCGCCCTTGTCACGCTGGGGTATTCTGAGAACCAGGCCCGGAAGTCTGTGGGGTCGGTCAAGGCAGATACAGTGGAGGATCTGGTGAGGAAGGCATTAAAGGAACTGCTATGAGAGACGATCTCGCAGGCACCGCCCTTGGCGGCCAGGAATGTGAGCTCGAGGCCCGCATCCGCCCCGAAAGCCTCAAGGAGTATGTTGGGCAGGATGCCCTCAAGGATAACCTGGAGGTCTTCATCAAGGCGGCAAGCCGAAGGGGTGAGGCGCTTGATCACTGCCTGTTCTACGGTCCCCCGGGCCTGGGCAAGACCACGCTGGCCCACATCATCGCCCATGAACTGCAGGTGGGATTGCGGGTAACAAGCGGGCCGGCTATTGAGAAATCCGGTGATCTGGCTGCAATACTGACAAACCTCGAGCCCAGGGATGTGCTCTTCATCGACGAAATCCACAGGTTGGGCAGCGCCATTGAAGAGATCCTGTACCCTGCCATGGAGGAGTTCAAGCTGGACATCATTATCGGGCAGGGGCCGTCTGCGCGTTCCATCCGTATTGACCTTAACCCTTTCACCCTGGTGGGTGCCACCACACGGGCAGGGATGATCACCTCGCCTCTGCGCGACCGTTTCGGCATTATCGGCCATCTCGAATTCTATTCCACCGACGAGCTTGCCACGATAATCAGGCGCTCGGCACGCATCCTGGGCATCGGCGCGGATGAAGAGGGCCTTTACGAGATAGCACGAAGGTCCAGGGGCACCCCCCGGATTGCAAACAGGCTGCTTAGAAGGGTGAGGGACTTTGCGGATGTCCTGGGTGACGGCACGATCAAGCATGGTATTGCCGACTCGGCCCTTACCAGGCTTGACATCGACAAGACAGGTCTTGACCGGATGGACAGGAGGATTATCGAGATCATGGTGAACTCCTTTTCCGGCGGACCTGTCGGTATTGAGTCGCTGGCTGCATCCTTGGGCGAGGACAAAGACACCATTGAGGATGTCTATGAGCCCTTTCTCATCCAGAAGGGTTATGTCAGGCGCACCCCACGGGGGCGTCAGGTATGCACCATGGGGTACAAGGCCGTCAACCTGGAGCCCAAGGGCAAGCAGATGGATATATATGATGAGGAGTAACTGCAGTACCTTGCTTGGTCAGACATGTTCGGACTGCGGTTATTAAGGTGTGTCAGTGGTGAAAACAATCCTGCTCGATGTGGATGACACGCTCTACCCCAAGGGCACAGGACCCTTTGCCCAGGTCAACCACAGGATCGACAGGTATGTGATGACGCTGTGCAATATGGACCAGGAGAACGCCCGCAGCCTCAGGAAGACCTATCTCAAGGAATTCGGGTCAACTCTGCAGGGGCTCATGCGTGATTACGGCATAGACCCCGGCCACTATCTGAAGGATGTCCATGATGTGCCGGTGGAAGAGATTCTTCAGCGGGATATAAGGCTTCATGATGCCCTTTTCGCGCTCAAGTGCAAACTGGTGGTCTTCACCAATGGCTCATATGAGTATGC
>CAYMDG010000312.1:0-1103 GCA_964388905.1 uncultured Bacteriovoracaceae bacterium
TCTGTCAAAATATAGGGTGTATCTGCCCAGAGCTTTGAACCGGGCTTTTGTTGTGCAGTGTCCACCCACAAGCACTTCATACCTTTACTCGCAAGGAGCACGCAGACAAAAAGCCCTGATATACCTTCACCGTACCCTATGACATCATATGTCTTCTTCACAACATAAACCCATGTTCATTATTGAATGCCCAGAAGGCAGTCACTCACAAGAACCGTTCCTTCTAGCCGAGCAAAAGAGGATTTACGAGGTACGCATCCTCATCCTTTTCAAGATCTTTGATGAACACCTTTCTCCCTTTGATAGAAAGCCTGCCTTGCGCAAAGAGCCCTATGGCCTCGGGATAGATCTTGTGCTCGAGCCGAAGGATACGCTCTTTCAAAAGCTCTTCGGTATCCTCTGGATATACCGGTACAACGGCCTGGATAATAATGGGCCCGGTATCAACACCCTCATCCACAAAATGGACCGTGCATCCTGAAAACCTCACCCCATAGTCAATAGCCTGTTGGCGAACTCCCAGGCCCGGAAAAGATGGCAGCAGTGCCGGGTGTATATTCATTACCATACCGGGGAATGCCCTGATAAATGTTGGGGTAAGAACTCGCATGAACCCTGCCAGGACAACCAGGTCTACCTTGTAGCCTTTAAGGACTTTTACCAGCTCCTCATCAAAGTTTTCTCTTAGAGGGTACTCCGCATGAGATACCACCTTGGTAGGTATGCCTTTTCCTTGCGCACGCTCAAGGGCATAAACACCAGGGAGATTGCTGATGACGACGCTGACCTGACCGTCAATGTCATTGCGCTCGCAAGCATCCATTATGGACTGGAGATTGCTTCCGCTGCCCGAGACCAGGACACCAATGCGAACCACGTATTTACCTCTATGAGAGGATAACAGCCTCTCCACCCTTGGGCCGTGTCTCGATATAGCCAATGATATCGGCAGATTCCTTGAGACCCTTCAACCTGAGCATTACATCATCTGCATCTTTTGGAGAAACGACCAACACCATGCCGACACCCATATTGAAGGTCCTGTACATCTCTGTATCTTCGATCTTCCCGACATCCTGAATAAATCGAAATATGGGCGGTAT
>CAYMDG010000312.1:1203-3859 GCA_964388905.1 uncultured Bacteriovoracaceae bacterium
TCGATGATCTTATCACTATCCACCACACCGACGCCGAATCCTGCCAGGTCATACTCGTCATCTCGATAGAAACCAGGCATCTCGGCGGTCTCACCGCCGATAAGGGCGCAACCAGCCTCTTTGCACCCGCTTGTAATACTTGAAATAATGACCTTGGCGCGATCCAGGTTGAGTTTGCCGGTGGCAAAATAATCGAGGAAAAACAGGGGCTGTGCCCCAACGACGATGAGATCATTTACAACCATAGCCACAAGATCAATCCCGATACCCTCATGGTTGTCTGCCATGGATGCGATTTTCAGCTTGGTACCAACGCCATCGGTGGATGAGACAAGGATGGGTTCGGTATAATTCCTGATGTCCAGCTTAAAGAGGCCTGCAAATCCACCTATTCCACCTATGACCTCAGGTCCATGGGTAGATTTCACACTTGATTTGATAGCCTTGACAAGTAGGTTCTGTTTGTCAATATCAACCCCTGCATCACGATACGTCAAAGACATCTATACCCCCAACTCTCTACCTACTATATGAGAATATTGAGCTAGTCAATCTTCGCATTAAAGAAAAAAAAAGATGGCGGTTTGGGCTTTTCCCCGCCATCCTTAGAGGAGGTAGATAGGAGTTATATGTCTTTGAAGAAGTTTTTCTTTTACTTTCCCTTTTAATACCCTTGTATGAGCAATGGTCATGCCAACAATAATGACAAACATCTATCAGGTTGCATTTAAAGATAGTTTATGATGATCAGCAGGATTATCCCTGCATTATCGCTATTAATGACCTCCTCAGGTGTATATTAAATATACATCACGGCTATACAGGTGTATAAAAGATATACACATATTCCTCAAGAAATAACCTGCCCTGCGTGGAGAATGCTTGTCAGAGGCCTATGGCATGAGAGTTGTAAGGCACATACCGGATTATTTTATGGATAATAACAACTCAATACATTCCAAAAAGGCATGGATCAAAATATCACCATGGGTGATCATGGGTTCCCTCATCGTGATGGTGCCCATCTTCATTTTCACCACCATGGAAAGCATAAGGACCCAAAGGAAGAACATGTACCACATGCTCAGCGAGAAGGGAGACGCCCTTATCCGATCCTTTGAAGCCGGCACCAGAACGGGCATGATGGGCCTGGGCTGGAGCGGGGCCCAGGTTCAGCGCCTCATCATGGAAACAGCGGAAGAGCCGGATATCCTCTATATCCTTATAACAGACAAAGATGGAAAAATCGTTGCCCATAACCAGCCCATGAACATCGGCAAGACATACGGGCTCGACATCGACCGGGCCAGACTGAGTCATATCCTCAAATGGAGGGTTATCAAGGACGAGAAAGGAAGACCGTCCTTCGAAGTGTATCGAAGGTTCCATCCCTCCCGGAGCGGGATGATAATCCTCAAACGTAAACGACCACTACGCGACTGGTTTTACCCACACACCCTGCCCCAGATGGAACGACCTCCGGTACAGAGTATCTACATTGGCCTGAATATGCAGCCGGTTGAGCAGATTATCTCAGAGAGCATAAAACAGAGAATCTTCCTGGCGGTAATCCTGTCCATGTATGGACTGCTTGGGATTGTAGCCATTGTCATTGCACAGAATTACCGGTCCACAAAGGCCTCGTTATCCAGGATCAAGGCCTTTTCTGATACCCTGGTGGACAATATGCCCATAGGCCTAATATTTATCGATCAAGAAGGAAATATTGTTACACTCAACGACGTATCTGAAAGCCTTCTAATGGTCACTACGGCTGATACCGCTGGCAAAAAGGCCGAAGAGGTGCTCCCCGAACAAATAACTAAACTCATTGAAGATATTCAGAATCCCCATGACATAGCCGTGCGTGACCTGCGTATCCCTCTCCTGGACAAAGTCATGGTGTATGAAGCCAGCGCCAGCTTCCTTACCGATGAAGACAACACGTTCCTAGGCTTTATCGTGCTGCTCCGCGATATTACAGAGATCGAACAGCTGAAAAGAGAAGTGGAGCGCAAAGAGAGGCTTGCTGCCATCGGCAGCCTTGCGGCAGGTGTCGCCCATGAGATCAGGAACCCGTTGAGCTCCATCAAGGGTTTCGCCACCTACTTCAAGGAGCGCTACCGTGATATTCCGGAAGACCAGCGAATTGCCGGCATCATGGTCGGCGAGGTTGAACGCCTCAACCGTGCCATCAGCCAGCTTCTGGATCTCTCCCGCCCAATGGATCTGAGGACGAAGGAGACCTCCCTGGTGGAGTTGGTAAATCGTTCTCTCGCAATGATTGAGAAGCAGGCCTTGGAAAAGAACATCTCCATTGACCGCTCGGGGCTTCCCAGTGATCCCTGCTACGCAGACATAGACCCTGACAAGACAGGACAGGTACTGCTCAACCTCTTTCTCAACGCCATGGAGGCCATGACCACGGGGGGAACCCTTACGGTGGCCATCAGGCACGATGAATCATCCTCCAGGTTTTCCATCCACGTGTCAGATACCGGAGGCGGGATCTCCCAAGAAGACCTCCCCCACATATTTGATCCATATTTCACCACAAAACAGTCCGGAACAGGCCTCGGGCTTGCCATTGTCCATAGAATAATAGAGGCCCATGGCGGTGAGATCAAGATTGAAAGCACGCCCGGTCAAGGCACAA
>CAYMDG010000313.1:0-1750 GCA_964388905.1 uncultured Bacteriovoracaceae bacterium
CCTTTCAAGATTTCAATGGATTTGACGATCAATAACCCATGGAGAGCTTCAGGGAAATACCCATATCCAGGGTGCATGTAGGCCATGTGTATGATTTTGATATCTTAATGAAATTGCAGGACTCGTACCGCCTTTTTGCCGCCAAGGGTATTGTTCTTACCAGAATACACTTAAGCATGATGAGCCGCAATGAGACGAGGCTCTTTGTGAGGGAAGATGAGTGGGATCTGGCAAGGGGCATCTTTGAACAGGATATAAAGCATGAACTTACAGACCCAAGGCTTGATGGGAGACAGAAGGCTGATCTTATGTATTCCATTGCCATGCAGTCCATCAAAGATGCGTATGATGGTTTTATCCCTCGCAGTATCATGGATGTCAGGAAAGACGCAGGCGAGCAGGTGAAGCTCATCCTGTCTGATGAGGAAGTGCTCGGGCATCTCCACCGTATGAATACCTCTGGAAACTCCACATATCATCACTCACTTCGCGTGGGTATCTATGCAACGGCACTGCTGCTCAAACTTATGGGTGATAAACTCAACCAGTCACAGATCAGAAGGATAAGCACAGGTTTTTTTCTGCATGATATCGGTATGGCCGGTGTACCCATGAAGATACTTAATAAGCCGGGTCATCTCGACGACTATGAATGGCAGCTGATCCACATGCATCCCATCTGGGGCCATAGAAGGTTCATGGCCACAGGTTCCTTGAGCCTGGAGGCTATTAACATAATTCTTTCGCACCATGAGCACTTAGACGGAAGCGGTTATCCGCATAAGAAAAGGAGCCATGACATACCTCTGTATGCCAGGATCTGCAGTATCGCCGATGCCTTTGAGGCCCTGACCGCAGAGCGCCCTTACCGCAAACCGTTTGCTCCCTTTGAGGCCTTGCAGGCCATGCACCAGGACGTATCCCATGGATTCGATACCGAGATCTTTGAAGCCTTCGTAAAATTGCTGGGACCGGAGGCTGGGCAGTGACCAAAAATAAGAGAACCGTCTCTAATCCGAATTTATCCATAATGAAAAAATTTCATTTGTCCGATATTTGTTGATAGCTATGAAAGAAATAGATATCGACTTCTCTGAATTTGGCAAACGCATCAATCTGGAAATAGGGATTCCTATCCAGTTGAAGTTGGATGGTGTTGCTTTCCCGCTCCAGAGCATCCTTGTGGGGATGGAGATCGACGAGTATCTTATCATAAAGATCCCTGCGCAGTTCTCCAATGTTAAGCACAAGCTCATTCCCGGGTTCGATATTGTTGTCAGATACATCTATCAGGGGATAGTCTTTGGTTTCCAGACAAAGCTGATTGAGATGATTACCAGGCCTGTTAAGCTGCTTTTCCTTGAATATCCGAAGATCATTGAACACCACGATCTCCGTTCACAAAAAAGGGCACAGAGCATTTTCCCTGCAACCATCAAAGTCAGAGACAAGGTAATCAAAGGGGCAATAATCGATATCAGCATAAATGGCTGCCGCTTTCACATACTGGCCTCACAAAGGGAGCCGCTGCCCCCTGTTCAAATAGATGATGATGTCAAATTGATGTGCAAATTCCCTGGGATTCATGGTGACCATGAGGTCCTGGGTATAGTGCGGAACATCAAGAAGAGCAGGAAAGAAATGATTGTCGGCGTAGAATTCATGGTGCTTGAGCAGGAAATTCATAATCATATCAGCAAATATATCTATGCAGTTGAAGATTTTGGTGAAACACCGCTGAAATAGAGAC
>CAYMDG010000313.1:1850-3825 GCA_964388905.1 uncultured Bacteriovoracaceae bacterium
AGCAAATATATCTATGCAGTTGAAGATTTTGGTGAAACACCGCTGAAATAGAGACAGTTCCAAGAACCCAACAAGGGTACTTACGGGTTCTTCTGCTGCAAAACACATTATCCGATACTATTTATGCTCATCCCAGTCTTGTGCCTTAAGCGGTTCAAGTCCCCATGCCTGTCTGGCCTTGTCGCACCTCTCGTTATGGAGGCCCTTCTCCCATGACGGGTCAAAGTCGCGGCAGACCGATGAGCGCCTTTCATGAATGGAGCAGAAAACTGCTTTTCCGATTTCTCCTTGCAAGGCGATACACCTCGGTTTCGTTCCATCCATGCCGATCATGGACCTGCGGAACTCATTGAGTTTTCTGGTCATCTCCACCGGGACACCCCCCGGGGTTGCATCATCCGCCTCGGCCCAGTAGAAAGAGGCCCGGAAAAATGCACAGCATGCACCACAAGTCAGACATGGATTCGGTTTCATGATTTATTCACCTACAGTTGCGCCATTATCCCGGCACTGATGATACCCAGGACTTCGTGAAGGACAATCTCTGCCTCCATGATGTTGTTTGCGCTCGGGAAGAACCAGTAAGGGCGAAAATAACGTTCATGAGGAAGTATGCGGTGCCCTGCGGGTGCGGGTATGGGGTGCATGCCTTGTGCTTTGAAAAGTGCCATGGACCGAGGCATGTGATAGGCAGAGGTTACCAGGACAAAGGGTGTCTCATGGATCATCGACCTGACGATCCTCGCCTCGTCTTTGGTGTCTCTTGAAATATTCTCCTGAACAATATCTTCAGCGTTGACGCCCAGTCCGGTTGCAATCCGGGCCATCTTGGATGAGGATGGCTCCGGTGCGGCATCGACGGCTTTACCCCCGGACATGATGAGTTTAGTCCCGGGAAGAGATCTGTATATGCGGATACCTTCGGCGAGACGCACTACTGTTTCATCAGGACTTCCAGCCAGCACCACAACCCATTTGATGCTATTCTGCCTTACCTCCTTGATATCAATCGGCGGATAGAGGCCCTCCAGCTTTTGAAGGGGCCAATAGGACACGACGCCATAACCGAGGAGCACGAGGAGGAGGAAAGTAAAGGCGAGGACCTTCTTTGCTGCAACCCGGGTTTGATTGGTCCAGAGCATTATCAATCCCATGAGGAAGAGACCGAGAAGAACTGACAGCGGCATGAGAAAACCACTTATTATTTTCTTGATTAAAAACAAATTATCATCCGCCTTCTCTCAGGGTGATAGGTAAAAATATCTCTATTGCCCCAACAAATGCAATAACCTTTATGCTTAGCCCAGTGTTCGTTTGTAAAAGTAGTTAAAAAGTTGTGCCTCCTTATTGCCCTTGGTTTTTCAATTTGTATTATGAGCTTTCTATCAACATCAAACCTCCATATTTTCCTCCTTCCTTCATGCCCTTGGGAAGGGGGATTTTTTTTGGGTTTTGGTAACTTTACTGTTTGATTTAGTGAAATGATTGAATCAGAGTTCATCCTGGCTTGAATTGATCAAGAAGGCTATAAGGCATCATATGAATTCAAGGAGGGGCGAGATGCCGGGTGTCTTTGCCATGATGCTGCACAGCCACATCCCTTACTGCAGGAAGTCAGGGGTATGGCCGGCGGGTGAGGAGTGGCTCTTTGAGGCCATGAACGAGACTTATATCCCGCTTTTAAAGGCCCTGCGCTCTCTTCATTTCGAAGGGATACATCCAAGGCTTATGATCGGCCTCGTGCCTATACTCATGGAGCAACTCAGCGATGAGTACATGAAAGACCGGTTCTGCGCCTATATGGAAGACAAGATCAACCGTGCCCGTAACGATATAAAGCGCTTCCGGGCAGAACCTGTCATGTGCCTGGTTGCCCGGTATTGGCTGGATCTTTTTGAGGGAAATTACAAGGCCTACACAGATGATTTTTACCGGGATATCCTGGGCACCTTGAAATGGCTCCAGGATGAGGGAG
>CAYMDG010000314.1:0-3817 GCA_964388905.1 uncultured Bacteriovoracaceae bacterium
GGTTGTAGCAGAATTTATGGTAAGGCTGCTCACCAGTCAAGATAAAAGCGTGGTGGAGGAAAAGATTATGGAGCTTATGATTTTTTCAATAAACTCGACATACCTACTAACATTATACCTGCAAACACAAAGAAATACATCCCTTGCGGAACATGATCATTTGATGCGGAAGAGGATATGAAGCAGCCGCCACCTCCTCCACCGCCACCTTTGCTCAATTCAGGGATGCTTTCCACCGACACATGTACAGGTAATGTTTGTGGACTGTTTGTAACATTTGTATCCGAAGAAATGATGGTAATGTTCTTGTCATACACCCCTGCAGCGAGGCCGGCGGTCTTCAAGTGGACAGTGATCATGGCATGATCACTTGTCAATGTCCCGTTTGCAGGTGAAATGGCAATCCAATCCGCATCGGCGGAAATGGAATAATTGAGTGTTCCGTTTCCTGAATTCCATACATCCGCACTTTGATCGGCAGCATCCGATCCCTGAATACACGTTACAGAAAGGGCGGCAGGTTCAATGGCGAAGGTAGATTTTGCCGGACTGACGTTGACCGGATCGCTCACGACCAGGTTCACAGGGATAGTCTGGGGAGTATTTGACGCCCCTGGTGCACTGATGGATATGGTGGCGGGGTAACTCCCCGGATTGAGGTATGAGGTTGTAAAGGAGACAGTTACAGCATTATGCCCGCTGGTGGAGGTCCCGCTTGATGGTGCACATGATAGCCAGGCAGCGTTGTCATACATCGTATAATTAAGTGTACCACCTCCTGAATTCCATACATCAAAAGTCTTACTCGGTGCGTTCGATCCTTTCACGCATGTGACTGCCACAGATGTCGGGGTTGTTGAAATATTTGAGGATGGCGCAGGCAGGCTGACGGTAAGGCTTACCGGTATGGTCAGGGGTGTATTTGATGCCTCGGGATCGATGATCGTTATGACGGCACTATGATTTCCCAGGGTGAGGCTGTCAGCAGAATAATTGATAGTTATCGTTGCATGCCCGCCACCACTGCAAGATGCGATGATGTCGCCACTTGATGGGTTGCAGGAAAGCCACGATTGATCTGTGGCAATCGTATAATTCAGCGTCCCACCCCCGGAGTTCCATACGTCAAAGGACTGGCTTGATGGATTGCTGCCTTGTATGCAGGAAGGGGTAAGGGTTGAAGAGGTGTTATGTGCGATAACAGGAGAGGCTGCTGTATTGACGTTTAACGTTACTGGAACAGTTTGCGTAGTAATCGATGCCATTGGATCGCTGATAGTTATCGTTGCAGAATAGTTTCCCGTATTAAGAGCAGATGTGGAGTAAAACACTGAAATAGTCTTCTTGTCTGTTGCACCGTTTGATGATCCCGATGGTGTACAGGAAATCCATGATTGATCTGCAGATATTGTGTAATTCAATGTACCGGCACCTGAATTCCAGACTTGGAATGTTTGGGTTGCCGCATTGCACCCCTGCGAACATGAATTGGCAAGAGATAGAGGAGAACATGCAATGGTGGGAGACATGACCGTGAGGCTCACTGCTATAGTCTGAGTCATATTTGATGAGTCTGGTGAGTTTATCGTGATAGTTGCCGAATAATTCCCTGGGGCTAAACTGGAGGTTGCATAAGTAACAGAAATAGCCTTTTTGTCTGATGCCCCCGTAGAAAAACCGCTTGTAGGAGTGCAGGCAAGCCACGTTTGATCAGGAGAAACCGTGTAATCGAGTGTCCCTAACCCAGAGTTCCAGATTTGAAACCATTGAGTTGAAGCATTGTTTCCTTTTGTGCATGAAGCGGCAAGAGACGATACTGAAGATGTTATAGCCGGTTGTGAGACAAATATAAAATTTGCCTTTGATTTTGTTAATGTTCCGCCTGGCCCGGATACCGTAAGGTTGACAGTATACGTCCCGGGGCTTGCATAGGTATGGCTTGGGTTCCTCGACGTGCTTGTGGAGCCATCACCAAAATCCCATGACCAGGATGTGAACGACCCTTGAGATGAGTCAGCGAAGGAAACATTCAATGGCGCTACGCCACTGGTTGGTGCAGCCGTAAAATCGGCTATAGGCATTAGAGTATAGGTGATATCGAGAGTCCACCAGTTGAAGCTATATCCATAATAACTGCCGCCGAAGCTATACTGACAATCATAGTTCATGTTCATATCAAGGTGGAATAATCCGTTCGGCCTGCCTGAAGTTACACCCCAGCTGTTCACGATGATCCAATAGGAGTTGTTGGGATCTTCATCATTGTAGCCAACACAGAGCACTGCATGACCCCAGCCCCAGTGAGTTGAAAATGTATGCCCACAGGAAAAATCGGGATTCCATTTTGTGTTTTCTGATTGGTCCTCCCAAAAGCTGATGAAATTATCTCCATCTGCCTGTGTAGGCATGGTAAAACTGAAATAAACGGCCTTGTTCTGATTGAGTATACTCTTAATATTTGCAATGGCTGTATCTTGAGTGACTCCATGAGTCGGTATGGTAACAGCCTGTATCGATTCAATGGGATAATTAGGATCAGTGCCGATAGATGAACCTATGGTATCACATGAGTCATCTCCATCCTGCCAGTATGCATTTGTATTAGACCAGGGAACAGCCTGCTGGTATCCAGGTGTAGAATAGAACTCAGCTAGATATGGAAGATTTCCGCCCGAACAGCAGGATAATCCCATCACTCCCTGGTTTGAATTAAGATATTGGATAGAAAGCCTGTCATGGATATTTTTATCTACATCAAGGGCAATAGCCATTACCCCTGTTCCAGCCCACACCCAGCAGTCTCCGCACTGACCCTGGTTATTTTCTTCAGGGATATAATTAAGATGGCTTAACAAACTCAACGAGTTGGTCGTTCCACTATCATACAGTTCATACTTATTCATCTTTGCTTGTGGGGCTTGTTGATATTCTTGCTCCCACCTGATCAAGGTTTCAAG
Organism: uncultured Bacteriovoracaceae bacterium; assembly: GCA_964388905.1. Classification (GTDB taxonomy): domain Bacteria; phylum Desulfobacterota; class Desulfomonilia; order UBA1062; family UBA1062; genus MWEI01. Next base: position 2,958 of record CAYMDG010000314.1, read on the forward strand.
GTCAGGACGCATTACTCCATATGCGCTGCTAAGATCACCTGCGTGGAGGGTTGAGAAAGATCCGATAAAGAAAATAAGGGATAGCACGGTGATATAGGTAAATGATCTCTTAAAACCAACCATGTTGTTATTCCAATCTATTATTCGATATTCACTTCAATTCAGGAAACGTGAAGATCATGGGGTTGCATGCGCCTTTCATGATAACTTTGAGAACACAATCAAGTTTCTTCCCCGGGTAAATGGCATTCTTTCGAATAAACATAAGGTCAGGATAAGATGAATCGGGGAGAAGAAGAATAAAATATTTTGACTCCAAGTGAACAAAGTTCTCTTGAATATTGATCTCCGGGCAGAAAGAATACGTTACCTTATACACCTCTTGAGGCTGTGTTATACTCTTTGAAGAATTGCCAGACTCTATCTTCTGAATAGATAGGATCTCGGCCATCCCTTTGTAGTCTTTGTACTTACAAGGGCCACCAACCTTTGAAGATGTGTCGTCCTTTTGGATATTTATATCTGAGGAATATAGCTGACATCCGAATCCTAAGGTTAATAGGAAAACAGTATAAAGCGGCACTAATTGTTTATGAAAAAAGGGATGAAGACAATATCTGGTTATGGTTGCATTTATCATTGCATAACATGTCGGCATAATACTGCTTTGTTATAACTTAACCTTCAAATCATCCTCTCAGGAGTGAACAGGCAGGCACTTTCGGTATATTACATATGAAAATCATAACACTGCGTAGTACACATTCGAACCGCATATGAATGAATAACTTACTCGAAAGACTTCAGTATCTTTTCTACGATTCGCTGAAATGCCATGCCTGCAGTACAGCTCATGTTGT
>CAYMDG010000315.1:0-3804 GCA_964388905.1 uncultured Bacteriovoracaceae bacterium
CTGGGATATAAGACGCACAAGGGGTTTTATTCATACCCGAATCCTGCATACCAGAGGGATGATTTTATCACTGGAGAAACGGAAAAAAAATAAGGTGAGTTTAGGTACAGGGCCAAGGTTAAGGGCGCGCGGGTAAGCCTCCAACTACGATAGGATCATGGATCGGCTTTATATATGCCTGCAAATACATCCCATACCTTGGCCCTTCTATGGTGAATATTTCTTACATCATTTCAAACATTGCCTCCACCCGAGTACGGATCTGGCGTACATCTCCTTCCGAGTAGTCGGTCTCTATCTTAAGGAAAGGGAGGTTATGCAGGGCCTTTATGTGCTCGCCGACCTTATGGGATTCCACATTATAGCTGTGGCATGCATGGAGGATCACATCAACTATTGCATCAGGCTTGAAGCGCTTGATGAGCCTGTCGAGTTGATCAAGGCGCCTTGTGTTCGGCGACATGCATGAGCAGGGCAGTTTCAGGTAGCGCTCGGACAGCTTTGAAATGGGGTCAATCGAGTCTTCCTCGATGGTATCCAGGAAGGTCTTCATGCCTGTGCAATTATCAATTGCCACAATCACCCCGCCTGCCTCTTCGATGACCTTGAACACCTTGGCGGCATCGCCACCCACAGGGCACCCGGTAACGAGAATTCGAGGCGCACCCTGCCTCCCGACTCCTATGCCGTCTTTTTTGCGTTTTTCCAGAGACTCGATACAGCTTACCAAGAGTGGCCGGATATCAACAAAGCTTGCAGGCTGGGCAAGGAAGGTCAGATCGTACATCTCCTGCCAGGTGATAAGGGAAGGTGTGTGTGCAGCAAACTCGAAGATCCTCTCCATCATGGAGTTCTTCTGGTTCGAGTCCTTGATGGCCGCCTCGATTGCCCTGTCTGTAATGGTTGTGTTGAAGGTCTTTTCCAGGAAGCGTTTAAGCTTTCTGATCACGGCCGCCCAGTTCTTGGAGGCCTCCGCCTCATCCGGCATCTGGGGGAGGTCCATGACAAACATGGGTTTTCTGTCTGCAATGAGCTCGAACATCTTCTTCTTTCCATCGCAGGTCGTCTCCGCCACCACTGCATCCGAAAGGGTGAAGAAGGGGCAGGTGTCTGTTATGATGTAGCCGTAGCTCGACTTGATGAGCGGGCACAGATTACCTGGAAGCACTGCCTCGGCGGCCTCTATGGTGTTGTTCGAAAAGGCGCACAACACCGCAGGCACCGCATCCATGGCCCTGATGAGTTCAAAGGGGGCATAGCCGCAATAGGCGCCCACCACGTTTTTGCCCTGCTCCCGCTTGGATTGTACATATGCAAGTGCCCGCTTGCTCGGAACGCCATTATATTGATCATTGATGAGTGGTTCCCCTCGAATCGTGTTCTCTGAAAACATCGCAATCCACCTTCCTTGATAAAACCTGGGGGCATCATAGACAATAGCTTACGAGAGATCAAATAGGGAGAAGTTATAGAACCTGCATTGCCATTCCTAAAGTTTATGGATTATGTCGAATATTCCCTTATCTTTGTTTAATCCGGATGATGCAATTGCATGAGCGATAGATACTATTTGACCCTCAGAAGACATTAACCATATAACTCACAAGTTATTATGGAAATGTTTCTAAACTGATCCGTTCAATCCGTTCAAAACTTTCATCTCGAAGCCTATGCAGAATGCTAATTTTACCGGTCATGAAGGCTGCGAGATGAAGGTTTTGAACGGATAAGGATTTTTGCATACCTTTTGAAGGCAACCTCCGAGTTAAAATTCTGTAAGCCCTGGACCTACTACACCCTTAAGATATCCCTGTATGATACCGACGGCCCGCTCGAAATCCGCACGCGAAGGCGTGAGCACAGAGATCCTGATATAATCAGACCATCCTGGTCCATAGATGTCTCCCGGGGTGATCCTGACACCTTGCTCAAGGAGTTTTTCCTGGCTGATGCGGCTGGGTATCGATGTTTTTAACCACAGGCATGGGCCGTTTGTAGACCAGGTTGTTGCCTGAGACAAGTAGGACAATCGTGTTCTCTGTTCTGTCTTAAGCCGCTTGACGTGCTCCTCCAGATCCGAGGACTCAAGCATGGCAAAAAGGCATCGCTGGAGTATTCCTGAGAGCGAGAGGTCGTTGATCTCCTTGAGGTGGATGAAGCTGGTGTACATAGGACTCGGGACCACTGCAAATCCGATGCGCAGACCAGGACCCAGTATATTGGAAAGACTCTTGATGTAAACGACCCGCTCATGGGTATCCCGGGCCTTCAACGGGGTAATGCCCACTACTTCGGAGAGCGGATCGTCCTCGATTATGAAGAAATCCTTCTTGCGGGCGATTTCCAGAAGCCTGCCCCTTAGGTCTTCAGGGATGGATCCGCCTGTCGGGATGTGTCCTTGCGGCATGGTGTAGAACAGGCGGATACCGAGGGAGCCCAGCCGGTCAAGGTCCTTTTGGCTCGAGATATAGGGCACGGTCTGGACAATGGCCCCAAGGGATTCAAAGATCCGTACCGCACCCATATAGCCCGGGTCTTCCACTGCAACGACATCGCCTTTTTTTAGCAGGGCAAGCCCGACCAGGAACAGGGCCTGCTGGGACCCGGCAGTGATTATAGGGGTATGATCGATGCCCAGGGAGATCAACCATTTCCTTGCCTGCTGCCTCAAAGGTTCATAACCCTGGGGAGGGTCATAGGTCTGGAGGCCCTCAATGGTAATGTTCAGGTGTTTGCCGACCCACAGCAGCAGCTCTTCGGGCGGGCGGATGGTTGCCATGTCAATGATACCCGAGGAAGAACCGCACGCAACAAAGGTTCCCACCCCCTGGCGGCTTATCACAAGGCCCTTTCCCATGAGGTGCTGATACACGTTTCTCGCCGTTACAAGGCTAATGTTCTCCTGTATGGATAACTCCCTCACCCCAGGCAGGCGATCTCCGGGCCTCTTTCTCTTCAGGATTTCTCCCGCAAGCCTCTCGGCCACCTCTTTGTACCTCACTACACTCCTCCTTGACTTTATTGAAAATAAATATAACATTAATAAGCTAAAGAGTAAATTGTTATATAACAATAAGGAGAGTAAAGCATGGTCAGATTATCGGAAAGGATTCTCGTAAACAGGGGCCTTGCCCAGATGCTCAAGGGCGGCGTGATTATGGATGTTACAAATGCAGACCAGGCCAGGATTGCTGAAGATTCAGGCGCTGTTGCGGTAATGGCGCTGGAGCGGGTGCCTTCGGATATCCGGCTGCAGGGCGGTGTTGCAAGGATGAGCGACCCTCTTATCATCAAAGGCATCAAAGAGGCGGTAACTGTCCCGGTCATGGCTAAAGTCAGGATCGGTCACCTTGTTGAGGCCCAGATACTTGAGACCCTTGAAATAGACTACATAGACGAAAGTGAGGTCTTGACGCCTGCCGATGAGGAAAACCATATCAATAAGCAGGCCTTCAGGATCCCGTTTGTGTGCGGCTGCCGCGACCTGGGTGAGGCCTCACGAAGGATCGCCGAGGGTGCGAGTATGATCAGGACCAAGGGGGAGGCCGGTACAGGAAATGTTGTAGAGGCTGTCCGGCATATGCGGACCCTTATGAAGCAGATGCGAGAGCTGTGTACCATGAGCGAAGACGAGGTCTTCAGCTATGCGAAAGGTCTTGGTGCTCCACTTCATGTTCTTCTGGAAATCAGGGAGCTCAAGGGTTTGCCTGTTGTGAACTTTGCAGCCGGAGGCATCGCCACCCCGGCAGATGCCGCGCTCATGATGCAGCTCGGGGCTGAAGGTGTGTTTGTGGGCTCAGGCAT
>CAYMDG010000316.1:0-2239 GCA_964388905.1 uncultured Bacteriovoracaceae bacterium
GGGAAGGATTCCGGAAAGAACTGGATAATGCTCTAAAGGAAATCAGTGCCCCACTCAAACCGACAAAAAAAGCAAATAAGCCTTAACAAGACAGGCAGCAGGAAAACAGATTTCAAAAACCCTCGGCGAGATTCATAAATCGTTCTTCGACCTGATGGAGAGCGACCCCGTGAAATATATAATTCGGTCATATTCTTAGGATGCACTGGTGGCAAGCCCGAGATCATTAAACAGAAGTGCCCAACCTGCCGTCCATCAGCAGTGGCCTACCGGCAAAAACGGCCCCTCGAAAGAACAGGGCCATCTCCTCATGAACAGTGTGCTCAGTTGAAGTCTGAAGGTGCAGGCCTATCCCGCCTGCCTCCTGTTCCGTCCTCTATGATCCCTTCATTCTTCACTACCTTGTGCCATCCCTTTTTCTCATCCTTGGCCTGTTCAAGGTAGGACTTGAGGGTCAACTCCTGTTTTTTCGAAATGAGCTGCTTCATGATCATATCATTTTGTTTCTTATCCATAGCCCTGATGTCCGCTGTCTTTTTGGACTTCATCCACACCAGGTATACTGTTCCCTTATTCTCAAAGACCTTGGGGCTTTTCAGCGAATCAAGATCATCGGCGAGTTTGGGTATCATGGACAGCTTGGGCACGGCAGACGCTGCTCGTGTGAACTCTCCTGTCGTACCAGGGTTCTGGGCGTTCAGCTGCTCGGGTGACCCGGCAGCAAGCTTCTTTGCATACTCCTTTGCCTTTTCAACAGAGGTCTTTGCCCTGATGTCCGCGGTGACACGGTCCGCCACTTCCTTCAGATCAGGTATACGGGAAGGTTCCTTCTTGGTCACCATGTAGATAAGGAACCCGACCGGGGTGCTTGCAACCTCGCCAAGCTCTCCTGTCTGGAAGGTGAAGGCCTTCTTTACCGCCTCGGGACTCATGGAGAGCCCTGATTCCTGCCCCTCGGAGAAAGGCCCTGCATGCTTTACGAGGAGGTTGTTCGCCTTGGCAAAGGCATCAAGGTCAGGCTTTGGCTGCTCATAAAGCTGCATGAATGCCTTTTCGGCTTCTGCACGGGCAGTTATTTTGGCCCGTTGAAGCCTCAAGGTGTCGGTCACGGTGGCTTCAACCTTCTCGAAGGGGGTGGCCTTTTTCTCCTCCTTGCCCTCAAGCTTTAAAATATGCACACCCAGAGGAGACCTTACCGGCCCTTTCACCGCTCCTTGCTTCATGGATTCGACTACCTCCCCCACACCTTGGGGAAAGCCTTCACGTGGCAGCATACCCATATCTCCGCCCTTCTTGGCGGTCTGTTCATCTTCGGAATACTGCGCAGCCAGGGCAGCAAAATCCTTACCCGCATTCGCCTCATCCACTATCTTCTTTATCAGCTGTTCCTTCTGTGCAAGCGCATTGGCATCGGCTCCCTCGGCAATCTTAATGAGGATATTACGCACATGATACTTAGCCGGCTCGCTGTAGTCTGTTTTATGGTTTTCATAATAATCCAGGGCTTCTTCCTTGGTGACCTGAGTGCTCGCCAGATAACCGGCAGTCGGATATTCAATGACGCCAAGGGTGATCTTGGGCGGGAGCTTGTATCGATCTTTGTTGGCATCGAAGTACGACTGAATCTCTTTGGGATCCAACTGTACATCCTTGGCAAAGGTTGCTGAGTCAATGGCAATATAGGCCAATTCATAAGAATCATTCATGTAATGGTATGTGGCCTGGAGTTCAGCCCTCGGCACTGTTACGTTTTCGGTGAGCACGCCCACAAAACGCTGCTTCACTATGTCCTTGCTCAGTTTCAGTTCAAAATCAGCAGGAGTAAGGCGTTCGTATTCGAGATACCTCCTGTAGCTGGAATCATCAAACTTTCCTTCCTTGTTAAAGGCAGGAACCTGGGCAATGGTCTGCTGAAGATCCGATTCCGTAACCTCGATGCCCATTTTTTTGGCATCAACCTCAATAATATATTCATCAATCAGCTGGTCAAGCACTGTCTTCTTGAGATTAAGCTTGCTGATCATCTCTTGAGTCAGGGTATTGCCGAAACGATCCTGGTACATTTTTAACTGTTCCGTATATGCCTTTGAGAACTGCTCTAATGATATGATGTGCCGGTCGATCTTGGCGACCATGCTCGCCTCGCGTGATAGATAAGAGCTGCCTCCCCAAAGAACGAACACAACGATAATGGCCCCGAAGGCAGTGTAGGCGAGCCAGCCTTTAGAATGTTTGCGGA
>CAYMDG010000316.1:2339-3762 GCA_964388905.1 uncultured Bacteriovoracaceae bacterium
ACGATAATGGCCCCGAAGGCAGTGTAGGCGAGCCAGCCTTTAGAATGTTTGCGGAAATAGGTAAGCATTCAGATCTCCTTCATTTGCAATGGCATATTGATGGGCAAAATAGTTGAAGAGGAAAAATATTGCAAGGATTTCATTTGTAGATATACTCTACATTGTTTTTACGGATGCCAGGCATACCGGCTCATGAAGGAGGATTTGTGGAAAAACTATTCTTTTTTGGTGGGGTAGGCGCTACTGTGGGGGGGTTCGCAGTAATTTTATACCAGGGGATCATGTTCCTTAAAGATGGGGCATGGGTTCCCTACTCGGTCTTGAGCGTTATTGATACAGGGCCCGGGTCACTGGGGGAGAGTCTTGTTGCAAACCCAACAGTTATGGATGCCCTGCAGAAATGCCCTCTGTCTGCTGCGCTCATTGCCTTGGGCGCTATCCTGCTCCTGATTGCCGGCAAGCTCAAGAACCGGTATGCGTAACTTAATGCTTTAGACTCCACACCCCCAGCCCCTTGGACCTTGCCTCCCGTTCATAGACCATGAACAGGTCGCGCCAGGGATGGTAGAATTGCCGATAAGCCCGCGCCCATCCATCACGGATAATCCGGCCATTCACCAGCACATCACCAAGGGTAACATAGGCAAGGGTCCTGCCATACTTGTCCTTAGGCGGGTCTCCTATGGTGAGGGTTACCTTTTTATTCAAGATCAGAGAGGTGAGGTACGCCTTGCTCTCCTGCCCATAGGGCTCTTCATCACGATAGGGTGATTGAACCTCAGGGGCGTCTACGCCAATGAGCCGGATCTTCCTGTGATCATCCAGCAAAATGGTATCTCCGTCAAAAACCTGCATAACGACGTGGGTCCCGACATCCCCAAGCGCATGGTAGACGCCCAGCAGAAAAATGACAGTAATTGATGCAACCGGCAAAAGGATCTTATTAGGTCTTGCCATAAGCCGAACCCCTACATCCAAATTTTGCGTTTGGATGTGCCTTTAATTGTTTCATGGATTTTTATCGCCTAAAGCATAGCTCTCATAGCGATCATGAAATTGTTTTAAAAAATAGGTCCGTTCAAATCATTCATCCTGCAGCCCTTGCGGAATGCTAATTATCTCGGTCCTTTAAGGTTGCAGGATGAATGATTTGAACGGATCAGGTTTTTACTCCTCTGAAACACAAAAACCCTATTATGTCCTCTCATTTCCCTGCCAGTTCTCCGAGGTCGGCCAGGATTGTGCTGGAATACTGTTCATTGTTAATAACCGGGGCCAGATGCGTGCCGGGCAGCACCTTTAAGGTGAGTCGTTCGAAATTTTCCTTGATGTCGGAATAAAAGGTCTCTCTGAAGCGTTTCAGATCATCTTCGGTGACATTGTCCGGGTCTTTGATGCCAAGCTGCCGCTGGGGACTCATGCA
>CAYMDG010000317.1:0-3739 GCA_964388905.1 uncultured Bacteriovoracaceae bacterium
AGACCGAGACACAGTTGACCTTCATGATCTTCATGTTTACCATCGGTTGCGCCGCAGCGTTTGGCGGGACTCTGGTAGACAAAAAGGGACCGAAATTTGTTGCCACTGTGGGCGGCTTACTTTTCGGAGCAGCCACCCTGCTTTCGGGTGTTGCCGACCAGATGGGCAGCCTGCCCCTCCTGTATCTCTCCTATGGAATTATCGGTGGTCTCGGCAATGGTTTCTGCTACGTTACACCCATTGCAACACTCATCCGCTGGTTCCCTGACAAGCGCGGTCTGGTGACCGGCCTTGCAGTCATGGGCTTTGGATTCGGCGCATTCTTCATGGGCAAGATCGCCCCGGCCATGATCATCGCATACAAGGGCGGCCTTACCGCCTCAGGTGTTGCACAGACCTTCTACATCTGGGGGGTGATCTTCCTGATACTGGTAGTCGGTGCGGCCCAGCTGTTCAAGAATCCCCCTGCTGGGTGGTTGCCGGCCGGATTCACACCGTCTGCAAGCACCGTTTCGGCTGCCGACTCTTTCACCTTCGGTGAGGCAGTGAAGACCCCCCAGTGGTGGATGCTCTGGGCAATGCTCTTCCTGAACGTGTCTGCAGGTCTTGGACTCATCTCACAGCTTTCACCTCTGGCACAGGAATATTATAAACCGCTGATTACCGACGCTAATATCCTAGGTAACCCCGAAGCCCTCACAAAGGCCCTGGCAGTGGCAGGCGGCACGGTGGTGTCCATCTCGGCCATCTTCAACGGGCTGGGCAGGCTTTTCTGGGCACGGATATCTGATACCATCGGCAGGAAGGGAGTCTTCGGATTCATGTTCGCCTCCCAGGCTGTCATCTACATCCTGGTGGCCATGGGTATCATCAGCAGCTACTGGATCTTCCTGGTTGCAGCATGCTACCTGCTTGCCTGCTACGGCGGCGGCTTCGCCACCATGCCAGCATTCGCGGCAGACAACTTCGGTCCTGGCTACATCGGCAAGGTATATGGCTTCATGCTCACGGCATGGGCTTGCGCCGGCATCGTGGGGCCGCTGGCCTTTGCCAAGTTCAAGGACCAGTCGCTCTATATCGCAGCAGCGTTGCTCTGCATAGGTTTCGTGCTCGCTATTGGTTTCAAGAGGCGTGAACACCACAAAACAGCTTAAGCCCGATTCATAAGGCATACACACCTATTCAAAAACAGAAGGCAGGCATGATCCTGCCTTCTGTTTTCATATTTTCATTAAGAACTCCTGAAACTTTGTAATGAATAAGGTCCTCCCTTTTTCATTACGCCCTCGTATGAAAGCGGGATCTTGACTATTTTAACTTGCGGCTTATTTATGCTGAGAACCTGCTGCAGTTAAGATCGAAAGGGGTTCTTATGAAAAGAGGTACAATCATTTTTTCCTTTTTGGCGCTCTTTATATGGTGTTCTTCGGTATCTGCAGCTGAGGAAAACAAAGAAAGGAACAACACCTTATCACTCAATCAGGTACTTCAGGAGATCAAGAAGGCCCAAGGTGTCAATGATATTATATTGATTGACTGCAGAAAGGTGACTGAAAAGCAGATGGAAGATCTTGGCGATGCATTCATGGATGTCATACATCCGGATTCTTCTGAACATGAATTCATGGACCGGATGATGGGCGGAGAAAAATCCCCTACCCTGGCTTCGATGAATAGAATAATGGGAGCACGGTATCTAGGCTGCTACAAGGGAGAGGTTCCCTTTGGGGGTATGATGGGTCCTCTGTATGGGGGGAGAGGCAATGGTGATGACTCTTATGACCGGAGGTGGCCGCATATGATGTATGGGAATGGCCCATGGGGAATGATGAGCGGGTATGGAGGGGGGATTATGTGGATACTCTTGTTGGTAGTAATCATGCTGGCAATCTTGTTTATAATGAAATGGGCAAAACCTGCCGGGTCAGGTGAAGCGCCACTTGACATCCTGAAAAAACGGTATGCCAATGGGGAGATCACAAAAGAGGAGTTTGAGCAGAAGAAGAAAGACCTTGGTTTATAACTTGTTACCCAGTGCTTTCTAACTACCGGAATCGGGAAGGACCCTGTGATAGGAGATGAAAATATGCAGTACTATTTCAGCAAGACTTTAACAATGACCTTTGAAGAAGCCGTTGCAAAGGTTATGGATGAGTTGAAGAAAGAAGGTTTCGGTATTCTCACTGATATCGACGTTCAGAAGACATTGAAAAGCAAGATTGATGTGGACTTCACGAAGTATAGAATACTGGGCGCCTGCAACCCATCCTTTGCATATAAGTCATTGCTTGCAGAGAACAAGATCGGCACCATGCTGCCATGCAATGTCATAGTAAGAGAAGCAGAAAGTGGTGAGGTCGAGGTCGCTGCCATCGACCCTATCGCCTCCATGCAGTCTGTTCAGAATCCCTCGCTAGCCGAGATTGCCGAACAGGTTCAAGCTAAGCTGAAAAAGGTAATCGACAGCTTATAATCTCTGCAGCGGCATTCTTAACTGACGGATTTCATCCACCCTATTTGCTTATTAACCAGGTATCCGGTACTGATTTATGAGCAATAATGTTTTCCATTTGATTCCTGGCAATAATGCCGATCTCATTATTTATCATGATATTTTTCTTTTCCTGCTTTAAGGGGGTATAATCGGAACATGAACATCTTGAGAAGGGCAAGAGAAAAATATGGCCCGTATATCCGCTGGAAAAGAGACCTCGTTGCCGAACTGAAAAACGGCAGCACAATAATTGAAACCGAGAAAGGGCTTATAGAATATGTCATCCATGGGACTAGCGGCCCGTATATTGCCGTCATGCATGGTGCGCCGGGTGGGTATGACCAGACCGAGGCCCTTTTCAGCGACCTGTTCGGGAAGGGGTACCGCATACTGAGCTGGTCGCGTCCGGGTTATATCCGTACACCCTTGAACAGTGGGAGGACATTTCAGGAGCAGGCAGATGCCTTTGTCACCCTTCTTGATGCCCTTGGCGTAGATCGAGCTGCAATCATTGCATATTCAGCAGGCGGCCCGCCTGCGGTCCATTTTGCCGCCCATAATCCTAAACGTATCTGGGCTTTAATCCTCGAATCGGCTGTCAGTCAAAGATATGAAATGAATCATAGCAACATGGGTGAAAATATTTTTTTCGGGCACCTCATGTTCAGCGGACCTTCCCTCTGGCTGGCGGATGTCATTGCTCATCATGCCCCACAACTTGTGGGTTGGGCCACGGCCCAAATGGAAAGCACTTTGGATGAGGATGAGGTGATGAATCTGATGAAGGGCATCATGAAGGATGAGCAGCGCATTAAGATACTTATGGACCTGATCAGGAGCATGAGTCCTCCAAGGCTACGGACAAAGGGCCTGAACAACGATATGAGGCAGCTTAAGAAGGTGGAAACCCTTCCCTTTGACCATGTGGCTGCCCCTGCATTGGTGATTCACGGGACCGATGATTTTGATGTACCTCTTGATCATGCACAAAAGGCAGCCGGATCGATTCCCGATGCAGAAATACATATCGTTGAAGGGGGATTTCATATACTTGCCCTTTCAGATGCTGCAGGCGAGATCAGTGAAAAGAAGATGACGTTCCTGAAAAGACATGCCCCACATTGAGACTCGAAGTTTAAAGTCCGGTTGATACAGTCAGAGTCTGGAGAGAAACCACTTTACAACAGTGACGATTTCCTCCATAAACGTAAGGATATAGCGCGCAATCAAGGGGGTAGACGTGGT
>CAYMDG010000318.1:0-3725 GCA_964388905.1 uncultured Bacteriovoracaceae bacterium
CTCCTGGTCAGGATGCCCTTGATATGCCGGCCCCATTCACGTGGAATAAAGGACTGGGTCCGTGTGCTGATAAGGGCAGCAGGCGGGGTGGTATGACCGGACTCCTGGATGGTCTCATGGGTGAACCCGGCGCTGATAGTGTTCGGGAGGTATCTGCGCAGGGCTTCTTCCTCTTCGGAAAAGGCTTCATAGAAGAAGGTATCCATTGGTCATAGTGTAGCGATTTTCTTTGAAAATGACAATTGGCGTGTATGGCGCTCATTCATTCAAGTTCTTTTCCGGGAACGCCGTAACATATCTTAAGGTGGTCATAGAGGTCCTTTGTAATACAAAGATTCACCTGTGAAGAGGCGTTGGAGCATGAAGGAAGTTCTGTTATTTTTCCTGCCCGGGGGTATGCTGCTGCTTGTATCCCTGCTTCTCGTGCACCTTCAGGGGGTTCAGGCAAACCTGGGTACTATCCTGCAGATATATCCGCAAGTTACCTATCTGGTTGCAGTCGTCTTCGGATGGAGATTCAACCGGTCAGCCCTGGTATTCGGAACAATAGCCATAGCTTTGTCACATTGGTGCCTTATGCACTTCGGCGTGGTGCTGTCGACCCAAGATATCTATTGGCGCGTAGCCTATATCTCTGCTGCCCTGCTTCTGCCGCTTAATCTGCTTGTCTTGTCCCTGGTGAGCGAGCGGGGGATCTTCACCACAAGGGGTATGGTCAGGCTTGTGTTTATTCTTGTCCAGCCACTTTTCGTGGGTATCATTGCCGGGCGGAATCCTGAGCGATATGTTGAACTGCTGGGGTATGAAGTTTTACCCTTGCATTTATTACATGTGTTGAAGGTGCCTCAGATACCGGCAATAGTTTGCCTGTTGTCGCTCATCATTATTACCTTCATGTACATCCGGGGCCGCAGCGCAAAGGAGAGCGGGTTCTTCTGGGCCATCGGCGTCATATTCATGGCCCTTTCTTGCTTGGACGACAGGCTCCGGATGGGTTTCCATTTTGCCACAGGCTCCTTTATACTGCTTGTGTCGGTAATCGAGGTTTCCCATGCCATGGCTTTCAGGGATGAGCTGACAGGCCTTCCGGCACGCAGGGCACTGAAAGAAGACCTCATGAAGCTGGGGGGCGATTATTGCCTAGCCATGCTCGATATCGATCACTTCAAGAAATTCAACGATAAACATGGTCACGATGTCGGCGATCAGGTGCTGCGCATGGTTGCTTCAAGGCTTGCGCAGGTCGCTGGCGGGGGAAAGGCCTTCCGTTATGGCGGTGAGGAATTTACGGTGATCTTTCCGGGCAGGCATGCCGATGATGCGCTCATTCATCTCGAGGATCTCAGGAAAGACGTAGCCCATGCTGAATTCGCCATCCGGTCACGCATGAGGCCGAAGCGCAAGCCCAAGACGCCTCGAAGGCGCAAGATAGGTCCCCAGAGGGTATCGGTCACCATAAGCATCGGTGCGGCATGGCCCAATGAGCGCACCAAAACGCCGAATGACGTGCTCAAGGATGCGGATAAGGCGCTCTATCGCGCAAAGAAACAGGGAAGGAACCGAGTTTCAATATAAAGACCATATAACATATCGAAATCAGGTTGATTAAATATAGCAGCTTAAAACGTCTTAAAACAATAGCTTTAACTACTTAATATCATATAGATAATTAAATGGTGGTAATTAGTTATCCCAGGTATAGGTAAACATATTCTCTCGCCTGGAATTTTACCCATCTTATTGTATTTAATACATTGAAAACATAGACTAAATTTAATGGCATGGACATTGCTCCTTAACTTATTGAAACTGTTTCTTTTTATAGTACATACTCTATGGGGTGGAAAGGGGTGGAGCGATGTTGAATGAGCATGAAATGACTGAATCAGGGAAAAGATGCAAAAGCGCAGCGGCCTCCATCATGGAACTTCTGAAATTTCAATGCCAGGGGTTCATTCTGCCCCCCACTGAGGTCAGGAATTTATTGGGATTGGTCAAGGATGACAGGGCCTGGTATCTTAACGAGAGCATAGGCCTACTGAAAAAAGAGCTGGCGCGGCGCTTTGTTGCCATGGAGGTGAACCCCATCCAGGGAATAACAGTGCAACTTTACAGGGTCCCGTTACAGTCTTATGTGCTATGCTCGCCGAGGAACTTGAGACAGTAGAGGTAATAAGGAGTATTAGGTTGGGTTGAGCCTGCTGAACCCAATAAATCCGGAGGCATTAAGCAGGTGAATCAATAAGTTATCAATCCGGAGTATGCGTTTAAGGGGTTTAAAAACCTGCATCTTGCAGGTTCCATGGAACGCTCATTTTATCGGTCCTTCAAAGTTGCATGATGCAGGTTTTTTACGGACCTGGTTGAAAAAACAATTCCATCCAATCCAAACTATTATCTATATCACCATTCATTGCAGGTTTCCCCTTGATCTGCGACCGGCTTACACAGTATCCATAATGCATGAGCCTCTGCAGTGCCATAACAGCCTGTACCATGGACTGTCCCGATGCCTGTTCGTTAGTTGTCTCTAAGCAGCCTGATGGCCGGATCCGCATCAAAGGCAATCCCGATCATCCCATCACAAAAGGATTTGCCTGCCCCAAGATGAATGTCCTTCTCCGCAGGATCAAGAGCCGCGAGCGTATAACCTTTCCCATGTTCAGAACCGGTAAGACCTGGGAGCGAATCGACTGGGACAAGGCCTTGGAAATCTGCGCGCAGAAGATCCAGGCTTACCGGGGCGAGCCTGCATCGATCCTGTACTTCCACGGTGAAGGTGCCAAGGGGGCTCTCAAGCAGGCAGGACACCTGTTTTCCAGGCTGCTCGGGACAAGTTACTTGCGGGGATCGCTGTGCGATGCTGCAGGATACAGCGCGTGCAGGAAAGACTTCGGTTCCAATGAGGGCAGTGACATATCGACGATCTTAGATGCAAGGGCCATTGTCAACTGGGGCAGGGATCTCCTGCGAAGCTCGATCCACACGGCATTTTTCCTCAGGAAGGCCAGGGCGAAGGGCACAAGGGTGCTTACCATATCCCCTGGCGGCGACTTGAATGAAGGGCACTCGGATTTCATGATCCGTATTCGGCCAGGTACGGACAGGTTTCTGGCAGCAGAGGTAGCAAGGCTCTTCATGGAACGTCACGAGATACATAAAGGGGTTAAAGGACACTCCCATAACCTTGATGCATTTTCCCGCCTCGTTCTCGGATGCAATCCGGGCGACCTTCTCATGACCTGCGGTGTTTCCCGGGACCAAGCAGAGCTCGTCTTGGATTTCTATACGGATAAACGCCCCACAGCTACCATTATAGGCGCCGGTCTCCAGAGGTATGGCTATGGCGGGGAAACCGTGCGGTTCATCAACGCCCTTGCCATGCTCTCCGGCAATATGGGTATTAAGGGTGGCGGGAGCTTTTTCCATCTGAGTTCTCTGAAAAACTTCAACCTCTCCTGGACCCAGGTGGAACGCAAGGATGAATCAAGGGCCTTTCGCATGCCGCTCATTGGTCAGGAAATAGCACAGGCAGATAAGCCGCCAGTAAGGATGATCTGGGTGGACGGGGCGAATATGGTAAACCAGGCGGCAGGCGCCAGGGCCAACGCTGCCGCCTTCGAAGGCATTGAGTTCAAGGTTGTGGTTGATGCATTCATGACCGATACCGCCTCTAGGGCCGACCTTATCCTGCCGTCCACCCTCATGCTGGAGCAGGAGGATGT
>CAYMDG010000319.1:0-3724 GCA_964388905.1 uncultured Bacteriovoracaceae bacterium
AATACTCTTCCTCAATGGGTTCCTTGACCTTGACGATCATATCAGAAGTGTCCCAAAGCTTGTCTGCACTGTCAACAAGGCACGCACCGGCCTGTTCATAAGCGGAATCGGGTATGCCCGAACCGGCACCCGCCGACCTTTCAATTGATACCTTGTGTCCATGGTGCGCCAAGGTCCTCACCCCCACAGGGGTGAGGGCAACCCTGCCTTCACTTGTTTTGATCTCTTTTGGTATACCGATATTCATGGCCGCTCCTATTTAGTTGTGTGACTAAACATAAAGATAATCCACGCAGCTGTCAATAACTAATATTAGCTGTTTGACTAAAAAAACTGGGGAGATCGTTCAGATTCATTTCAATTTTTGCATGCAGGAGCGGTTTCAACCACGACCGGGATCAGGTATATAGTCAACAGGCAATCGTGAATAAAAGGAAAATACCATGAAATATGTCAATGATCTGGTGAAAATATTCCAAGATGCCGTCCACGCGGTTGATCCTGCCTGCCTTATTGAGCGGCATGTGAAGAGAGAAGGCAGAGCCCTCCTTATCGATACTCATGACAAAACCATTTCAGAAGACCTCGCAACCTATAACAAGATAATAGTCCTGGGAATCGGCAAGGCATCGGCCCGCATGTCCGCGGCCATGGAGGGCATCCTCGGGGACAACCTTACAACGGGCTTGGTTATCACGAAATACGGTCATGGCCTGAAACTGGCCAAAGTCCATGTCCTTGAAGCCGGACACCCCATTCCTGATGCAAACAGTATGGATGGTGCCCGTATGCTGATTCGGATAGCATGCGATTCCGATAAGCAGACTCTTATCATCAGCCTTATCTCAGGAGGTGGTTCATCCCTTTTCAGCCTGCCCGCAGAAGGGATCAGCCTTGAAGACAAGATCGAGACCGCCAGGGTCATACTGGCATCAGGCGCCAGCATTGATGAGGTCAACTGCATAAGAAAGCACATGTCAAAGGTCAAAGGCGGCCGCTTCGCAAAGATCGCTTACCCGGCAAGGCTCATAAGCCTTATCCTCTCGGACGTGATAGGTGACAGGCTTGACACCATATCTTCAGGCATCACGACCCCTGACCCCACCACATTCAAAGACGCCCTTTCCGTCCTGGCAAAATACTCTCTGGAGGACAAAGTCCCCAGGGCTGTAAAAGAACTGCTTACATCAGGTTCTCAGGGCCATATCTCTGAGACGCCCAAGGATAATGACCCGGCATTTTCAAACTCGGTGAATATCATAGTGGGGAACAACACTCTCGCCTGCAAGGCTGCCTTATCTTGCGCTCAGAAGCTCGGATATGACGCGCACATCCTGACCACTACGCTGGCAGGCGAGGCACGCTTAGCAGGGGAGTGTTTGGCCGGGATTGCCAGGGAGATGGATTCAGGCAGATCCGGTTTGGAAAAACCGGCCGTGCTCATCTTGGGCGGGGAGACTACCGTGACGATGCGCGGCGCAGGGAAGGGCGGCAGGAACCAGGAACTGGCCCTCGCCTTTGCATGCGCTCTGCATGCGGTAAGCCCTGACTCCACGAACATCTTCTTCCTCTCGGCAGGCACCGACGGCACCGATGGCCCCACTGACGCGGCCGGCGCCATTGTCACCCCGTTGCTGATGAAGAAGATGAAGAGGATTTCGGCTGAAGCGATGAGGCACCTTCAAGACAACGATGCATATCATTTTTTCTCTCAACAGGATCTGCTCTTCAAAACAGGGCCTACATACACTAATGTCTGCGACATCCAGCTCCTGATGGTGCTCTGATAATGAGCTGTTCGGTTACACGTTACAAATATAGGGAGGAATTTAGCAATCCACTCCCTCTTTTATGGACGTGGGGCATACCCTCTTGGCAAGGATATGCCCCAATATCCCGCGTCTATTTTTATTGTTGTGTCGACCCAGGTGCTCCAGCTTCTCCAGGTGCTCCAGCCGCGCCAGGTGCTCCAGCCGCACCGGGTGCTCCAGCCGCACCGGGTGCTCCAGCTGCCCCAGGCTCTCCAGCCACGCCAGGCGTTCCCTTCTCTGGTGTTCCAGCTGCCCCAGGTGCTCCAGCCGCGCCAGGTGCTCCAGCCGCACCAGGTGCTCCAATCGCTCCCTTCTCCGGTGTTGGCGCTGATTGATTGCAGCCAATCAAGGTAAGAGTCCCAAAAAATGTTATAGCTATGAATAACACCGCTAATTTCTTCATATACTTTAATCTCCTTTCGTTTTGATAAGACTTTGCTTTTGCGAAAAAATAATATGAGAAGTCACATCGATTCCTTTATGAAGGATAACGGTCGCCTATTTCACGATCAGATTATTCTTAACGGATGTGACCCCCTTGACACTCCGTGCTATTTGACCTGCTTTATCGGAGGCCTGTTCAGAATTAACGAAGCCGCTCAGTTGCACGACACCCTTGTAAGTTTCAACACTTATCTGGAATGACTTGAGAAAATCATCATTTGCAAGGAGAGTTTTTACCTGGGTGGTGATGACCGAGTCATCGACATACTGACCGGTGCTTTCGCGTGTTTGCGTAGCTGCGCAGCCAAGGAACACAGATAAGAGAATAAAATAAAGGAACACCTTTATAATCCTATTTTTTTTCATTGTAGTGCCTCCTTAAGGAATTTTCAGCATCAACATAAAATAAGAAAGTAAAGTTTGATATCAAGGGGCTAACGCAGAATTTGTTTTCAATGAATTCTACAACTCATGGATTGATTTAAAAATGTGTTGCGAAAGTATGGATTCAGTGCCTCTTTTTCTTACTCTTTGCTCCGGCTACACTCATTATACTCATCTTCTTCACGCCGAAACTTCTCATCCTCTTCACTTTCGTGACGACGCTCTTCTGTTTCTTTCTTATCGTGACTTTCTACGTTCTCTTCAAGAGAGCTACTAGACTCTTTGTCATCAAAATATTGAATCATTCTCTACCTCATGAACAAAATTTGTAGTTCTTATTGTTTATGACAATATCAGTTCATCATTTGCAATAAACTGTAAGAGGGTCAAATCTTTCTCCGTAGTTAAAGCGTCCTGTTGTATTGTGAACTGGAGCGTTGATCCATTCGATAAAGTTATGATTACAAGTTCGGGATTTAAACAATAGATAACGTGCAAAACTCAACGGAGGTGATGGCGCAGATGACATTTCTAAAGAGCGTTGACAAGGTGACGGCGCAAAGCTTGACATCTTACCGATCCGTATTATCATTTAGTCATATCATCTATCTCCTCTTCCACAATAGGGCCGATCTGCATGGTGTGGATCGGCCCCTTTTGTTTGCTCCAATGGCAACAATTCTGCCTTCTTGAAATCCTTGCGGATGTTAAAATAACCGGGCCGCACGGGGATGCGGCCCGAAAGAGGAGGTTACACCCCATCTCTGCAAGGATGCAGCGGAAGGGTCTACGGTGCAGACGGTTAAGGTGGGCAGAACAAAGACCGGATCAGTTATTTTACCTTCCTTCCCACTTCTTCCAGTTATCCTCGCCAGAGCCTTCCCCTTGATACCTGTCGTCGTCCTGGTTGTTGTCATTGTACCTGTAATCACGGGGCCGGCCATTATCATTGTACCTGTAACCACGGGGCCGGTAATTATCATTGTACCTTGAATCAGATGGTTTGTTAGAATAGTGTCGTGGTGCAGGCCGCTGTTCTCTATGCCTGTCATGGGAAGCAAGCAAAAAGACCGCTGTTACAGCGG
>CAYMDG010000320.1:0-3723 GCA_964388905.1 uncultured Bacteriovoracaceae bacterium
ACCTCTGTGGTCATGCGACCCTTGCCTCCGCCTTCATCATCTTTACCGAACTCGACTTGAAAATTTCACATGTCTTGTTTGATTCGTTAAGCGGTCCCTTGGGGGTGGAGCGTACGGGAGAAATTTTATCGCTTGATTTTCCATCACAGCCTCCTGCTGTTTGTGATCCTCCGGCAGAACTGATTGAGGGCCTCGGAATGAACCCGTCTGCAGTACTTAAAAGCTCGGATTATTTTGCAGTCTATGATCAGGAGGAGGATATCCGTTCTCTGAGGCCTAACATGGACCTGTTGAAGAAAGTGGACCTGCGCGGCGTCATTGTTACTGCACCCGGGATCTGTTCGGATTTTGTATCCCGGTTCTTTGCGCCAAGGCTGGGAATTGATGAAGACCCTGTAACCGGATCGGCCCACTGTGCGCTGATTCCATACTGGTCAAAAAGGCTTGGCAAGAAAGAGCACCATGCCCTCCAGGTCTCCCAGCGTGGAGGTGAAGTCTTCTGCAGGGATATGGGAGAACGGGTTATCATCTCGGGCCAAGCCGTGAAATACCTACAGGGGACGATCACCCTATAATAGCCCTGCATCATCATATATTTTGATTGAAGCGATACTCTTTTGTACCCTTGAACATAAAAGAGGAGGACACATGAAGGCAGTACATGAAAATTTCTGTATACCAAGAAGCAACAGCAGCCCGGTACGGTTAACCTTATGCATAGGGTTGATCCTGGGCCTTTTCATGGGCGGCTGTACCAACATGGTGGCACAGCACTTTGAGAAAACCGTTGATATAACCAAGGGGACCATGAACCTGCCCGGCCTTACAGAACCGGTTACCGTGATGAGGGACACCCTTGGCATCCCCTTCATAGAGGCCAGGACCATGGGAGATATGGCCATGGCCATGGGCTATGTCCATGCCTCGGACCGGCTCACCCAGATGGCGGCCATCAGACTCATGTCCGAAGGCCGCCTGAGCGAGATGGCCGGAGAGTCCATGATCGAACTGGACCTGTACATGCGCACCATGAACCTCAGAAAAACTGCCCTGAACCTGCTCAAAAACATCAGCCCCGAGAACCTTGCCCTTCTGGAGCGATACTGTATGGGGGTGAACGCCTACCTGGACCGGCACAAGGGCAATATGCCTCCGGAACTCTCGCTGGCCGGATACACACCGGAATACTGGAAACCCATCGACTCCATCATGGTGTATGCCCTGCTTGATCTCGCGCTTTCCTTCAATCTCCACGAAGAGATCGCATCGCTGAATGTGGCCCAGGCCATAGGTGCCCAGAAGACCGCATGGCTGTTGCCCATCTATCCCGATGAGCCCATACCCTTTGACGAGGCGGATAAACTCTCCGGAATCGACCTGAAAAGAGCGGTATCAGCCTTGGCAGGCATCGCTAAGGTCCAGCCCCTCCTGAGCGCCCTGGGTCTCGGTGGCATTGCCGCTTCCAACAACTGGGCCATATCGAAGGACAGGACAAAAGGCAATGCAAGCATCCTGTGCAACGATACCCACCTCCTGTTGACCATGCCCTCCATGTGGACCATGGTCCATGTCAGGTGCGGCGACTATGATGTTGCAGGCATAAGCGTATCGGGCGTCCCTGCTGTAATAGCAGGATATAACGGACACATTGCCTGGGGCATGACCATGGTTATGGCGGACAACCAGGACATCTTCCTGGAGAGGCTCAAGGACATAGACGGCAGGCTCCATTATTTCTACAAGGGCAAATGGCTGGCCACAAGTGATCGAAAGGAAACCATCAAGGTCAAAGGCAAGGCACCGGTGAGCATCACCATCCATGAAACCATCCACGGACCGCTCCTGGGCGATGCCCTCACAAAGGAACCCCTCCAGCTCTTCCAGCCAAGGGCCGTGGCCCTGCCTTACGGGGTTGCAGTGAGCTGGGCTACTGTAACAGAAGACGACGACAGCATGAATGCCTTTTTCAGCCTGAGTTCCGCAGGTTCGGTTGAGGAGGCCATCCCTATTATGAAACGGATCAGGGCCATTGCCCTGAATATGGTCCTGGCTGACAGGGACAACATTGCCTGGCAGGTGATCGGCAACTACCCAGTACGGGCCAAAGGCCGGGGCCTCATGCCCTCGCCCGGATGGTCCGGAGAGTATGACTGGACCGGTCTCCTGAACCCGGAAGTCCTGCCAGAGTCAAAAAACCCCCCCGAGGGATTCATTGGCACGGCCAACAACCGCACGGTTGCAAAAGACCACCCCCAAATTCTCTCATCATCATGGTACTGGCCTGAGCGGGCCGAGCGCATCGCCCAGATGGCATCTGCCTCCACCAGCCATACGGCAAGGACATGCATGGACATGCAGCTCGACACACGCTCCCTGTTTGTGCCCAAGCTCAAGGCCGTATTCTTAAGCGGAAAACTTGCAGGGGAAATTACCAGGGAGATCAACAGCTGGAAAGACCCTGGAAAGAGAAAAAAGGCCCGGCTCGCCCTCGATATGCTCCGGGACTTCGATGGCGATATGCAGACCGGGTCGAAGGGAGCGGCGCTGGTGGGGGTCCTGCTTGACTGCGCAACCAGGAATATCTTTCTCGACGAACTGGGCCCGGAGGAGTCGAGACCATGGAAGTCTTTCCTGGTCATGAATAACGAGAGCTATAACGCAACCTGCGACCATCTCCTCATACGCGGGGATGAGAGCCCATTCTGGGACGATGTGAGGACCGGCTTGAAGGAGACCAAGGCGGCCATCATCGCGGAATCACTCTTTGATGCCGCGTCGTCTCTGGAATCAAGTCAGGGTAGTGACCCCGCTAAATGGAAATGGGGGGATCTGCACACCTATGTATGGGAGACCGAGGCCTCCAAGACCGCACCGACTATGGGGTTCATGGAAAGGACTGCAATGCGTATCCTGTGGCCATACTTCAACAGGGGACCATACCCTGCACCAGGGGATATCTTCACGCTCAACGTTTCGGCCTATACCATGGGCAGGGACTTCGACACATGGCTTATCCCTGCCATGAGGCTCGTGGTTGACTTCAGCCTGGAAGAGCCCATGTTCTGCGTCAACAGCTCGGGCCAGTCCGACAACCCTTCAAGCCCACACTACGATGACGGCATAAAAACCTGGCGAAATGGTGAATATATCACCTTCCCATTCAAGGAAGGGGCTCTCAGGGACCAGTACCGAGAGGTTTTGGTGCTTACCCCGTGATGGATTTCTCTCTTCATGCTCAATGCTGTTGACAAGCATGGTGATGCTTCTGGTATTAAGACCAGCATACACCAACAACATACGATCCCATTCACCAAGAGGAGAAGTCAGCCATGAGCCTCGAAGCAGTAGCCCTGCATGTACCCGAAATACTCCTGCCAAGAGAGGGGACGGACCTTACCAGGTGGTCGGTTGTTGCCTGTGACCAGTTTACCTCCCAGGAAGAATACTGGAAGCAGGTGGACGAACTCGTGGGAGTTTTCCCCTCCACATTGCGCCTGATCTATCCCGAGGCATACCTGAACTCTACAGACAACGATGATCAGATCGACAAGATCGGCAATGCCATGGAGAGCTACCTCGCACAAGGCATTCTCGAGACCCAAAAGGAAGGTTTCGTCCTGATCGAGCGCTCCACAGCCCGTGGCATTATAAGACGCGGGCTGCTAGTATGCCTGGACCTGGAGCACTACGACTTTAAGGAAGGTTCTACGTGTCTCATCCGGG
>CAYMDG010000321.1:0-3722 GCA_964388905.1 uncultured Bacteriovoracaceae bacterium
AGGAGTCATTTCGCACCATGGAGCCGGTGTATCGCCGTATCGCCCAGATCACAGGCTATCCAGTGGGAGATTAATTCTATTATTAGTAATAAACCCCAACAGAATTTTTTTCAACTAAATCAAGGCAGTGAAGCCTCGAATTGTCTGAAAATTTGCATCTTAGAAATAGTTGCTAAGCTATCTGAAGATCTCATGCCATGTGACACGCTTTGATATGATGTGAGAAGCTTCATATGTTTCAATCTAAGATCATCATATTTAAGCTAACTTAAAACAAAGAGAATTGTAATTATCTTCAGTATTGGTTAATCATTATGAATGGCACCTATTCATAGGTTGCCTTTATAGGCGCTATCGTCCCATAGACTGACCGAGATACTCGATCAGCAGTTTGTTCAAGCGCTCCGGTGCATCTAACTGGATCCAGTGGCCGGAGCTCTCGATGCGCTCATATCGCCAGGGACCATCAACGTAGAGGTTGCTAAGTTTCATCTGCCGTTCAGATAGAAAAATATCACCGCTGCTCCATATGCCCAACGCAGGTACTCTGGCGTGCTTGGTGCTGCCGAATAACATGCGAAGAATGTTTGCACGGTACCAATTCATGCCGGCTGTGAGCCTTCCGGGTCGTGACTTATCCTCGATCCATCGATCCATCTCTGGATGGTTCTTCGTAAGTATTCGCATGAGCAGCCAGTTGAAGGATCGCGTCACGATTTCAGGAATGACAGGGGGCGCAAATGCATATGCATACCAGGAACGCAGCTTCTGCTCGATACCCGCCTTTTTGAAGGCCGTGGGATGGCCGACGGACAGTGCTACATAACGGTCAACACGTTCGGGATGCTCGATGGCGACGTACCAGCCGAGGATCGCACCCCAATCATGTCCGATCACCGGGACTCTCGTGATGCCCAGATTATCCATGATTCCCGTTACATCTTTGATGAGTATATCTAAGGTGTAATGTTTCCTGCCCACGGGAGCGTCCGTCTCGCCACACCCCCGCAGGTCAGGGGTGATAACCCGGTATCCAGTCTGTACCAGCACAGGGATCTGGTTGCGCCAGACCTGCGATGAATCAGGGAACCCATGCAGGAGAAGCACGTCGGGGCCATTGCCTTCGATGACTATGTTGAGCTTGATACCATTTACTTCAATAGTCTGTCCTTTGAGGTTCATAGTTTCTCCCTGTATCAGAGTGCTGACATGTAAGTAATCCTGACAATAGATGGAAATCGAGGTTTCAGTGTACACCTATTCCTTGTTCCTGCAGTTAAGAAAGAATTCACCTCCTTTCCATGTCTATTCCCTTGATCAGCGAATACCCCAAACATCATCACAGCATTGTCACTCTATAATCGTTAAAAGATAAGGTGCTGTCTCAAGGAATCAATATCATAGATCATAATTGTCA
Organism: uncultured Bacteriovoracaceae bacterium; assembly: GCA_964388905.1. Classification (GTDB taxonomy): domain Bacteria; phylum Desulfobacterota; class Desulfomonilia; order UBA1062; family UBA1062; genus MWEI01. The sequence continues at coordinate 1,418 of CAYMDG010000321.1, forward strand.
AAGCTCTTTAGAAATGTCCCAAGAGGTTATATGATGAGCCAAATAGTTGTTGCATGATACCTTAAAGTAGAGATCGCATGCCATCAAGTTGCCCTGATGTGGAGCGCCGTGAAGCATAGATCTTGGCTCTAGAAACATCTCTTATCGGACCTAAAATGTTTGGTGCCACCAAAAACTTGTATAACTGACCAATTGGCTTCATCAATGCAGTGGTTATTGTATAATCGCAGAGGGAATAGGTATTGATTGGCAAACCCTGTCTTTGCCATTCTGACATTTTTAGCAGTGCCCCTGAGGGCCTTTTGTCATTTTGTACACGTTCATGTCCTGGCAGAAGGTCTTTCTGCCAAATTGGCAATATCGGGAAAACCCTGTTTATTATTATTGCCTATTATCAATGAGTTATAAGTTGCCAGAAAGTGGCACACCCCTTGCCTTATACAAGATAGAAAGAAAAAACAAACCCCGCAGGAGGGCAAGACAATGATGACATTATGGATCGTAATCGGTGCACTGTTCATGACCGGAATCGGGATCAGGTTCACCTACAAGGTATTGGGCCTCACCCCGGTAGAAGCAAGCGCGGTATTCGTCCTGGTGGTCGCCCTGGTCACCATCAACACCGGTCCGGCACGCGAGATCCTCATGAACCTGTTCTAACAGAGAACTTAGATAGCAAAAGCGGATAAGGAGGAAGGCCATGAAGACAAAGAAAGAAAAGATCGAAAAGGCACTGGCCAACAGGCTCAGCAGGATAAGCGCATACAGCCTGGTGCTCGTTGCGATGACCTTCCTCGGACTCTACGGCGGCATGTATCTGGACAGGGTTCTCGGCATGGCACCCAACTTCACGATGGTAGGACTGGTGGCCGGCATCGCACTGGGCTTCAAGGGTTTCATCCAGGAGGTCGTGATCGAGAGAAAGGCAAAGAGGGCTTAGCCATGACAATCATCTTTGTAACCATAGGCTTCACAACATTCCTGGCCCTGACTGCACGGTTCTTGAAACGCGCAGAGCACGCTCCCAGGACTGCGCACAATCGGTAAACAATCCAGGCACGCATTTTCTACGACGTACTTCCTCCCCAGGAACAATCCATATCACACACCACGGCCTCAAAAGGGCCGTGGTTTTTATTCAACTGATACTCCCACTAAAAGCAACGGGCCGCCTGTTATAGGCGACCCGTTTTCGTGATGCAGGATTCTGGATGTTTTTTTAAAAGTTAGAGTATCGACTAAGACTGGTACCTGACTCTTCTGTTGTTCAACTCGTCCTTGGCCTTAGTGTAGTCCGTGTACATCCGCCCAATGCACAGCGAGATGCCAAGCATGAACAGTCCAAGCATGAAGGTTGGTTCGGTATTGAACTTCACATCGATCCACCGGCCAGCGAACATGAACAGGAATGAGGATATGAGCAGGGTGAAGCTCCATGCGCTCAGCAATATGATCTGATTCAGCGTCTTGGTCTGGAGTTTGTTTCTTCTTACCCTTTTCATGGCCTCTCCTCCTTTATATTTTTTGATCTTCTTAGCTGACCATGCCTTTAACTGCTTCAAGGACTGGAGCAGTGAACAGGGCCACGAGCACGGCATACAGTGCGAAAGATCCGATTGCCTCACTCATGTATATCTTCTCATAGCGATACTTCAAAGAGATGATGGTGAGTCCGCCCATGATCAGACAACCAAGGTGGAAGTACGGTAAGCTGTTGCCGCCTGAAACTGCTGTTGCTGCAAATGCAAACGTACCGGTAATCATAACCACGAACATTGCTACGATTATTGTCTGGATTGTCCTTTTCATTGTCTGACCTCCTATTTTTTTCTTTGTATAATGTATAAGGCATACATTGTGCCAACTCTGTTGCATGTGAGCATAATATTTTTCATCATATTGTTAATATTTATTATTAGATGAATTACCATTCATCTGAGAGCCATCAGAAACATATAAAAACCATGATTCCTTGAATGGAATGTTCAAAGGGATTGAATGAAACGTGTGAAATGCGGGACAACAAGTTGAATAAGAGTCCCTCGAGGATCGACATTGATTATAAGCACGAAGGTCCTCTATATCGAAAATATCACAAATATCATTTCAAGGTGAAAATCCTAGTTTCAAGCTTATAAAATAAATCAGTCCGCCTAAAAAATCAGTACTCCATAGAATCAATCCAGAAGCCAATTTACAATGAAAATCCCAACGATATTCCCATATAAAAATAGAGAGGGTCCGTAAACCCTCTCTATTACTGGGCCATCCTGGGCTCGAACCAGGGACCTACTGATTAAGAGTC
>CAYMDG010000322.1:0-3699 GCA_964388905.1 uncultured Bacteriovoracaceae bacterium
ACCTGCCGGTTGGAGCCCTCAAAGGGTGCTTGCCGTGAATACTGGGCACTTTTCCTGTTAGGATTTGGCCCATACTTCTTGAGCATGGCGCCATAGTCCATGAGGGCATAATACCAGCGCCGGGGATTCGCCTGATCAAGGGTCTTTTCCACAAGTGGCATTATCTCTTTGTCATGAATGGCTTTTTTATCCTGAAAAAAGAAGTGGATGAATACCCGCCTTATATTGGTCTCGATGAATACGCTCGGCTTATTGAAGGCAAAGGCCAGGATGGCACCGGCCGTTGCCTTGCCGATACCGGGCAATCTGATAAGCTCATCGGATGATTCGGGGATCTTTCCAGAGTATTGGTTTACAATTTCCTCAGCAGTGTCTATGAGATTTATTGCCCTTCTGTTGTATCCAAGTCCCTGCCAGGCCGCAAGCACCTCTTTTAAGCCTGCCTTGGAGAGTGTTTGAAGATCCGGGAATCTTGTAATGAACGGTCCGTACTTAAGCATGACACGTTGTGTCTGCGTCTGCTGGAGCATCAATTCCGAGACGAGTATGCAATAAGGATCATCCGTATCCCTCCACGGCATACCCCTTTTGTTCTCATTATAATAGCTCATTATCTGTTGTTGAAAGGTTTTTATCCCCTTGTGGGAAAGGTTCAATTTAGGAATGATTGCACGCAGTTCAAGCATAGCTGGCAGAGAATCACTTTATACCACAGTCTTTCATATCAAACCACAGTTCTCTTCAATTGTTACCTGCCTTACGCAATTCCCTTTGAAATTAAATGCAACCTAGCCCAGGCATATGACCGGCCACTCCTTCTTTGCTCTTAGGATTACGTTTTCATGGCCCAAATAGTTAGATAAGGCTATTTCAAGGACATTTATTAATGCTATTCTCCATACTATCAACTGGTTAACGTTACGACTCCGGTTGCGGTTACCACAAGTCCATGAGAACGATCATCCGCTCAAGATGGCCCTCTTGCCGATAGGACAAAAAAAGCCCGGCTCTTAGCCGGGCTTTTTCATCATACACAGATACTGTTGTTACTGTTTTGGAATGAACCCTGAGGGGAGCGTATCAGTTCCATTTGGATTCCATTGCGCACGCACTCCCTGCTGTACCCTTAAAGTAAGTTTCGTGTTAAGCCAAGCTGGGTCTATTACATTATTAAACGTTACCTCAACAATCGCATATTGAGGATTTGCAGCGTTAAATGGAAGGACTTGGGCTGCACTAACATAGGTCGCGGGGACAGTAACACCAAAGGTACTCTCAATCGCTGCGATACTTGTGGCTGTTGTGGGATACAGACTGTTACTGTTGTACACATCTATCATGGAATTACCAATAGCACCCATTGCATGTGTCACCTCGGTGAGCCTTGCTTTCTTTGTGTAGTTTGAATATGCCGGGATTGCGATGGCCGCCAGGATACCGATGATCGCAACGACGATCATCAACTCGATTAATGTAAAACCTTTTTTGTTTGACCTGAAAATTTTTAACATTGCCTCATTCCTCCTTGGTTTTTGGAATTCGCTTAATGTATAAAAAGAAGCCTTGAAGCCCTGCGGCCCGATAGAATGAACGTGCATGGTTCAGCTATTATCATTTCACTCTCTCTATACGGATAATATTTTAAAAACTTTAACATTAATTATTTCATGTATGTTTTGGTAACCTTGCGGGGGGTTTTGTGCAGGTTCGTGGAGTTCTGGAGAAACCTTGGCCGGTTACCCGTCCATGCTATATTGATATCATTATATAAGAAATGTTTGCTTCTGTCTAATTTTCCGGTTCTTATTGCCAATATTCACCGGACACATACCCATCTCTTATACAGCGGGCATATTGTTTAAAGCTGTTTTATTCCATCCCAGGCCTAAGTCTACTCTTCCTCGGCCTTAGCATAGAGTATCCTCTGGCATGCCGGGCAGTTGATCAGTTTATCGCCTCGAATGAGCTCGTTGAAGAGTTGCGGCTGGATGTGCATGTGGCAGCCCCTGCATACCCCCTCAAAGCACTCCACCACGGCCAGGCCCTTCTTGCTCTGCTTGATGCGGTCGTACTTGGACAGGAGTGATTTGTCCACTATCTTTTTGCGGAGGCGGTCGTCTTTCCCCTTGTATTCGGCCAGTACGGCCTCAAGCTCTCCCATCTGGGTATTGAGCTTATCCATCTTCTCTTCCAGGATCACCTTGTCGGTCTCGAACGAGGTCCTGATTCTCTGCCGCTCGGAGCTCTTCTTTTCGATCTTTTCCATGATGGTAAGGACCTGCTCCTCGAGATCGGCCTTTCGCTTCTTGGCAATGTCAATCTCGCGCTGCATGGCAAGATATTCCTTATTGGTCTTGATCCGCTTTATCCTGGCATCCGCTGCATCAAGGAGGGCCTGGTTCTCTTTAAGCTCCACCTCCAGGGGGGCCTTCCTCTCCTCATAGGAGGCAATCTCTTCATCCACTGAATCCAGGGACCTCTTCCTGGCGGTTATAATGCTCTCGATCTCAGAGACCTCTTTGGGAAGCTCCCGTAAGCCGTCTTCTGCCTTGAATATCTCAATCTCCACTTCCTGTAATGCTATCAGATCTTCCAGTAAATCCTTCAATATCTGCTCTCCTTAGTTGTAATAGGGGGAAAAGACATCCCTGCCCTGGTGGACGTGGACGACTACTCCTGTCAGCTCTTGTTTGAGCCTTTCTGAAAGGGGGATTACAATAATCTCTTCTGTTCCGAAGTGTCCCAGGTCCACGACATTCATGCCCGCTTCCTTTGCGTCCAGCCCGGCATGGTAGCGGACATCACCGGTTACGAAGGTGTCGCAACCGAGACTTAAAGCCTGCTTCCAATACTCCATACCGCTTCCCGGGCAAGCGGCAACCATGGACACATCCCTGCCGGTATCTATGAGACGTGCGCTCTTTGCTCGCAAAGCCGTGATCCAATCATTCAGGGGAACTGGTTTGTTGATTGAACCTATCCGCATATACCCGTCTGACCTTACGTCGTTTAGGCCAAGCCTTTTGGCCAGTTCGTCGGCCACTCCGCCCGGTGCCTTGTCAAGATTGGTGTGCATGCTGATGAGGTTTATCCGTGTAAGGATAAGCATTGCAATCTTTTTAGCGATCACATCCTGAAGATCAATGCGGATAATGGGTTGTAAAATCAGCGGGTGATGGGTGAGTATAAGATCTATTCCCTTTTCTTTTGCCGTATGAATAACTTCAAGAGAAGGATCAAGGGCAACCAGTATCGAGTTGATCGGGCTCTCCAAATCACCCACCATGAGGCCCACATTATCCCAATCCTGGGCCCCCTCGAAAGGGGCTATGGTATCAAGCACTGCCATCACGTCTTTTAGCGTCATCATAGATAAATAAAAAAGGGGTGCTGCTTATGAGCACCCCTTTGTACTGCCTTGTCAAAATTTTGCGTTAAATAGTGATCATGTACGTTACCCGTTCTCACCCTTACTTCCTTGGCCCAGTTATGGGCCCACCTGGAATCGAACCAGGGACCTACCGGTTATGAGCCGGTGGCTCTACCAATTGAGCTATGGGCCCTTGACAGGGTTCATAGTCCAAACGAAATTGAGGTGTCAAGCCCCTAATTAGCCTCTACCTGTTCAAGGATGCCGACAATGTTAATACTATTGTCAATTGTCTTGATGCTTGATTCAATATTTTTAAGCTGCTCAGC
>CAYMDG010000323.1:0-3693 GCA_964388905.1 uncultured Bacteriovoracaceae bacterium
GAAAGGCAGTGAATCTCCCGTCAAGCGAGAGCAGGCGTCGTTAGTGAATAGTGAAAGACGAATTCAGAGTCAACTCCCGTCATTCTATTCACTACCTTCTTACTATTCACTATTCACTGTTCACTGTATACTATTCACTGTCTTATTTGTTCTCTATTTTAACCAATATTATAAATCTGTCAAGTTTTTTTATCAGGAACTTCCCCTTTTCGCGTATACTGTGATATGATTTGGGCAATTATGACAAAAGTGATGGTTCGTAGATGAAGAGTGAAGAGCGTTTCGATTTCTTCGATGAATGTCCACTATGATAGAACACAATGAAACACATAACGATGCGGATAAAGCAAAAGACACAGAAGCCCGCGCGAACCTCAGCTTCTTCAAATCTATTCGCGGCAAGATACTCGGGTTGTTTCTCGCCTTCGCAATACTTCCGTCGCTCTTCGCTGTAGGCTTTTCTTACAGACAAATCAGCGAGACACTGGAAGATCGTATCAAGAATGATCTGGGGGGCACTGCTCAACTTCAGGCTGCCCGACTCGATGAGATGTTTGAGGAATGTATCAAGGATATGCGTGTAGTCGCAGCAACGGACACGGTGCGCTCAATGGCGCCGCAAGGCATCCATCGGACAATCATGGGTTTTAATGAGCTTTGGAAACGATATTCGCGCATTACGATATACAGAGCCGACGGGTATGCCATCGCCGAAAGCACAGGAGCGTCTGAAGAGACCCGCAAGGCAAATCAGAATATCGCAGATCGTGAATACTTCCGGAAAGCGGTACGCGGTGAAGAAACCATTTCTTCTGATACTGTCATGGGGAAAACCGGTGAAGGACTCATCGCGATGATAGCCGTCCCTATTTACGGAAAGGGCGTCATAGGCGTTGCGGTGGCCGACCTTCCCTTAGATGTAATAGCCTTCTCTTTATATGAGTCACGGTTTGGGCTGATGGGTGATCTGTACCTGGTAAACCGGGAGGGTTACTTTATCATGCCATCCCAGTTCCTGGAGCTGCGAATCGATACGTTCGGGGCGAGAAAAGCTCTGGCAGGCAAACCGGGGGCAAGCATTTATTATGATTATCGCGGCGAAGAGGTGCTGGGCGCGTATACCCCCATTCCGCGCACCGGCTGGGGGCTCCTCATTGAGCAGGAGACCAGGAAGGCCCTTGCCCCGGTGCGAAGGTTGCGGAACATTTCAATTCTGGTTGGACTCATGTTTGCCGGATTGGCCACAGGTATAGCGGTTTTTATCTCCGGCGGCATGATCAAAAAAACAACGAGACTGACACGGGCGGCACGCGAGCTCAGGAAAGGCAGCCTTACGGTTCGCGCGGATGTTACCGGCAGTGATGAGTTGGGCCAACTGGCGGAAAGTTTCAACAGTATGGCCGACCGCATAGGCGCGCTCGTGTCGGAACTGGAGCAGCAGGTTGAGAAACAAAGAGCGGCAAACGAAGCGCTTCAACGCGAAGTTGCCGAACGGAAGCAGGCGGAAGAATCGCTCCGGGAAAGCGAAGTCCGCTACCGCACCTTATTTGATGGAGTGCCTGTCGCCCTGTACCGTTCGACGCCGGCCAATCAATTCCTCGACGTGAATACCGCTATGATCGAAATGTTCGGTTTCCCCGACCGGGAATCTATGGTGGCATTGAACATTGTCGATATCTATGCAGACCCTGAAGACCGTGTACGGTGGAAAGCGCTTATGGAAAAGGAAGAGCTCCTGCGTGATTTTGAGTCCCGGATGCGGCGTCTTGACGGCCGATTGTTCTGGACCAGGAAAACCAGCCGGGTTGTAAAAGATGACCAGGGCCGGACAGTGTATTACGAAGGGAGTCTGGAGGATATCACAGAACGTATAATAGCAGAAGAGGCCTTGAAGAAACACCATGAACAGCTCCTCACGGAAATCCAGACGCGGAAGAACTTTGAGCGTGAATTGGAGAAGTCGAGAGAGCAACTCCGCCGGCTGTCGGAACACCTCCAGCAGGCAAGGGAAAACGAGAGGACCCGCATCGCCAGAGAGGTTCATGATGAACTCGGTCAATCTCTCTCCGCCTTGAAAATAGACCTTACATGCCTTGGCAATGGCATTCCCGAAGACTATGCATCGCTGCGGGAGCAGACAAAGACTATGGAGGCACAAATAGACGACTTCATCAATACCGTGAGAACTATCTGCTCCCGGCTCCGTCCCCCTATGCTCGATCACTTCGGGCTGCCTGCCGCCCTGCAATGGTACTTACAGGAATTTGAAAAGCGGACAGGCATTGCATGCAGCGCTGAGATAGACCAGAACATCTCCGTAAAGAACAAAGACCTTGCCCTCGTGGTCTTCCGCATTGTCCAGGAAGCCACGACAAACATTCTTCGCCACGCAGCGGCCAGAAATGTGACAGTGACTCTCAACAAGAAAGGGTCCGGCCTTTCGCTGAAAGTCGAAGATGATGGGAAGGGTATCCTGGAAGAGGAGGTATCTAATCCCAGGTCTCTGGGCCTCATAGGAATCCAGGAGCGGGTCCGTTTCCGGGACGGACGAGTACAATTTCAGGGTATCCCCGGAAGAGGCACCACTATGACCATATGGATGCCTATTGGTCGTCACAAGCGAAATGCCTCCGAGAAGGGCTTTGAAACACGAGAGGAGGGTACGCCATGATAAAAGTTTTTATTGTTGATGATCATATCATCTTTCGTGAGGGCTTGAAAAAGGTTATCGCTACTGACCCAGACATAGAGGTGGCAGGCGAAGCAGGCGACGGCAGGGAAGCTCTGCGCAAGATTACTGAGAATACCTACGATGTGGTTTTGCTCGATATCGGACTACCCGGCATGGACGGACTCGAAGTGTTGCGGGCTGCAAGAAAGAAGAAGCCCGCTCTCCCCATACTTCTTCTCAGCATCTTTCCCGAGGAGCAATACGCGGTACGGGCTCTCAAAGAAGGGGCATCAGGATATCTCACCAAAGAAAGCGTCCCCAGCGAGCTGATACGAGCCATTCGGAGGGCGGCTCAGGGGGGAAGATATGTGAGTCCCTTCCTCGGTGAAAGACTTGCAGATACCTTTATGGGAAAGGGCGGCGGCGAGCCTCATGAATTGCTTTCCTCCAGGGAATACCAGGTCTTCCATATGATAGTAGCAGGAAAATCGGTCAAGAAGATTGCCCAGGAACTCTGTGTTGCCCCTACCACTGTCAGCAGCCACCGTGCTCATATCCTTGAGAAGATGGGCATGAATAACAATGCGGACCTGATTCGCTACGCCATGGAGCGCCATCTTATTCCCTGAATGGCCGGTTTTTTGAATTATTCTCCGCAACCCTGCGGGACTCATCCCTTTATAGTATTTCAACTACTCAAAAATCATCACCTCAACTACAGCAAATTGGCAACACCTACTATATCTGTGTTTTGATCATAATGATATGCTGCTATAGGCAATAGAGCATCTGAGATAATCGCTCTGTTGCAAATAAAATCTTGTTTTACGCTGTAGAAAGCTACAGAAAGTTATCAGGCTAAAACAGCAGCGCGAGCCTTCATGACCGGCAACCGTGGGGAACTTCATCGGTTCTCGCCTAAGGGAGAAGCATCCATGATTCCGATTGATAAATTAATATAATACAAAACAGAGGAGGTATAATGGATCACGCGTACAGCGTTCTTCAAAAAGTAAGCAGAG
>CAYMDG010000324.1:0-3690 GCA_964388905.1 uncultured Bacteriovoracaceae bacterium
GGATTCCATTGAATGGTACCACCGGTGGATTGAGACAGGCGATCCCGCTATCAGGCAGCGCATATTGGAGTACAATGAGGACGACTGCACGGCAACCCGGGTGGTGCTGGACGGGATCAGATCGCTGTGTGAGGGGACGTAGAGGCTCTAGGCCTAACCTTCATGCTCCCGGAATGGAAACAACAGTGCAGCAAAAGTCTCATGCGTCGCCCAGAGGTGATTCAGACCATTGCACAACCTGATAACTCTTAAGATGCAAACCAAAAATTGGCCCGTTCAAAACATGCATCTCGGCTCCACCGAGATGCATGTTTTGAACGGGTAAGGTTTTTACGCTTCTTGAATGCAAAATTTGAGTTGAATTACTGAACAAATACACTTCAAGGTTCATCGTTCAGGAGATCATCCTTTTCCGTTTCACCTATACCCAGCACGGTGATAGATTCAGCCTCCGGCAGCTGTTCCACATCGCGGAGCTTCCGAGCCATGGCCTTTGTCCGGATTTCTGTGAGTTCAATGGTTTGAGATGCCGTATTCAACTGCTTCTTGACCTTTGAAAGGATATCTCCGAACTTGGAGAATTCGGTCTTTACCGCAGCAAGGATGGACCACACCTCGTGTGAGCGTTTTGCCAGGGCCAGGGTCTGGAAACCCATGCGCAGACTGCTGAGGATTGCAGCCAATGTTGTGGGGCCTGCAACTACAACCCGATATTTGCTCTGCATCTCTTCAACCTGGCCGGGCTGGCGGAGGACCTCGGCATAGAGTCCTTCAGTGGGGAGGAACATAATGGCAAAATCCGTGGTCCTGGGCGGATCAATATACTTGCTGCTGATATCCTTGGCAGAAGCCTGGACGGCCCTTAACAAGTTAGCCGTTGCCTTTTGTACGGCCTCTGTATCGGCGATATCCGCAGCTTCCACTAGGCGTATATAGTCCTCCTGAGGAAACTTTGAGTCAATGGGCAGCCAGACATGGGATTCGGCGCTGTCATCCGTTCCGGGCAGACGGATAGCATATTCGATAATTTCACGGGAGTATTCTTTTACCTGCACATTTTTTGCGTATTGTTCAGGGGTAAGTATCTGCTCCAGCAGCGCGCCGAGTTGAACCTCTGCCCAGGTGCCTCGCACCTTGACGTTGGTGAGGACCCGTTTCAGGTCCCCGACCCCGGTTGCCAGATTCTGCATTTCTCCAAGGCCGCGCTGAACCGCTTCAAGGCGCTCACTCACATGCTTGAAAGACTCACCCAATCTCTTCTCAAGAGTGTTGTGCAGCTTCTCGTCAACGGTCTGCCGCATTTGATCAAGCCTTTTTTCATTGCTTTCCTGAATACTTTTGAGCTGGCTGTCAATGATGCCGCGGACACTCTCCATGCGTACTTCATTCGACTCGGTCAATTCCTTGATCCGTTTGGCAACCAGTTCCTGATTTTCAATCTGCGACTTTCCCATTTCACGAATCGTGTTCACCAACGTTTCCGAATAGGTCTTCTGAACCATGGACATCTCTTCACGCAGCTCTCGTGAAGCCTTAGCCGTATCTTCTCTTACAATACGGAATTCATCACGCAATGCTTGATCAAGCTGACCTGTCTGGGTTGCCGACTTTCTTGCAATGAAGATCAGAACAACAAATCCCACTGATAAAACAATCAGTATAAGGAGAAGAACCGTTTCCATGAAAAAGCTCCTTTATTGAGTCTTGTAAACTCATGCTGGAACATGCATCCGGGTGTTACTCATGCAATCCCACGCATGAAGACTATTATTTTTCTTTGGCCCTTCTGCAGGAATAGGTAAGCTATTGGAGCACATTAGCCCACAAGTATTCAAGATTGAAATTGAAGCTGTGTACTCCCTGGCAGGAGGAATGATGGAAATACTTATCCCATATTATACCATTGAATGAGGTAATTGCAAAATCCCGGCTGTAACCCGGGGATCAGGTCTTCGAGACGGGCCTGGGTCCTGTTGCGGGTTGCTGGTTCACCCCGACCGGCTGGCCTGAAGGTACGGAATTCTTTGCAGGAGCCGGCTCTTTGATTTCCTTTTTCTTTATTCCAGCGCCTGCATTATGAGCCCCGGGCTTGGGCTTCGGGATATTCTGCATGGCCACATAGGAGTCGGTGTAGTGATTGCCTGGGCTCCACAGCAGCCATCCCGTCCCTCCGGCATCATTGGATGCAATGATCTGGGCCTGGATGTATTTCGGGCCGAACCCCTTTGTCACACGCAGCGGGAATGACTGAAGCCATGGGCGGATTACCACCTCATCGCCTACGAGCTCCTTCATCCTTTTTACCCCGCTGAATATAAAGCGGTAGGGATCATCGGCAGGGTTCTTCACCCCTGCGAAACCGGAGCTGAAATGTGAGGGGTAGAGCATGGGCGATATGATATCCACATATGACTTCATCTTTGTTACATCCTGGCCTACCACAAGCACATCCTCATCCTTCTGCCAGATAACGATCCCGAACATGTCCAAGGATAAAAGAATGCCCTTTGGCTCTGTAACGTCATGCACTTTCTTCAGGAAACCCGCTATTACATCCGTCCGCTGAACACCTTCCTTGCCCGTCGTGGTCTTCCCGTCTGCAAAATAGCGGAAATAATCCAGCTGGACCTCATCCACACCGCTGATGCAGAGTTCCTTTACCACGGTCAGGAGATATTCCTGTACCTCCGGATTTGCAGGGTCAAGCCATTGCTTTTCCTTGTTCATACACCAGGCCGGTTTAACCCGGGACATGATCGGGTCTCTGAACATCACCACTCGCGCCACCACATGGACTCCATCGCGATGCAGGTATTCGATCATCTTGGGCAGTTCTTCTATGTTGGATGTATACTTCTCGCCCGGGCAATACTTTGCCCGTATGGAGCTGGGAAAGGTTATAGCGCCCATATCATCCTTGGCATCGAAAACAAGTGTGTTCCCGCCAAACTTTTTGAGCTTGGCAGCAGAATCGAGGATGAACCGTGTTCCTGCCGAGGACGTATTCATATAGAGGCCCTTGGCTTCGAAGATCTTAGGTTTCGTTATGGTCTTGGCTTTAAGCGGCTGGTCCCAGACAACGGGTATGCTCAGTGTTTGACCCAGAGAGAGGGAGCCGTCAATCTTGTTGATCTCCTTGATGTTGTTGATAAGCTCTTTCTTCGTATAGGCAGCAGTATAGGGCATGTACCTGGCGGCAATCCTGGAGAGGGTATCCCCGCTTTGGACCGTGTAGGTCGTCGCAGCCTGGCTGATTGAACCTATAAGAAAGAAAGAACACACTAGGATTGTAGTAAGCTGTCTCTTCATGCTGTTCATCATAATATAGTTCGGTATCGATACTCAAATAGATAACAAAACTATTTTTTATCTTGGCAATGGAGCGAAGGTGTTCGGAAGATATGTTGCTTGCCGTTTAAATATTGATGATATCGAGTATCTCGAATTCCCGCTTGCCGTTCGGGGTATCTACGATGATCTCGTCTGAAATCCTCTTGCCGATCAAGGCTTTGGCCATGGGTGACTCCACGGATATCTTGCCCTTGTTGATGTCGGACTCGTCCACGCCCACGATCTGATAACAGAACTCTTCGTCTGTATCGATATTGCTCAGCATGAACTTGGACCCGAAAACGATACGGTCTGCAGGCAGCTTGGTGGTGTCGATTATCTCTGCATTGCCCAGCTTGT
>CAYMDG010000325.1:0-1763 GCA_964388905.1 uncultured Bacteriovoracaceae bacterium
GCGATCCCGTTCTCCTTGAGGAAGGCATGGGTATGCAGCGTTGACTTTATCTTGAAGCCCAGCTCGGTAAAGAGCCGTGCCACCTCGAGCACTGCCGGACGTTCCCGGCGGGACACGGTCAGCAGCACCGTGCCTTCCTTGGGCAGATATTGGGATGCCGCCTCCGACGCCTTGTAGAAGGCCAGGCCGAAGCTGTCCGCCATGCCGAGCACCTCGCCGGTGGAACGCATCTCGGGACCGAGCAGCGGGTCCACCTCGGGAAACATGTTGAAGGGGAATACCGCCTCTTTCACCCCGAAGTGCCGTATGGTCTTGGGGGTAAGGTCGAAATCACCGAGCTTCTTGCCCAGGATGATCTGGGTGGCGATGTTGGCCATGGGAATGTTGCATACCTTGGAGACCAGCGGAACGGTCCGCGAGGCCCTGGGGTTTGCCTCCAGGACATAGACCGTGTCCTTGTGGATGGCGTACTGCATGTTCATGAGGCCTACCACCCCGAGCTCGATGGCGATGCGCTTGGTAAACTCGATGATGGTGTCCAGATGCTTGGTGGGTATGCTGATGGGCGGGATCACGCATGCCGAATCGCCCGAGTGGACCCCTGCCTGCTCGATGTGCTCCATGACTGCAGGCACATAGGCATCAACACCGTCCGAGATGGCATCCGCCTCGGCCTCGATGGCGTTGTCCAGGAACTTGTCGATGAGGATGGGCCGCTCGGGTGTCACGTCAACGGCCGCTCTGACATATTCCCGGAGCATGTCCTCGTCGTGCACCACCTCCATGCCGCGGCCGCCCAGGACATACGACGGCCTGACCATGAGCGGGTATCCGATGCGGTTTGCAATGGCCAGGGCCTCGTCCAGGGTGCTTGCCATGCCGGACTCGGGCATGGGGATGCCCAGCTTCACCATCATCTTGCCGAAGCGGTCACGGTCCTCGGCAAGGTCGATGGTGTGAGGTGTGGTACCCAGGATTTTCACCCCGGCCTTTGCAAGTTCATTGGCAATATTCAGCGGGGTCTGGCCGCCGAACTGGCAGATCACCCCCATGGGCTTTTCCTTGTTGTATATGCTCAACACCTCCTCAACGGTGAGCGGCTCGAAGTAGAGCTTGTTGGATGTGTCATAGTCGGTGGACACCGTCTCGGGGTTGCAGTTCACCATGATGGATTCATAGCCCATGGCCTTGATGGCAAAGGCCGCATGGACGCAGCAGTAGTCGAACTCGATGCCCTGGCCGATGCGGTTGGGTCCGCCGCCCAACACCATGATCTTGGGCCTCTCGCTCACCTCGATTGCGTCCGGGGCATTGTAGGTGGAATAGTAATACTCGGCATTCTCCACACCGCTCACCGGCACCTTGTCGTAACCGTGCACCAGGCCCATCTTCAACCTGCGGTTTCTGATGTCATCCTCATGCAGGCCCAGCAGCATGGCAAGGTAGCGGTCGGCAAAACCGTCCTTCTTGGCCTGGATGAGCAGCTCATCGGGCAGCTGCTTGCCCTTAAAGGTGAGGATCTTTTCCTCCAGGTCCACGAGCTCCTTCATCTGCTCGATGAACCAGGCCTTCAGGAAGGTCTTCTGGTGAAGCTCCGGGACGCTTGCGCCTTTGCGCAGGGCCTCGTACATGATGAACTGCCGCTGGCTGGACGGCTCGGAGAGCATGTCCAGGAGGGTCTTGAGGTCCTTTTCATGGAAGTCCTTGGCAAAGCCCAGGCCATACCGGCCTATTTCCAGCGAGCGGATGGACTTCTGGAGCGC
>CAYMDG010000325.1:1863-3682 GCA_964388905.1 uncultured Bacteriovoracaceae bacterium
GGGTCATGGGCGAACTGGACATTGGTGCCGCCGATCACCTCGATGGCCTCCACGATGTCGTAGGAGTGCTTCTGGAGCCTCTTCTGGAGCTCCTTGTCGATGGTGAGCATGGGCGCGGTGCAGAAGGAGTCACCCGTGTGCACGCCCATGGCATCCACGTTCTCGATGAAGCAGACCGTGATCATGTTGTTCTTGGCGTCGCGCACCACCTCGAGTTCCAGCTCCTCCCAGCCGAGCACGGACTCTTCCACAAGCACCTGGCCGATGAGGCTCACTGACAAGCCGCGGGTGGCAACGGTCCGCAGCTCCTCCACGTTGTAGACAAGACCGCCGCCCGTGCCGCCCATGGTGTAGGCAGGCCTGAGCACAACCGGGTAGCCCAGCTCGGAGGCTATTTTTTCCGCCTCGTCCACGGTGTAGGCGAGCTCGCTCTTGGGCATCTCGATGCCCAGGCGGGTCATGGTCTCCTTGAAGGCGCGCCGGTCTTCGCCGCGCTCGATGGCGTCCACGTTCACACCGATCACCTTGACCCCGTACTTTTGCAGGATTCCCTTCCGATGCAGCTCGGAGGTGAGGTTCAGGCCCGACTGGCCGCCCAGGTTCGGAAGGATGGCATCGGGCATCTCCTTGGCTATGATGGGCTCCAGGGCCGACGCATTGAGCGGTTCGATATAGGTGGCATCGGCCATGCCCGGGTCGGTCATGATGGTGGCCGGGTTCGAGTTGACAAGAACGATTTTATAGCCGAGTTCCCTCAAGGCCTTGCAGGCCTGGGTGCCGGAATAGTCGAATTCACATGCCTGGCCTATGACGATGGGCCCGCTCCCGATGATCATGATCTTGTGGATGTCGGTTCTCTTTGGCATTGAGCAATTACCCCCCCTGAAAGATTCGCAGGAACTATAGGGAATGCCTTGGATGCGAGTCAAGACAAAATGGGTTTATCATGAACAAACTCGCAATAAGCCCGGATATTGTATGTAAGATAAGAAAAAATTGATCCGTTCAAAACCTTCAACGTGCAGCCGCTGAGAAACGCAGAATTTATCAGTCCTTCGAGGCTGCACGTTGAAGGTTTTGAACGGACCTGGTTTTAAAACAAAAGGATATAATTACAAAAAAATCCGGGTGAGGGATTATCGATTCCCTCACCCGGATGGCTTGGTTTACCTTATGGAGATTGTTACCTGATCTAGATGCCTTTTTTCACGATGAAGCCCGCCAGGTCTGCAACCCTGCAGGAATATCCCCACTCGTTGTCGTACCAGGCAACCACCTTCGCACAGTTGTCCTGGATGACCTTGGTGTACTCGACGTCCACGATGGAAGACAGCTCGTTACCCTTGAAGTCGACCGACACGAGCTTGCGCTCCTCGCAGCCCATGATGCCTTTCAGTGTCGTCTCAGATGCGCGCTTGAGGGCTGCCCTCAAATCATCGGTGGTGGTGGATTTTTTGAGGAGAACCGTCAGGTCGACCACCGACACGGTGGGGGTGGGTACGCGGAGGGAGTACCCGTCTATCTTGCCCTTGAGTTCCGGGATGACGAGCGAGAGCGCCTTTGCCGCACCCGTGGAGGTGGGAATGATGTTCAGGGCCGCTGCCCGTGCGCGGCGCAGGTCCTTGTGGGGCATGTCCAGTATCCTCTGGTCGTTTGTGTAGGCGTGCACCGTGGTCATCCAGCCCTTCTCGATGCCGTATTCCTTCTCGAGCACCAGCGCAAAGGGCGCGAGGCAGTTGGTCGTGCACGAGGCGTTGGAGATGATGTTGTGTTTTGCAGGGTCATAGTTGGTGTGGTTCACGCCCATGACGATGGTGAT
>CAYMDG010000326.1:0-2289 GCA_964388905.1 uncultured Bacteriovoracaceae bacterium
CCTTTATCTACTCGTAAATCTTCTCGCCTTCCGCATCCGCGTTCACGGCATCCGCCTCCACGTCGCGCACATCCTCTTTTGATATGACCTTGTGGTATTCCTTGTACCACTCGTTCTGGATGATGAGCTGCATGATCTCGTTAGAGCCCACCCAGATCATGGAGAGCCTGATGTCGCGCACGATGCGCTCAAGCGGGTACACGTTGGTGTAGCCGATCCCGCCCACTGCCTGCATGCACTTGTTGGCTATCTCCCAGGCCGCCTCTGTCACAAACTTCTTGCTCTCGGAAACGAGGCGCCGCACCCTTGTTGCATGGACCTTGCCCGAATCCACCGCAAGGCAGGTGGAATAGACAATGGACCGTGCGGCGTCCAGCAGCATCACGGAATCCGCCACCTTGAAGCCCACTGCCTGGAAGCTCTGGATGGGAAGCCCGAAGGCCTTGCGCTTGCTGGTGTACTTGGTGGCGATCTCTATGGCCGGCCTCACCGAGCCGAGCGTCATGGCCGCAGTGCCCAGGCGCTCCGGGATCATCATGCGCATGAAGACATCGAACCCGCCGTTGATCCCGTTCAGGGCATAGCGCTCGGGCACGCGCACATCCTTGAGCACGAGCCGTCCGGCGCCACCGCCCCGCACACCCATCAACCCGTAGATGTACTTGGATTCAACACCAGAGGTCCTGGGCACCATGAAGGCGGTCATGCGCTTGTGCGGCGGCGCATCCGGGTCTGTCACCGCATAGACCAGAAACCAGTCAGCACCCTCGGCGCCCACGATGAAGCGTTTCTGGCCGTTGATGATCCAGTCATCGCCGTCTTTTTTCGCATAGGTCGTGGCACCGAAGAAATCTGATCCGCCCCTGGGTTCCGTCAGCCCTTCGGCTGCAAAGGTCTCGCCCTTGAGAAGCGGGACCACCACGGCCTGTTTCAGCTCGTCATTGCCGAACAGCGTGATGGCCTCGCACACTATATCAGCGCCTACACCCCACAGACAGGCCAGCGAGTAGCTTGCCACACCGACTTCCTCGGCCACGATGGAGTCATCGACCCAGGTCAGGCCCCTGCCGCCGAGCTCTTTGGGGAGCCTGATGCCCAGCAGGTTCCTGCGCCCCGCCTCCTGCAGGTATTCGTGCGGGAACTGGATCTTTTCGGCATCCATGTCGAGGATGAGCTGCTTGGGCACCCATTTGGTAAAGGCCCGGGCCTCATCTCTGAGTTTTTTCTGCGCATCGGTCATAATGTAGTCGAACATGGACACCTCCATTGATATAACGTTTTGTTGTATTATTATCTCTCTTTGTTATATTCATGTCAAGGCTTCCCTGGGGCCCAAAAATGGGCTTGCCTTTTCATACCCGGGGAACCTACATGGAACGTACCCCATTGGAGATGCGGTCATGGGATTTAAGGAAATCGGGAAAAAAATCCAGCAGGCCCGCGAGGAAAAAGGCCTGACCCAGGTAGGACTCGCACAGACACTGGGCATCACCCAGGCTGCCCTGTCCAATTATGAGCTGGGAAAGCGCAGGCTCTACCTCCATCAGATCGAAGAGATCGCCCGGCTGCTGAGCAAGGACCTGGAATACTTCATCAGCTCCGATGATGAGGTCGTACCGGGGCACAGTCCTGATGTATCCTCGCTTCAGGACCAGCTTATCTCCTGCGTAAAGGCAATGAACGAAGGCGAGCTCCGGGCCCTGTCCCTCTACCTCGACTTCCTCGCTTGGAGGAAAACCCATGGATGATCTCAGACCCAAACAGGATAAGCTCGTCGAACAGGCCCGTACCTTTGCCCGGGGATTGTCCTGCCATCTGCAGGAAGGAGACGGGAAGATTGAGCAGGCACGCAAGCTCTTTGCCGCCTTTGCCCAGAAGGGCTATCATGCCCTTCTTATCCCCAAGAAGTATGGCGGCAAGGGACTTGATTACCTGAGCACCGGGATCGTCTATGAAACGCTCAGCTCAGAGATACCGGGAACCCTTTCCGGCCCCCTGACTTCGGTTCATTGCGCATCCATGATAGAAAGCGCCTGTCAGAATTCCTTTCATGAACAGTTCCTGAAGGCCATTGGCAAAGACCGTGCACCGGCGGGGTTCTGCCTGACCGAGGAGACCGCGGGCTCCGACATAACCGCCATAAGCACTACAGCGCTGAAAAAAGCCGATGGATATGTCGTGAACGGCACCAAGAGCATTGTCATCAACCATGCCATTGCACGTATCTTCATCGTGTTTGCCTCTTACCCCACCGGATCGGGCAGGACTGCATTGAACGCCTTTGTCATG
>CAYMDG010000326.1:2389-3661 GCA_964388905.1 uncultured Bacteriovoracaceae bacterium
TACTTCCTGTTGTTCGGGGGCGTGTTCATGGCCCTGATGCAGCTCTCCTATTTCCTTGCCATAAGCAAGATACAGGTGGCTGCAGCTATCCTTGTTCAGTACCTGGCCCCGGTTCTTGTGGCTGGATATTCCATGATCTTCTGGCATGAGCGCGTGACGGCAAGGAAGGCTATCTCGCTGATACTCTCCATCGCAGGATGCTATCTCGTGGTAGGCGGATACAGCCTCAAGCTGTTGAGCATGAACAGGGAAGGCATCATGTGGGCGCTTCTATCCGCCTTTGCCTTTGCATCAACCACCCTGCTTGGAGAAAAGGGGATGCAGCGGCACAACCCCTGGACATCCCTGACCTATGCGCTGCTGTTCTCGGCCTTGAGCCTTAATATCGTACAGAGGCCCCTGCTCATCATTTCAGAGTCCTACACGATGCGGCAGTGGGCATCCATTCTCTATATCGTGGTATTCGGCACGCTCATCCCCTTTGGCCTTTATCTGGTCGGGGTAAATTACATCAGGTCCACACGTACCATCATCACCGCAACGCTGGAACCCATTGCCGCTGCCTTCATGGCATTCTTCCTTCTCGGCGAATCTCTTTCCCCCCTCCAGATCACCGGGGGTTTATCGGTAATCGCAGCCATCATCATGCTCCAGTGGGAACGCGAGCATGATGCGCTCTCGCCGGATGCAATAAGGGCCAATAAACAATAAGGGCCAATAAAATAGATTAGAGCATAGAGCTACTTCTAAAACATGCCAGGAGTCATTCCCGCGAAGGCTCCGAATCCAGTTTATTTAATGATTTCTGGACCCCTGCCTCCGCGGGGGTGACGTTTTAACTTAGCAATCAAGTATATTGAAGGTATTCTTTCTTCTAAAACCGTCTCGCCGAGATTGCCATTGACAGCCTATGGGCTGCCCCCCTATATTGTTCTTCCCACTCCTTGCACAAGGGGGCTTTTTGAGCGGAGCATTCCGCGCATCGTACCCATTACGTGATGTACGGATGTGGATATCTTAAGAGTTGATTCCAAAACTTATTTCGAGGGGGAGCTAATGATGAAGTTCATGAAGTATCTTCTTTTGGCAAGCATGTTGTTTTTCATGGCTGCACCGGCATTGATGGCTGCAGACAAGGAGCCGGTTGTGATCGGCCTCCAGGGACCCATTACCGGGGCATGGGCCTATGAGGGCCAGATGGCCAAGCAGTCGTGCGAGATTGCAGCGGATCTCATCAACAAGAAGGGCGGCATCCTGGGCGGCCGCAAGGTC
>CAYMDG010000327.1:0-1454 GCA_964388905.1 uncultured Bacteriovoracaceae bacterium
GCCGGTGTAGTGACCTATGTCATGAAGGAATCCGACTCGGCATACCGGGTACTCTGCGGGGCATATCCCAACCGCATTAGCTCTGAGCCGGCACTGAATGACCTCTCTGCTTTGGGGCTGCACGCCAAGATCACCAAGAGATGAGCCATGCGCTGATCGACTCCTTCCTGGAGTACCTCATCGCCGAGAGATCTTCCCCCGAAAATACGGTTTCTTCCTATGCGGCGGACCTTGAGACCCTAAAGGACTTTCTCGACGAAAAGGGTATTACCGAGCTTTCGGTGAGCGGGGTCGACCTTGAGGAGTATACCTCGCTCTGCAAGGAAAAAGGGCTTAAAGGCACAAGCATCAGACGCAGGCTCTCCACTATCAGGCAATTCTATCGGTTCCTCATCGAAGAAGAGATCATTGCTGCTGATCCCACCCGGGACCTTGCATCACCGAAGCAAGGCTTGTACCTGCCCGAGGTATTGAGTATAGATGAGGTGGCAAGGCTTATGGCAAGCCCTGATGTGGGTACACCTTTGGGTATGAGAGACAAGGCCATGCTCGAACTTCTCTATGCCACGGGACTCCGCGTAAGCGAGCTTATAGGCCTTAAACTCCACCACCTCAACCTCCATGTGGGCTATCTCATCTGCAGGGGCAAGGGCGACAAAGAACGCCTTGTGCCCATGGGCGAAAGCGCACAGCGCTGGGTCAACGACTATCTTAAAAACACAAGGCCTCATCTGGTCAAGAAGCCCACGGACATCCTCTTCTGTTCCAAGAGGGGGGGTGCCATGACCAGGCAAAACTTCTGGCATTCCATCAAGAGATATGCAACCATAGCAGGCATATTGAAGCAGATATCCCCCCACATGCTCAGGCATTCGTTCGCCACCCACCTTCTGGGCGGCGGTGCTGACCTCAGGTCGGTTCAGATGATGCTCGGCCATGCGGATATCTCCACCACGCAGATTTATACGCACCTCTCTTCGGCCAGGCTCAAAGAGGTTCACGAGCGGTATCACCCAAGGGGGTAGACTTTTGGAGGTCATCACCTCCCACATCCAGGCGGATTTCGATGCATTTGCCTCGATGCTCGCTGCCAGAAAACTTCATCCAGGCGCCATCCTCGTCTTTCCAGGCGCCCAAGAGAAGAACCTGCGGGACTACCTTATGCGGGCCTCCCCGGAGGTCTCTGCCGTAATCGTCAAGCTGAAGTCAGTCATGGTGAACAAGGTGACGCGGCTTATCATCGTGGATACCAGGCAGCTCTCGCGCATCGGCGATTTTGCCGGTATCATCGGCAAGGATGGGGTGGAGGTGATCGTCTATGACCATCACCCGCCTTCTGGCGACGATATCGTGGTTGAAAACGAGCATTGCAGAGAATACGGCTCCAACAGCGCGTTCATGGTGGAGGTCCTCAAGGAAAACGGCATTACCCCCACCCCGGAAGAGGCCACCAT
>CAYMDG010000327.1:1554-3655 GCA_964388905.1 uncultured Bacteriovoracaceae bacterium
CAGGGTATGTGGAGGATTTCGCCATGCTCGTGCATAAGCTCAGGGGCATGTTCGAGGTGGATGCCATATTCGCGCTCGGGCTTATGGCCGAGCGCATCTACCTGGTTGCGCGCAGCACCGTGCCGCAGATCAATGCCGCTGAAGTGGCGTCCGGTTTCGGTGGTGGCGGCCATGCAACAGCCGCTGCCGCATCCATAAAAGACCGGTCCCTGGACAACGTCGAAAGCATGCTGGTGAACCTCATCAAGAAGGATACCAGGCCCAGGATCACGGCACGCGACATCATGACCTTCCCTGTGATTGCACTGAAGATGGATGCCACCATGGATGAGGCGAGCACTACGCTCAACCGGTACAACATCAATGCAGCCATCGTTCAATCCAAGGATGAAAAGGTTGTGGGCGTGGTAACCAGGCAGGTGGTGAGCCGGGCGCAGGGCCATGACCTGGGAGAGGCCAGGGTCAAGGATTACATGCTCCGGGACATCAAGTTCATCAGGCCCGAAGCCCCGGTCTCTGAGATACGGACGCTGATCATCGACGGAAACCAGCGCCTGCTGCCGGTTGTGGAAGACCGCAAGGCCGTGGGGGTGATAACCAGGACCGACCTCATGAGGATCATGCATGAGAAGATGGTGAGGTCTGAAGGCGTGGATTACCGGGCCATGCAGAAAAAGAACATACAATCCCTCCTGGAGGACCGGCTGCCAAGGCAGGTGAATATACTGCTGCATGAGGCAGGGACACTGGCGGCATCCATGGGGTTCAACCTCTACCTGGTGGGCGGGATCGTGCGCGACATGCTGCTGAGGATCGACAATCTGGACATTGATCTGGTGGTGGAGGGCGACGGTATTGCCTTTGCCAGGACCCTCACCCAGTCACTGGGGGCACGCTGCGCCGTGCATGAGAAGTATAAGACCGCGGTAATAACGCTGCCCGACGGCACCCATATCGATGTGGCCACGGCCAGGCTTGAATACTATAAACATCCGGGCGGGTACCCCATCGTTGAACAGTCCACCCTCAAGCTCGACCTTTACCGCCGCGACTTCACCATCAACACCATGGCCGTATACCTCAATCCCCAGCGCTTCGGCGAGCTCATCGACTTCTTCGGCGCCCAGAGGGACATCAAGGAAAAACACATCAGGGTGCTGCATGCGCTCAGCTTTGTGGAGGACCCTTCCCGCATCTTCAGGGCCACACGCTTTGAGAAGCGCTATGGCTTTGCGCTGGGCAAACAGACGCTCTCGCTGGTGCATGCCGCGGTGAGGTCAGGGCTGTTGAGCAACATCCCGGGCAGGCGGATTTCGCACGAGATACGGCAGATCCTCTCGGAGGACGACCCTCTTCCGAGCCTCGAGCGGCTTCGCGAGCTGGAGGTTCTCACTGCCATCCACCCGGACATCGTGTTCAACACCGACATCAAGGATGACTTTTCCAAGGTGAAACAGACCATCTCCTGGTTCAACCTGCTTTACACCCATGAGGACTACCGCCCCTGGTTCATCTACCTGCTGGCCCTGGTGGAACACATGAAGCCCAAGAAGATCATTGCAATCTGCGGCAGGCTCGGGCTCACCGATGAGAACATGCGGAACATTCTGACAGCAAGGACCAGGGTGAACGCCATCCTGAGGGAACTGATAATGCTCCAGAAGAAATCGCCCTCTTTTGTGGTGAAGGTGCTGGAAAAGGCAACGCTTGAGGAGATGCTCTATGCCATGTCCAAGACCAAGGGCGCTGAGATAAAGGAGATGATCTCCTCGTTCATCACCTCATGGCGCTCATACAAACCTCCGGTCACGGGCAAGGACCTGATAGCCCTGGGGTTCAAGAAGGGCAAGCTCCTGGGCGACACGTTGAGGCTCATCCGCGACAAAGGGCTCAACGGCGAGATTAAGGACTTCAAGCAGGCCATGGCTTTTGCAAAGAAACGCCTTGATGAACCGGTGAACACGAAGAATCACAGGGTTGACGAACAAGGTATCATCTAGTACACGTAGAAAAAGACCCGAGTGGGGGTGTAGCTCAGTGGGAGAGCATCGCGTTCGCAATGCGAGGGTCGAGAGTTCAAATCTCTCCACCTCCACCATTT
>CAYMDG010000328.1:0-3567 GCA_964388905.1 uncultured Bacteriovoracaceae bacterium
AGCCTGACCTGCTGTTGGAAAATACCCGGCAATTCAAAGAATTCATTCAGGAAACGGCATCGAAGTATCTCGGGCTCAATTTTGATATCGGGCATTTCTTCTGCGCCGGTGAAGACGTGTGCCGGGCCTTTCAAGAGCTTTTGCCCTGGACGGGGCATGTCCATATTGAAGATATTGCCCATAACCGCCTTCACTACCACCTTATCCCGGGGCTCGGGGCCATTGATTTTCACAACATCCTCAAGGTAATCCTCGAATCAGGCTATCAGGGTGATATCAGTCTGGAACTCTATACCTATACGAACATGCCAGAGGAGGCCGGCCGGGAGAGCCTGAGCTTTCTCCTTCCCCTCTTTCAGAAAGCGGGGTTTGACCTTATGGCCATACTGAAAAACTGACATCAAACATGAAGAACAGGAGAATGTCGCCTTGAAAATTTCAAACCCTCTCAACAATGATTCAAAACTATCAAAAAATAAAACCGATAAAGGAACGGCCTGTTCCGGTTCACGCACGGTTCCTCTCCAGGATAAGGCCCGATACGTTCTCAGGCATTTCACGAGCATAGCCAACAAGTATGATTTCATGAATACCATCCTCAGTCTCGGGCTTCACTACCTTTGGAAACGGTTATCCGTAAAGGCCTTGGGTTTGAAACCCGGCGACCGGGTAATCGACGTGTGCGGGGGTACAGGGGATCTTTCGATACTGGCGGCAAAAGCCATTGGCCCCCAAGGGCGGGTGACTCTCTATGACATCAACCGCGCCATGATGGAAGGGGGGAAGACAAAGGTAGCAAAGGCATTGCTTACAGAGCGAATCCACTTTGTCCAGGGAGATGCTGAGATCATGTCTTTTCCTCAAGGTTCTTTTGATGCAGCCATGGTGGGCTTTGGTGTTCGAAACCTCACAGACATGGACAAAGGGCTTCAGGAGATGTACCGGGTCCTCAAGCCGGGAGGGAAGATGATGTGCCTGGAATTCTCCATACCCACCTCTTTCTGGTTCCGGTTCCTCTATGATTTCTATTCTTTTCAACTCATGCCCCTGGCTGGCAAACTCCTGGCAGGTAACAGCGAGGCATATCTCTATCTTCCCGAGTCCATACGGAAGTTCCCTGCACCGGATGCTTTTGCGGCCAAGATGACGGAAACCGGTTTTTCCCGGGTGACCTTCCGAAGGCTCACCAATGGTATTGCGGTTATCTATATCGGGGTTAAACAATGAAACTCAACTGGGGGGAGCGCATGGCGGTGAACAACCCCCTTCGTCCCCGGCAGCAGCGCCTGGAGCTCATGCTGCTGAAAAGGCACATGACGCTGAAGCCCGGTTTGCGCATTTTGGAAATCGGAGGCGGAAGAGGGGCCGGTGCGCGTCTCATAAGAAATATGTTCCATCCATCCCGCATCCATGCCACAGACCTGGATGTGGAGATGATCCGGATGGCACATACCTACCTTAGCCCTGAAGACCGCACCGGCATAGACTTCTGTGTTGCCGATGCCGCCATGCTCCCCTTCCCTGATCGCTCCATGGACGCGGTGTTCGGTTTCGGGGTCCTGCACCATGTCCCTGACTGGCAGTCTGCGCTGAATGAGGTGGTCAGGGTCCTTAAGACTGGGGGCATATACTTTTTCGAAGAGCTCTTTCCAACGTTCTACCAGAACTTCATAACAAAGCACCTCCTCCTACACCCACAGGAGAACCGTTTCAAGAGCCATGAGTTGAAGGAGACGATGAAACAGTCAGGTCTTGTGCTTGGAAAATTTTTCGAGATGCCGTTTATAGAGATATTCGGTATAGCTGAGAAAAACTAGCCCTATTCTGGGTTGTTCATGTTTATGATTGAATAGGTATCTCAAGTATCAAAATCAATGCAGTGTTGATTATATCTTCGTAGTAGGCAGAATGGCACCTCTTTTTCGGATCCGGTAGTATTCATTTTTTCGAGGAGATCAATGGTATTAGAAAATCGAGCCCTATGATAAGATACCGTTTAAGGAGGGCATATGTCCTCGAACAGGGTGCTGCTCGATGAGATCCTTTCTCCCGATGAATGCCGGATTATTGATGTCTACGCATCTGGTAATCAAGGAGAGGATGTTCTACCCGGCATAGTTGAATTCCTCAGGATGAACTTTTCAGTGAAGATCGATGTCGACCCTGACATCATTGACAGCTACAAGACAGACAGTTCCAACCTGACCGGGAATGCTTCAGCACTCGCAAGGCCATCAAATGAACGTGAATGCGCTATTATCCTTCGCCTGTGCCAGTCGTCCCGAATTCCAGTCACACTATCCGCCGGCCGCTCGAACCTCACGGGTAGCGCC
Source organism: uncultured Bacteriovoracaceae bacterium (assembly GCA_964388905.1). Classification (GTDB taxonomy): domain Bacteria; phylum Desulfobacterota; class Desulfomonilia; order UBA1062; family UBA1062; genus MWEI01. The sequence goes on from CAYMDG010000328.1 coordinate 2,334, forward strand.
ACCCCACCAGAGGGGATGATTGTCTCCCTCTCAGAGATGAAAACTCCTGGAGTTCAGGTCAACAATATAGCAAAAACGGTTGTCAGCCCTGTAGGAATTATTTTCGAAAACATGAGGAAGTCAGTGCTTGAACAAAGTGAAGGAAAACTCTTCTTTCCCATCGACCCGACGAGCCGTTGTGATGCCATGGTCGGTGGCGCCATTACCTGCAATGCCTCCGGATTCACACCGGGAGAGGCCGGTGCCATGCGTTCCTGGGTTCGATCTCTCCGGATCCTCCTTATGAACGGCATGGGCATTACCGCCGGGCGCGGTCAATATGTCTCCAGGGATGGGATGTTTCTCTTCACTCATGGATCACAGGAGATCGCTGTTCCCGTTCCCAGGTACTCAAGGCCATCAATAAAAAATGCAAGCGGTCCGTATTCCGACTCGAACGGCAGTGTCGACCTTGTCGATCTGATAATTGGCAGCGAAGGGATATTCGCACTGGTGACCGGATGCACTCTGGCATTGTCCGATCATCCGCGTGAATATCTCGATCTGTTCCTCTCACTGCCCGATGAGTCTGATGCCCTGAAGCTACTCTTTTATTTCTCCGGAGGACGGCCGGAGGAGTTTTCATTGCTCAGTGCTTTTGAATATTTCGGTCCGAATTGCAGGAGATATATGGACCACGAACACCGGCTTTTTAGGACCGACCATGCTGTCGGTGTCTCTATACAGGTCCCCTTGCACGATGAGCCACTGGAGCAATCAGCGGCGAAATGGCTTGAGATCCTCCAGGATGCCCCATGCCGGATCCAGGAGGATGCCATCATGATTCTTCTGACGGATCGTGACAGGGCGATCTTTTTCGAAGCCCGCCACTCCTTGCCGGCACGTTCTCTTGAAGTAGTTACGAGACGCGGAACCCATACTATCATGACCGATACGGTTGTCCCCCCAACGAAGCTTGCAGAGTTCCTTGAATACGCCCATGGCCTCATCCGTTCGGAAGGATTCGATTACCTCGTCTTTGGTCACCTGGGCGACTGTCATCTCCATTTCATGATCCTCCCGGAAAAAGACCGGCTCCACCGGGGGGTGGATGTGTACGACAGGATCATAGAAAAGTCCTCAACCCTTGGAGGTGTCTACTCGGGCGAGCACGGTACGGGTAAGAGGAAGCGTGGCGATTTCCTGAAATGTTATGGCGCCCAGGCAGCGGAACAGGTGCTGGCAACGAAACGTG
>CAYMDG010000329.1:0-3562 GCA_964388905.1 uncultured Bacteriovoracaceae bacterium
CTTTCCGTACCGCCGTAGTAACTCATGAAGATGGGCTTGCTGCCGTGTTCTGCTATGATGGACGCGAAGGCTTCATCGATGTCGAAGATGCTCTCTGGCATGAGGACAAAGATGACGAGCAGGGCATCGATGTCGGACTGATCAAGCAGACAGCGCGCGATGTGGCCCATGGTCTTCTGGGAGCCGTGCTGCTCGACCGCAGACCAGATGTCAATGGGGTTGCGTATGGGTGCCCAGGCAGGGACGACTTCACGGAGCCGCCTTATGGTTGCGCGTTTCAAGGTGGGGAGCGAAACCCCGTACTCGTCGCAGGCATCCGTGCTGACTACACACCCCATGCCGCTTATGGAGAGGACCCCGAGTCGGTTGCTGCGCGGCAGGGGCAGGGACTCGAAGGCGGCCAAGCAATCGAAGAAGGCCTCGGAATCGTGGACACGCAGCATGCCGGTACGGCGGCAGACCGCATCAAATACTTCGTCCGACCCTGCAAGCGATCCCGTGTGCGAGGCGATTGCCTGCGCACCTGCCTCGGTGCGGCCCGATTTCACAACTACCACTGGCTTGCTTGTGCCTGCCCTCTTCGCTGCCTTTGTAAAGCGATCTCCGTCAATGATCCCTTCCAGGTACATGCCGATGGTGGTGGTCTCATCATCATCTGCCAGATACTCCAACAGGTCCGATTCGTTCACATCCCCCTTGTTGCCGATACACGCCACCTTGGACACGCCGAACGGCCTGAAGTCGGCTATCCAGCGGCCCCAACCCGAGGAGAAGACGCCGGACTGTCCGATGAGGGAAACGCCACCCGGACCTATGGGCTCCAGTCCCACAATGGAGGTGGCGAGCCCAGAACCTGTGTGGATGGTGCCGATGCTGTTGGGGCCCATGAGCCTGAGTCCCTGGTTGCGAACCGTTTCAACAAGTTCTTTTTGCTCCCTGGCGCCAACTGCACCTATGTCCGAGTAACCACCGGTACTGAGGATCACGGCCTTGATCCCCTTGGCAGAACAGTTCTCAAGGGCTTCAGAGACTGCAGCCTTGGGGATGACTATCATGGCGAGGTCCACAGGGCCTGGGATGTCGCCGAGGTTCCTGTATGTCTTCATCCCGAGGATATCATGGCCTGAAGGATTTATTGGATAGAGTGTCCCTTTGAACCTGGCCTTCATGAGGTTTCTCAGGATAATGTTGCCCCCTTTGCCATGGCTCCTGGATGCCCCGATGAGTGCGAGGGACCTCGGGTTGAAAAAGGGGTCGCATGTTTGGGGGTCAGGGTTTTTCCTTGGTCCAGTCCTGGGTCTGTCAGCAACCCTCACAAGCACATCCACTGCAACAGCGCCTTTGGCGCTGACAATGACGGGGTTGATGTCGATCTCGAGTATATCGGTGCGTTTGATCATCAATCTCGATAGGGCTGTGATGGCTTGGGCTACAGAACGCAGATCGGAAGGAGCCTGGCCGCGGAAACCCTTCAGAATCGCTGCCCCGCGCAGGCGCCCGAGCATGGCAAGGGCTCTGGGGATGGACAGGGGCGTAAGTTCGAGGGCCGTATCGCGGAAGACCTCGGTAAACACCCCGCCGATGCCTGCCAGGATCACCGGGCCGAAGACCGGGTCGCGGCGCGCACCGAGGATAATCTCTATCCCGGCTGGCGCCATCTTCTGGACAAGCAGTGAATGGATGACCGTGGCGAAACGGGTGTGTACTTCACGTATTGATCGTCTGAGGACTGCCGGGTCAGGGATGTTCAGGACTACCCCTCCCTGATCGGTCTTGTGGAGTACTTCTTCCGAGCACACCTTAAGGGCAACGGGATAGCCGAGTTGTCCGGCGCATTCGACAGCCTCCTTCTCGTTGCCGGCAAGGGCCTCTTCTACAACGGGTATGCCCCATTGTTTTATGAGGATCTTGCCTTCATGTTCGTTCAAGGTACGGATGGGCTTTTCTTCCACGGAGATCCTCCAACAACAATGATCAATTCATCCTTTAGCAGGGAGATGGAAATTGGTGCAACGGGATTATCTTAACAATAGGTAAAAAATATCTATTCGTGAAGCAGGTTGGGGTTTGCTTGTGCCCACCCCAACCTGCGAAATGACAAACTTTTAGTAAAGTCTGAAACCGCCCCTATCCTATGAACTCCAGGGCTATCTTCAGCATCCTGCGGATCGGTTCGGCTGCACCCCACAGGAGCTGGTCGCCCACGGTGAAGCAGGTGAGGTATTTCTCGCCCAGGTTCATTTTGCGGATGCGGCCCACCGGGACGGTGAGTGTGCCGGTTACGGCAGCCGGGGTCAGTTGTTTGAGTGTCTCATCCTTGGTGTTTGGGATCACCTTGACCCAGTCATTGGATCCGGCGATGATCTTTGTTATGTCCTTTATACTGACGTCCTTCTTGAGTTTGATGGTGAGGCCCTGGGAGTGGCATCGCATGGAGCTTACTCGCACGCAGAGGCCGTCCACCGGGATAGCCTTCTTTGTGCCCAGGATCTTGTTGGTCTCCACGATGCCCTTCCATTCCTCCCGGCTCTGGCCGTTTTCCATGGCCGAGTCGATCCATGGCAGCAGGTTGGCGGCCAAGGGATAACCGAATACTTTCTTGGGGAAGGATTTATCGTGCAAGGAACTGAGAACGAGCTTGTCAAGTTCCAATGCAGCAGTTGCAGGCTTGTCCAGCAGCTTCTTGGATGACTTGCCTACATAAGCCATCTGCTCCACAAGCTCTCGCATGTTGTTCGCACCTGCGCCTGATGCAGCCTGATAGGTCATGGAGGTGACCCATTCAACCAGGTTCGCCTTGAACAGGCCGCCGATGCCCATGAGCATGAGGCTCACCGTGCAGTTGCCGCCGATGTAGTCCTTTATGCCCTTTTTCAGACCCTTGTCGATGATGTCCCTATTCACCGGGTCCAGGATAATGATGCTTTCGCTGTTCATCCTCATGGCCGATGAGGCATCGATCCAGTAGCCCTTCCATCCGGCCTTGCGGAGCTTGGGATAGACCTCCTTGGTGTGATCGCTTCCCTGGCATGTGACGATGATGTCGGCGGTCCTTAAGTCCTTGATGTCATAGGCATCCTTCAGCGGTGGTATCTTCAGTCCGATCTTCGGGCCCTTCTGTCCCACTTGGGATGTAGTGTAGAAGACAGGCTCGAACCCGTGGAAGTCGTCTTCCGCCATCATCCTGTCCATGAGAACTGACCCTACCATCCCTCGCCAACCGATGAAAGCTACTCGCGCCATGTGAATATCCTTTCGCAGTTTGATGCCCTGCTTAGCAGGTCAATACACACTTAATGGGAAATGCACTTCGGTGTCAATCGGGAGAAAAGTTTTCAGGTTTAGATTTGATCTTATTAAGAACAACGACAAGCGCCAGCCCTAAGGCCGCTAGCCCCGACTCCATGTACAGGGCATAGGTAAATCCTCCGGTGAGTTCTTTTACTCGTGCGAAAACAAAGGGTCCGGCCAAGCCCGCAAATCCGCAGGCGGTAAATATTACCCCATAGATCTTGCCGATGTTCACAGGGCCGAACTCATCGGCAGCCAGTGCGGGCATGGT
>CAYMDG010000330.1:0-3528 GCA_964388905.1 uncultured Bacteriovoracaceae bacterium
CACCTCTACCCCTTTGTGGAACATGGCGGCACCCACCATGTATCCGAATATTTTCTCATTCCTGAACACCAGGTGATCAAGACCCTCATCATGGAATCAGATGATAAGAAGCCTTTCATAATGCTCATGCATGGAGACTGTGAGGTATCCACCAAGCAGCTTGCCCGGCAACTCAAGGTGAAACGGGTCGAGCCTTGTGATGAAAAAGATGCCAACCGATATTCTGGCTACATGGTAGGCGGCATCAGCCCCTTCGGCACCCGCACCAGTCTGCCGGTATATGGAGAATCCACGATATTCGAACTGGACCGCATCTTCATCAATGGCGGCAAGAGGGGTTTCATGGTAGAGCTTAAACCGCAAGATTTAGAAAAAGCCTTCAGGTTGACAAAGGTGAATGCTGTTAAAAAGCCATTGAGTTAAACCATTGTTTGAAATTCAGCACCGCTATATATAAGGAAAGAGCATCAAGGAGACAGCATGCCCAAGGCACCGGCACGGCCCGAGGTTGTGGAGGCTATCCGCGAACGCATCCTCAAGGAGGCCCTGTACATCATCAATAAGGACGGCTATGCCAACCTCAGCATGCGCAAGCTCGCCTTGCGGCTTGGGTTCACGGCCAAAACGATATACAACTACTATTCCAACAAGGATGAGCTCTATCTGATGGCGTTGACCAAGGGCTTCCAGGAGCTCTCGGAGCAGTTCCGCGCCGCTTACCGCTCTTCGGAAAATCCCGTGGAAAAGATGCGTTCAGCCGTCAATGCCTATGTGCACTGGGGGATCGAGAACAAGCACTACTACAATATCATGTTCAGCATGGATACCCCGAAGTATGCCGACTATGTCGGCACAAAGATGGAAGGGGTTGCAGACCAACAGAATAGAGTTGCCTTGCAGGTAGCCGAGATAGGCACTGCCATAATCACCGAGGTTGCTTTGTATAATGGGTGCATCAGCCCTGATGAGGTACCGTACCGCCTGCTGCATGTCTGGAGCACGCTGCACGGCATGGTCTCGCTTTACATCAGCAGGGTCACGCTCGAGGTCTGGGATCTTCATGGCGCCATGGATCGAATCCTCGAAGAAGTGCTGCGGCCGTTTACCTGAGGAGGACAGTGTTTTTCATATACCCGTTACTGATACGGTACTATTGGAGAAAATCTTGCTTGTTTTTTTAGGTCAACGGTGTTACCCTTTCAATGGATCTTAATTCCTCATGTAAGGTATACAGGGGCATCACATGCTGAACCCTTGGCGCAAACTGATGGCAAACCTGGATGGTCTGCGTCTCCCACCTGTATCACAGACGGGTATGGAGTAACCGCCATGAAAAACTTCGCGGGCAAACTGATTTTCATCACCGGCGGTTCCAGCGGGATCGGCCTGGAGATGGGGAAGATATTCGCCCAAAAGGGCGCGAACCTGCTTCTCATCGCAAGGAATGAGCAGAAGCTCCAGGAAGCGCTCCAGGTCATGGATAAATCCCGGCGGAGTACGGCGCAGAAAATCGGGATTCTATCTGTGGATGTGGCGGACATCGCCGATGTTGAAATGAAGATGAAGACCGCCCTTACGACATACGGCGCGCCCGATATCCTCGTGTGCAGCGCAGGCATCAACAAATATGCCGACCACTTCGAGAACATCACCTACGAAATGTTCGACGAGGTGATGAAGATCAATCTTTACGGCCCCCGGAACATGATCCATACCCTGCTTGACGCCATGAAACCCAAGGGAGGTCATGTGGTGATCCTCTCCTCGGCCGCGGGCCTCTTCGGGATGTTCGGCTACACGGCCTACGGCACCTCAAAGGCCGCGCTCCTGGGGTTATCAGACAGCCTGCGCTACGAGCTGAAGCCTCTGGGAATGAAGATCACGGTCATCTGTCCGCCCGAGGTCGACACCCCCATGAACCTGGACGAGGCAAAGACGCTGCCGGCCGAAGGCCGAGCCGTAAAGGGCCTGGGCGGATTCCTGACTCCGGAATATGCGGCAGGGGTTATCGTGAAGGCCGTGGCCAAGGAACAGTACCTGTTTATACCCGGGGCCTCCACCCGCTTCCTGTATCTCCTGCACCGGTTGAGCAACGGGTGGCTTACCCGGGTGACATCTGATATGGTTATCTGGATAACGCGCAAGAAAATGGGAACCTGAGGTAGTGAAATGAATGCCCCAGTCATCCATCACCCCTGACTGAGGGAGAGAAAAAGGGAGGGGCCATGCCAAAGGATCGATGGGTTTTACTGCGCAGGGTAGATGCGTACAATCCCTCCATGATGAACGCGGTCGTCAAGGAGGGTTTCGAGCTGCTCGGCCGGAAGCCGCAGGGCAAGGTGCTCATCAAGCCCAATGTGGTCTTTGCCAACAAGAACTATTCCCGGCATGCCTTCACCAATCCTGATCTGGTGGGCACGGTGGTGGATCAGGTGCGGGCGTTTCCCGCGGTCACGGATCTTACGGTCGGCGAATCAGGCGGCTTTGCCATCCCCACGCGCCTGAACTTCAAGGAGTCCGGTTACTATAAGATGGGACAGAAGCACCAGGTGCCCATCATCGACTTCAATGAAGACAAGTACGTGAAGGTACCGTTGAAGAGGGCCAAGTTCCACCAGACGCTTCTCTGTCCGCGGCTTATCCATGAGGCGGATTTCAAGATCTGGATGCCCAAGCTCAAGTACCATATCTGCTGCGAGATCACCAACGCGCTCAAGCTCAATATCGGCAGCCTGCTCCACAAGGAGCGCATGCTCTATCACGATGACCGTCTGAACGAGAAGATCGTGGACATCCTGGAAATCGGCTATCCGGACCTCATCGTCACCGATGCCGTGACCATCGGACACGGCTTTGAATCCTGCGCCAAGCCTTTCCATCTGGGGCTGATCATGATCAGCAATGACCCGATAGCCTCAGACGTCGTTGCGGCCCAGATCCTCGGGTATAGACCCGAGGATGTCCACCACTTGCGGATTGCATCCGAGCGGGGCTATGGATCCATCGATCCCGCATCCGTGAAGATCCTGGGTGATATCGGCATCGCCGAGCTTGCGGGGCGGACCTCCGGGATCGTGAGCGAGTTTCAGGACATGCAGAAGCTGGACACGCCGATTCACTTCTATGAGGGCATCGGCCCGAATACGAATCAGATCTGTTACGGCGGGTGCATGGCCGCGGTAAAAGGCAGTCTGGGCACCATCGATGCACGGCGTCCGGGCTCCATGAAAAAGGCCAAAAAAGGCGCCATCGTCACCGGCATCTATGAAGGGGACGTTGATGCTCATGGCGGGGTGTGCCTGCTCATCGGCGACTGCACCGAGGTGAAGGGGACGATCAATGCCGGGCGCATCAAACGGGTGAAGGGCTGCCCCATCGGGGCCGTACAGCTGACCGCGGTGCTGCCCTTTGTCTTCGGTATGCCCTCGCCCCTGTTCGACCCCAGGGACGTCCCGCTGGTCGTGTTGAACACCATCGAGAAGGTCGTGAACAAGGTCCGGCACTGGGCCTTTTAAAGATAATCACGTG
>CAYMDG010000331.1:0-3526 GCA_964388905.1 uncultured Bacteriovoracaceae bacterium
TCCCTGCAACGATCAAGAGAAGTAAAAGTATCTTTTTCATATGACCTCCTGCTTAATATAGCTAACATTTTATTGCACGTAAAAGTCAATGTTTTCCAGGAGCCCCACTTTATTTCTTCCATGCCAGGCGGCGCTCTAACCAGCGTGAAAGGCTCGTGAATGCATAACAGATAATAAAATAGACTACTGCAATAAAGGCAAAAATCTCTGTGGGATAGATCATGGTTCTGTTGTTGATCTGGGTGGCCACATGGGTCAATTCCGAAACACCGACAATGAAGGCGAGGGAAGTATCCTTGATGAGTGACACAAACTGGTTCACGAAGGAGGGGATCATATTCCTCAAGCCCTGGGGGAGGACGATGAAAATCATTACCTGCCAAGGCTTAAGCCCTGAAGAGAGGCCCGCTTCCGTCTGGCCCCTAGGGATCGACTCCACGCCAGCCTTGACGATCTGGGACATGTATGCGGAGGTAAAAATGGTGAGGGCGGCGATGACTGTCCAGCTTTCGGACACCGTGGCGCCCATGATGGCTGGCAGGAGAAAGTACATCCAGAAGATGACCATTAGGAGCGGCATGCCCCTGATGAAGTTGAGAACGGCAAGCGTCGCATAGTGAATCAGTTTGTTATTCGAGATATTGAGGAGCCCCAGGATGAGGCCCCCGAAAAATGAAAGGATGCAGGCCACAACAGCGAGATAGAGGGTCAGCGCAATACCGCCCAAGGCGCCGTGCGGAAAGCGACCTATGAAAAAGTAGGTGATGTTCGTCCAGATGACGGTAAAATCCAGTCCTGTCTGCATCTTACCTTGCCTTCATGGGGCTCAAAAACTTCTCGTCGTAGTAGGTAATGAGGAGTGTGATGACGACGGACATAACGACGTAGACGAGGGTGGCCGCCGTAAATGCCTCAAAGCCCTTAAAGGTGTAACTCTCCACCTGCCGGGCCTGGTACGTAAGTTCCATAACCCCTATGGTCATGGCTAGGGAGGAGTTCTTCGTCAGGTTGAGAAACTGGTTGATGAGCGGCGGGATAGTGAGTCGCACCGCCTGGGGAAGGATGATATATTGCATGGACCGCACATAGGAGAAGCCCGAACTTCGGGCAGCCTCCAACTGTTCCTTTGGAATAGAGCGCACCCCGGACCGTATATCCTCGGCGATAAAGGCGGAGGTATAGATGGTCAGCGCAATCACGGCGGCTGCAAATTCGAAGTTCATCTGGTTCAGCCAGTCGTTAAAGGCCTTCGGCAGTAACTTGTAGGAGCCGAAATACCAGAAAAAGATTTGAATGAGGAGCGGCGTGTTGCGGAAGAACTCCAGATAGCCGTGGGCAAACCAGCGGATGGGGCTCACATGGCTCATCCTCATCATGGCGATGATAAGGCCCAGGAGGAAGGAGAGAACGATCGATACAACAGAAAGCTGCACTGTCGTGTAGAAGCCGCTCAGAAGCCAGTCGAAATACTTCCCCGACGTGACAACCGACCAATCGAACTGATACTTAAGCACGCGCTCCTATCCTATCAAAATGTCCCTGGCTGCACGATACACGATTCAAGATTGACGATAAAAGAGGACTTCTTACCTGCGTCCTGCATCGTGCATCCTTTCCGAGACTATTAGTCTGCCGTAATCTTGAAGTTGCCCCTTGCCATGGGGGTGGGGGCATTAGGGCCGAACCACTTATCAAATGTTTTCTTTGCGTCGCCGCTCTTTTCCATCTCCAAGAGAGTCTTATTTACGAAATCCACCAGGGCCTTCTCGCCTTTCTTGATGCCTAGACCATAAGGCTCGTCGGAGATCTGGATGTCGGGAATCTCAAACTGGTCCTTATTGGGGGCCTTGGCGAGGAGGTTGGCGAGGATCGACTCGTCTGTGGTCACGGCAACAACCTTACCCTGTTGGAGGGCCAGGAATGCCTGGGGATAGTCGTCAAAGGAAAGAACCGTCGCCTTCGGAAGGGCCTTTGAGGCGTTCTGTTCCGACGTGGACCCCTTGGCAGTGCCGATCCTCTTGCCCTCAAGGTCGGCGAGGACCTTGACGGTACCTTTCTTGGTAAGGAATTTCTGTCCTGTCATAAAATAGGTGTAGCTGAAATCTATCTGCTTGGCCCGTTCAGCCGTTTTCGTCATGGTAGCTGCAATCATGTCGATGTTACCCTCAACAAGCTGGGGCATGCGGCTTGCCGATGTGACTGACTTGAGCTGAAGCTTGACTCCGAGCTTGTTGGCAATATACCGGCAAAAATCTACGTCGTATCCCACGATCTCACGGGTCTTCTCGTCGATGTAACCGAAGCCGGGCGTGGAATCCTTTACTCCGCATATAAGGGCGCCCCTCTTCTTGATCGTGTCGAGGGTATCGGCCATGACGGTGGTCGTGGCAAAGGTGATCATTATCGCCGCCAGGATCAGAAAACTAAGTTTTTTCATAATGCAGACTCCTCCTTATTTAGTTAGTGCATGGGCGACAGCACTTCTTTGAGAAACTGTCTGGCCCTTTCTGTCTTTGGGTGCTTAAAGAACTCGTCAGGCTTCGCCTCTTCGACGACGGTGCCATAGTCCATGAAGGTTACCCTATCTGCCACCTCGCTGGCGAAACCCATCTCATGGGTAACGACGATCATGGTCATGCCCGACTGTGCAAGATCCTTCATGACCATGAGTACCTCGCCGATCATCTCCGGGTCAAGGGCCGATGTGGGTTCATCGAAGAGCATGATCTTCGGCTTCATGGCCAGGGCCCGTGCTATGGCTACCCTTTGCTGCTGGCCTCCTGACAGTTGAGACGGGTATGCGTCCTTCTTGTCTTCCAGCCCTACACGCTTCAGAAGGTTAATCGCCTGGTCTTCAGCATCATTTTTACTCATCTTTCGGATCTTGATAGGGGCAAGGGTGATGTTTTTCGTGACTGAAAGGTGAGGGTAAAGGTTGAATTGCTGGAAGACAAAGCCTATCTCTGCGCGCAGTTTATTGATGTCTGTCTTTGAATGGGAGAGATTCTGGCCGTCAACAACAAGCGTGCCATCGTTAATAGGCTCAAGCCTGTTGATAGTACGGATAAGGGTTGATTTTCCCGAGCCCGAAGGTCCGCAGACAACGACAATCTCTCCAGCCTTGACATGAAGATTAATGTCGTTCAAAACGTGGAGTTTTTTGAACCACTTATGGACACCGATGAACTTGATCATGTGCAGAATTTATACACCAATTTCATGGCGGTAGACAATGGTTTTATAGAAGATGCTGAATAAGGGCAATAGGCTTTGGGCAATGGGTATGGAATGTAAAGGAAAACAACCATTCACATCAATCATGGAGAAGCCATGATTCATAAACTCACAGGATAATACCCACTGCCAATATTAATAGTTGAGATTGGACTCCGAACTAATAACTCCATCCCTACGGGACGCTACACCATGAGGTATTTCTTTTTGACTTCCTCGTTTGCCTCGAGCTCGGCAACGGTACCTTCAAAGCGTATGCGGCCGTTGTCGATGACATAGGCCCTTGAGATCA
>CAYMDG010000332.1:0-3522 GCA_964388905.1 uncultured Bacteriovoracaceae bacterium
AAACGAGTAAGAGATGAAGTCTGCATGAAATTATATCTTATAACAGAGCACTTACCCTTGTAAATTCTTCATTAATAGTTTGTTTAGAATTTCTGATGATATCGTAACCATATATGTGCTTGTGCTCTGCCTCCTTGGCGGATACCCGTACGATTAGATATGTCCTGTCGGCACCCAGATAATCCAGGTCGTAATGGGCCGCCTAGTAGAGAATGTCAAGGCTTTTACTGAGTAAGCCGACGATCAGCTTGGACGCTGTCAGTGATAATCCTCTGCCATGAAGGATGTCATGGCCACCCATTGTTTCTCAAAGTCTTCAAGGGTTTTGTAATCTCCATGGTTTTCAATTACATGCTGGTTCTGTTGTTAAGTTCTCAGACAAGAAATATATTTAATCAAATATCTCAGCCAGCCAACTCTTCTTCCTATGATGTCCGCCTTCGTATCCATGCTTATCACTATGGGAATGGTGACTATCATGGCGAGATTGGTGTCCAAGGTATTCCTTTTCACGGGCTAATATCTGGGTATACCTTTCTGGTCCCTGCTCGGCTCTGGCGATGAGCCTTTCAAGTTCTCCGCGGTCGAGCCAGATACCTCGACACACCTGGCAAACATCTATGGTGATACCATCACGGTCCTTTTCTTCAAGTGTAGGTTTGTTGCATCGCGGACAAATCATAAGGGCTCCTTTTTTTTATTTAATTCTCCGGGTATCTACCTAAGATACCCGGAGTGGAGGAGGATTAGAGTATGTTCTGGCCTCTTTCCCTGTGAAGAGTGTATCCAATGGAGGATGTTTCCACAATAATGTAATTCTATATTGATAGTTCCAATAAAACGAAGTAATACAAGCTTCATGGAATGGCTTAACTATCATCATCTCCTTTATTTCTGGACCGTTGCCCGGGAAGGAAGCCTTGCGCGAGCCAGTACGGAACTGAGCCTGTCGCCATCGGCAATCAGCGGACAGATCAGGGTCCTTGAAAACTCGCTTGGAGAAAAGCTGTTTGTAAAAAGCGGGAGAAGACTCATGCTCTCAGAGACAGGGCGCATGGTCTATCGCTATGCTGATGAAATCTTCAGGTTAGGGAAAGAGCTCCAGGACACCCTGAAAGACAGGCCCATAGGAAGACCCTTGAGGGTGACTGTCGGTGTGGCGGATGTCATACCCAAACTCATTGCCCGGGAACTGCTCGAACCAGCGCTTCGTCTATCCGGTTCCGTGCAGCTGGTCTGCAGGGAGGATAAACCTGAGCGACTTCTTGCTGAATTGGCCCTGCATGAGCTTGATGTGATCCTGATGGATGCCCCGGCAAGTTCTCATATCAAGGTGAAGGCATTCAACCACCTGCTTGGTGAAAGCGATATCTACTTTCTTGCCAAAAAGAAATTCGTCTCAAGGTATCACAGTAAATTCCCATCTTCATTGAATGGCGCTCCCATGCTCCTGCCAAGTGAAAACACAGCCCTGAGAAGGGCACTCGATCACTGGTTTGAAGAAAATGACATCCGTCCGCAGATCATGGGTGAGTTCGATGACAATGCCCTTTTAAATGTTTTCGGCCAGACGGGCATCGGGCTTTTTCCTGCGCCTTCCATTATTGTGGAGGAGGTAAAACGTCAGTTCATGGTCGACGTTGTAGGCCGGCTTCCTGAAGTGAGACAACGATTCTATGCCGTAACAGTAGAAAGGCGGGTCATGAATCCGGCCGCTGCAGCAATCTGCCATGAAGCTCAAAAGTTTTTATCGCGGGGGGCGGAGACTTAAGGAATACCTTAGAATAATAATGCTTCTGTTCATTCCGAAGCGTCGGTGGTATGTTTTAAATTCACTCCAAGACAGGGGGGATATTATGCACTATCTCATCATCGCACAAGACGGATCTGATGATAAAGCCCTAGAACGAAGGCTCGCTGCCCGTGAGCGACATCTCGGATCAATCACAAAACTCAAGAATGAGGGAAAGGCCCTGTACGGAGCCGCACTCATCGATGAAAATGGTACCATGAATGGTTCTATGCTTATCATGAATTTTGAATCTCAGGATGAGCTGGAACATTACCTTGCAACAGAACCGTATATAACCGGCAAGGTCTGGCAGACTGTAGATGTTAAACCCTGCAGGGTACCCGAGTTATTTCTGTGTTAACCTGGGGAAAAAGTCCCCATAGTGGGGAATTATGCTCCCATTAACATATGATCGTCCCATGAGCCTTAATTGCTAACCTTATAAATTAATACTCCTTAATACCAGTGGCACTGTAATTGCCTTCTCAAAATCCAGCGGTTTATGGGGGAGTGGTGAACCTTATTCATAAGCTGCTCTTGTAAAACAGTTATGAGGAGGGTTTACAAAATGTGGGTGACATCCTGCCAGGGAAGCGCCTGTGTAGAACCGGCTATCAAGCAGTTCCTTCCGCCATGCCAGGTAAGGTGTCCGATCAACGAGGACATCCAGCGGACAAATGTGCTCATCTCCATGCTGCCTGTGGATCCTAACCAGGCCAAGGAAGGGCTTTTCCAGATCGGAGACCATCTGTACGACAACAATCCCTTCTTCCCGGTTTGTGGTTATGTCTGCGGCATATGCGAGCTCGGTTGCAACTACAAGACCAAGGGTGGATCCATCAGAAGAAGGCTGATCAAGAGATTCGTCTCGGACAACTACCTGAACCATCTCGACAAGAAAGATGAGTTCGATGTCATCAAAGGCAAAGAAAACGTCGCGGTTATCGGCGGCGGTCCGGCAGGGCTCATGTGCGCTTTTGAGCTCGGCAGGAGAGGTTATAGGGTTACGATATATGAGGCGCTCAACCGGCTGGGTGGTGCTCTATGGCTCATTCCCCACTACCGTCTCCCCAAGGATGTACTCGTTAGAGTAATCCAGAACATGCTCCGTATAGCCGGGATCGATGTGAAGCTCAATACCCGCGCCGGCGATGGCAAGCTCACCATCGAAAGGCTGAAGAAAGAAGGCTATCAGGCGGTGTTCATCGCCAAGGGTACCCCGGCCCCGAGGATCCTTACCTTCGGTAAGGATGCGATTGAGAACCAAGACCTTGCCGGCGTCATGTACGGCCAGTCATTTCTCTATGAGGTAAGCCGCGGGATACTGCAGGCTGATTACTTTGGAGGGAAAAAGATCATTGTCATCGGGGGAGGCAATGTGGCCTTCGACGTGGCACGTTCTGCGAGGCGGCTCGGTGGAGACGTCACGGTCGTGACCCTGGAATCCGAGGATAAATCAAGCATGGACGGCATACCGGCTGATCATGAAGAAATAAAGGGGGCATGGGAAGAGGGCATAAACCTCGTCTGTTCGAGGGGTGTAAGCCATATCAACGGGAAGGGTGGAAAGTTCACTGGCATCCAGACCCCTCTGTGCACGTGCGTATTTGATAAAGAAGGAAGGTTTAATCCTGCCTTTGATACGAACGATGTCATGAGCATTGAAGGGGAAGTGCTCATAATTACGGTTGGGCAGGGTCCGGACCGTTCGTTCCTCCAACGGGAGGGTC
>CAYMDG010000333.1:0-3517 GCA_964388905.1 uncultured Bacteriovoracaceae bacterium
AAAAGCTGGTTGAAGGCATTCACCCTCTGGGGCAGGTACCCGATACGGTCCCACCGTTCATATCCTCTGATATCCTGGCCGAATATCTCTGCTTGGCCCGTATATCTGTCCGTGAGGCCCAGCAGGGTTTTTACAAGGGTGGTCTTACCGGCGCCGTTCGGTCCTGCCAGGGCGATATAGTCATCCTTGTCCACCACAAAAGAAATGTTGTGAAGTACTTCACCCTGCCCGTAGCCTGCACATAAATTATTTACTGATAAAATGGGATTCATATTAAGGGCATCCTAGTCCAACCTTCAGGTTATTAAGATTGCTTTTCATGATATCTAGGAAAGCGGCACCTTGCACAAACTGATCTTTGGTTACATTATGGGCAGCATTGAGAAGCAGCAGTTTCGTGCTGGTTTCACTGGCGATAGTCTCTGCAATCTTTGGGCTTGTGAGCTCTTCATAAAAAACATATCTTATTTTGTCCTTTCTGATCTGTTCCACCAGCATGGACAGATCTTTTGCAGTTGGTTCTGCATCCGGGGAGAACCCTTGTGCGGCCATATATTTCAAGGCGTAGCGATGGGCCAGGTAGCCGAATGCATAATGGCCTCCGTAAACTATCTCTTTGCCTCTGCACAAAGCCAGGGAAGTCCTGAAAGAAGAATCCAGATCCGTCAGCTTCTTGCTGTAAGCATCTGCATTCTGCTTATAACTAACAATGTTTGTTGAGTCTTTGGTCTCCAAGGCATGCAGAATATTCCCGACCATGATCTTTGCATTGTCAAGATCAAGCCAGATGTGCGGGTCAAGGGTACCCGAAGGTTCATTGGCGCCATGAAACACACCGGGGATCATCTGGACGCCTTGGCTCGCGTTGACGATAATAAGATTTTTATTGGTGACGCTCTTGACAATATCCTCAGCCCAGGGTTCCATAAATTTCCCTGTGTATACGAAGACATCCGCTTCGTTAACCTTGACAAGGTCGCTCGGCTTCGGTTCAAAGGAATGGGCCTCCACCCCGGGGGGCAATAACAGTGAAACATCCAGTTTTTCCTTGCCGATATTCTTCGCAAAATCATAGAGCGGGAAGAGCGTTGTCACGACCCTGATCTTATGGGAAGGCACATTCTCCGCTTGTTTGGAATCCCTGCTCGCAACAATGAAAACAAGGACACCCAAAGCCAGTATAATGATTGTGATGAAAATGATTTTTTTGGCCAAAGTTCTCTACCTGCCGCCCCCGCATACCAGGTAGCTTTCCTGGCACTCATTGCAGGTTTGAACCTTATGGTTCGTTGCGAACTCATCCCAGTGCTGCTTCTGCTTTGCCGAAAGAATTCCCGTACCATTGCAGAGCGGGCAGATGTTCCCGAGTGCTGTCAATACCGCATTTCTTATGAATTCTGATCTGTTAGGCATATTTCTGATCACCTCATAGAATCCGTCATCCACCTTGAAGGTGATGATCCCGGGTTTTTTCATGGATGAGAACCTCCTGCGCCACAGCGGTATTACCATGTAATACGTACCATCAGTCTCCTGTCAAGGTCCTACATGGATTTTTATCCTGGATTTTTACAATTGATCCGATTGTAATAGTTTAAAATTGTCATTCACGCGAAGCGGGAATCCAGTATTTCAAAATCCAGGCCCCCCCTTCGCAGGGGGGTGACATCTTTTCTGAGTTCAGCAATTGCCTCAATAGAATGATCCACTTGCAAAACATGCTGGAGGTCTTTCCCACAAATTGGGTATAAACAATATATGGACAGCTACACAAGGCAGATCATGGATCGGTCGAACTACCTTCAGGCAAATGCATCTCAATTTCTCCATACAAGGCATTTTCACTTGCATTACCTCCAAGCCGGTTCGGGAAAACCGATAATCCTGATTCATGGAGGAGGGATGTGGCTCTATTCCTTCAGGCACAACCTCGTGCCTCTATCAAAGATATCATCCGTGCATGCCCTTGATATGCCTGGGTATGGCTATACCAGCATAACCGACCATTCCCTTGGCATGGGGACTGACACCATGCCCCTTGCCTTGAAGGAATTCATGGATGCACTTTGCATGGACAAGGCTACCCTCGTGGGTCATTCGTGGGGCGGGGGTTGGGCCCTGGCCTATGCACTGGCGCATCCCGAGAGGGTAGACAGGATAGTGCTCATCAACTCCAGCGGTCTGGATGTTCCGGATGTTTTTGAATGGGAGCTCCTGAAGATGCCCATTGTAGGAAGCCTGCTTCTGAGATTCCTGACCCTTGATCTGATTAAAAAAAGGCTGGAGCTTTCTTTTTTCAAAAAGGGCATTGTCAATGATGCAATGGCCCTTGAAGTGCACCTGCCCATGAGGATACCTTCAAACCGCAAGGCCCAGGCTCTGCTTGCCCGCAATCTTTCCTGGGCAGAGGTTGACAGGCATCTGGGCGAACTCGGGCATCAAGCCCTTCTCATCTGGGGCGAGCAGGACCGTTATCTGGATGTGGGGCTTGCAAACCGGTTCAGGGAAAAAATGAAAAATCTCAAGGTGGAGATTATCAGTGGCTGCGGTCATTCCGCGCATGAGGAGGACCCCGAGACAGTCAATCATCTTATTATGGAGTTCCTTGTCTCTTAACCCGGATTTTACAATTGTTTGCTCTATGCACTTCGGGTGGCCTTAAGCATAAGACTTATCATGTCCTTGGATCAGGTTTTTACACAGCTTAAATACAACATCCGGATTTACAATCAGCTCTCACTTGCACGACTGTCATACAGCGCTTCCATCTTCACGAGCATTGTCTTCGTACTTTCAACAAGCCTTTGAGGCCTGATGAGCCTTGCCTCATCACCGAAAGACAACAGCCATGAGACCAGCTCTTTATCCGAGGACGCTGAGAATGTTATCCTTATGGTTGAGTCATTAATCCGGCGTATCAGCTGGTCAGGGCTCCACAAACGTTCAGCTACATATCTGGCGGAGAGCCCGGTGAACTCGACCTCTGCATGAAAGGCGCCGTCCTTGATGATGCCGAAGTTGCGGTTGTAGATCTGCTCAAAGTCGTAGTCTGCGGGGAACTCGAAGGACTGATCAGTCATCTCAACCACCTTCAACCTGTGTACGGCAAGGAGAGGGTCATACTCCCGCCTGGTATCCGGCTTTCCCGGTTTGCCTGCAAACCTTGCGCTGAGGTACATGGAGTCGTTGTGAGAAAAAATCTTCAGGGGCATAACGAGAAAAGTCTTAGATTTGTCGGATAGGAGAGAGCGGTAGATCACCTTGCATATCGTTTTGTGCTCCATTGCCTTGAGCAGTGTCTTGATGCTCTCCTCATGAGGAGTATAGTCGATGCTGCCGGGTTTGTAGGAGGTAAAATGATGATGCGAAATATCGGGTGTTGGCCCTGCCAATGCCCGGTTTTTCTCTAATGCCGTTGATGCCTCCTCAAACAGCGCACTGCCCAAGAGGTGTCGTGCGAAGGCCTGGCACATGAGCAGGACACTCATTTCACTACCTGTGAGAGCCAGCGCCGGTG
>CAYMDG010000334.1:0-3511 GCA_964388905.1 uncultured Bacteriovoracaceae bacterium
GCCGGGATGCCGCATACCTCGCTTGCCCCGGGGTTTACCGGGAAAAACCGCCCTTCATAACCTGCCCGCTTGGCATTGCCAGCCATGTTGAAGAACCAGTGATTTTTTGTGGATGCCCCTATAACTGCCACATTCATTGGTGAGAAAAATCTCTGTAGACGCTCATTCATACATAGCCTCATGGAAGTCCAGTCATGTGGTACCGTATTCGTGGTGTATCTCCATGTAGAGCATTACCACACGGAGATTGTCAAGAGAGCCATTATGGGAGATGCTTGACTGCTCCCATATTTGCTATTATATTGAAATTGCATCATTTGAATTACAGGCAGCTTTCGGGTGTTCGAAATCATTCTTTTCAGCCGTAGTACCTTAAGCACGAGTTAGAGGGTTCAATAAAACATGCACCGAGAGATCCCAGACATCGCCATCATGTTCGTTGACATATCCGGCAGCACAAGTCTGTACGAGACCCTTGGAAATGAGCCTGCCTATAAGCTGGTGGCCAGGTGCATATCCATCCTTTCGGATATCATTGACCAGCACCAGGGCACGCTCATCAAGACCATAGGCGATGAAGTCATGTGCACCTTTTCCGATGCCTGCCAGGCTATAAACGCGGCAATCAAGATGAACAACAGCTTCGAGGACATTTTCAAGACCCGCCTGAAAAAAAACCTCAGGCCGAGCCTGCGCATCGGGCTGCATACCGGCAGGGTGATCAGGCAGGACAACGACGTGTTCGGTGATGCTGTGAACATGGCCGCCAGGATGGTGTCGCTTGCAAAACCCAAACAGATCCTCGCGACCCAGGAGATGATCGATGAGCTCCCATCAGATTTACGGGAGAAGTCCAGGTTTGTGGACAAGACAAGGATAAAGGGCAAGGACGGCGAGTTCAACATCTATGAAGTCATCTGGAACGAGGGTGACATGACCCTGGTGCTGTTCGACGGCACAGACAGCCAGGACGAGTGCGAGCGCCTCCACCTCAGGTACGGGGAAAAGGACGTCTACATCGACAAGGACAGGCCTGTATTAATGCTGGGAAGGCTGCCCGAGAACGACCTGATCGTGGATGACGACATAGCCTCGCGTTTTCATGCGCGCATCGAATACCACCGGGGCAAGTTCGTGCTTTTCGACCAGAGCTCAAACGGCACCTATGTCTTCCCGGACGGACAAAAGCCTGCCTATATCCATCATGATGAATGCGTGCTGAGCAACTGCGGCTACATCAGCCTGGGCCGCGAAGCCAAGGCCGGGTCGCCGGAGATGATTCGCTTCTCCTGTAACAGAACGGCCCTGCGATGAAACGCAGGGCCGTTCTTTCTCTATGTTTTGACCAGACTGCTATACGGGGAAGAATACTGCCAGTTTAATCCGCCCGTAGAGCATAACTCCTCCGCCTCGATACACCGTTGCCGGCCGCAATCATTTTGTTTTCAAAAGCTCGGCGGCCGCGTCGCGGGCTGCCTTGAGCCAGCCGGCAATGTCATTGGCCCCTGCCGTCGTCTTTGCCGTCTTGACGACCTTGCCGGTTGCCACATCGACCATTCTCAGGTCCAGGCGCATGGTATTTCCCACTACCATATAACCTCCGAAGACCATCTCGCGGGCGCCGATCATTCTGCCCACCTTCAACCTGGTCGATTCATCAGCCAGCTCCGAAGAACCCAGCTTGAGTTCCTCAAGCATTGCAACGAGCTTTTCCCGTTCAACCACCTGGATGTCGGAAGACTGCAGGGTCTGGATGATCTCACCGGCCAGGACCTGTCCCAGGTCCGGCCTTCCGGAATCTTTAAAGCTCAGGTTCTCCGGCTCCCATACTGCCACGGCACTGATGACCGGCTGCTCGGCCGTCGTGGCGCACCCCGCGAGGGCGCCTACCCATAGGGCCAGGCAGGCCAGCATCATGGCCTGAAAATAGAGGGCCATGCCCCTATTCCTTGACATCTTCACCCTTCTCAATGATCCTGTCATCCTTGGTGATTGGCCTCTTCTTGCTCACGATGCTGCAATAGGCCAGCCCGGGCTCGGTCCTGGTCACCTCGAGCTCGCCCACCACGTTCGGCGATGATTTGAGCTTCTTGCCCTTGTACTCTATCTCCTTGCCGCCTTCGATGACATTGAACCTCGTCCCTGCCACCACCCCCTGGTCCAGGCCCAGGTTGATCATGGCCTTGTTGTCGGTGACGTCGACCACATAGGCGTGCAGGGGGTATTCCTTGATGATCGCGCCCAGGATCTGCCGGTTGAGCGCAAAGATATCCTTGGTCTGCAGTGCGCCTGAGGCCATCTGCAGGGTGATCACCTTGGCGACAGAGGTGGTCTCGGTGTCTATGAGGCGCATGTTCAGCAGCGTGCCTTCGGGCATGGTGAACATGGTGCCGGTGCCCATGACCCGGGCCGCAAGCACGCGGCCCAGCTTCAGTGAGGTTTCGGGGTCGGCCAGCTCTGAGGAGCCGAGGTTAAGCTCTTCTAAAAGCTTGTCCAGCAGTACGCGGTCCACCACCTTCACCCTGCCCGAGGCCTTGAGCTGCTCGCCGAGCTGGGCGGTGAGCACGGTGGACATGCCTTCCCGTTCCGAGAGGCCGCCGGTCTCCTGAAAGTCCACAAAGGAAAGCACCATGGGGGCCGAGGTCCACGTATCTTCGGGCTTCGGCTGCTTCCGCTGGGTCCTGAACCGTTCCGCCAGGTCCTTCACAAGCTTGTCCACGCGGTCCCTGCGGGCCGAGTCCTTCTGGTATGCAAGCATCTCCACAGCCCTTGCTGCAAGGACCCTGGAGAAGGTGTCATCCTTGTTTACGCCCTGGCCCTGCTTGTACGAATCAAGGGCCTTGTCCCACTTGCCCTCCTTCTCGTAGGCCACGCCCTTGTTGGCCATGGCCTCCACATAGTAGGGGTCCAGCGCCACTGCCTGGTCATAGAGATCACGCGACTTCTTGTAGTCCTTTACACTGGCATAGAGGCGGCCCAGCTTGTTGTAGGCGACAGCCTTCTGATAGGTCTCGGCATCGCCCTTTTTCGTGGCGGCCTCATATTCGGCCTGTGCCTGACTTTTCTTGTTCTGAGAGTAGAGGACGTCGGCCTTCACCACGTGTGCATATGCCCGGTTGGGCGCCTTCTTCTCAACCTCGCCGGCCAGCGCCAGGGCCTTGTCGGCCTTGCCCTGCTTCGCATACACGGCTGCCAGGCCTTCCTTGCCCAGGATCTCGGCCTTGCCGGTTCCCTTGGCCATCTGGGCAAAGGTCTTTTCCGCATCGCCCATCTTGCCTGCCTTCAGCGCGGCATACCCGCTCACGGCCCTGGCCTGGTCATTGTCCGGGTTGTTCCTGGCCACGTCATCGCTGATGGCCAGCGCCACAGCCGTGTCCTTCTGCTGGAGCTTACGTTCTGCCAGCCTCACCATCATGACGCTCATGGTCTTGCCGCCGCCCTGGAAGACATCCAGCACCTTCAGGTCGGGCCCCACGATGCAGACCGTGGGCAGGATGGCCTTGGCGTTGTA
>CAYMDG010000335.1:0-3478 GCA_964388905.1 uncultured Bacteriovoracaceae bacterium
AGGCGGTGGGGGGTTACGGCCTCGCTGACAAAACGCACGTCCTCCACAGAATAGAAGGCCTGGGGGTTATGCAGCTTGATCATGTCAACGATATGTTCGATATTGCTGCGCTCCACTATGGAGAAAATGACCTTCACCGGTCCGGTGACACCCTCTGCATCGATTATGGTCAGCCCGTATCCTGCAGACCTGAGATAGGTGATGAGGTCATCCGAATCCCTGCGGGTGATGATGCGGATGATCACCTTTCCTATGGAAAGCTTGTTTTCTATGATGACACCTACAAAATTCCCTGTTGCGAATCCTGCCGCATAGGTCACGAAACATACGGGATTTCCCATGTGCTGAAAGATCTGGCGTATGACCATGAGCCAGATGAGCACCTCGAAGAATCCGATAATAGACGCATAGTACCTGAGATTCCTGTTGATGAAGATAATACGGACCGTATCGAGGCTTACGTCCATAACGCGGGCAAAGAAGATGAGTAAAGGCAGAATAAACCATGTGTACATCATAGAGTCGAAGAATGCCGGCATAGCCATTTCCCTCTCAGCTCGATACCTGTCAGCTCCAAGAAAAACTTTTGCCTCATGCGGCCAGTGATCAGAATGTATCACTTATTGTGGAGAATGGGAACACCCCCTAAGATTTACAAAATATTGCAAAACAGCTCGCAGGGTGATAAGATTATTGAGATGCTTCTCCTGGGAGCGTGAGACCTTCTCGCGGGTAGCATAGGGAAATGTACCCATGACAGTTCATTGGAGGTTTACATGGCCGAACGTTCATTCCGGATTGCCGGATGGCTCCTGATTCTGACAAGCATTGTGTTCCTGTCCGGCTGCGCACACAAGGCGCCGATCGAGCAACCCACGGGTTCCTATTTGGAGGACATTTATGCTACTGCCAATACGAACCCTGATGTGGAAATGTTCAATTCGGCCATGCCCCCATACCTCCAGTACATGGACAATCTCATCCTGCCCATTTCTCCTGATTTATTATACTACAGGTTATCAGGGGCATATTACGGGTATGCCTTCTGCTTCGTTGAGGACACGGACAAGAAGGAGGCGAGTTCCCTTTACCTGAAGGGAAGAGATTATGCCCTGACCGAGCTTAAACGTTACAGGATCTTCTTTACCGCCATGACCTACGAAAGTACTATCCAGGAATTCAAAGCGTCCCTGCCGGCAAGTTTCGACAAGAAGCACATTCAAGGCCTCTACTGGGCCGCCATGAACTGGGCCGGATGGATCAACCTCAACCTTGATAAGCCGGAAGCCCTGGCAGACATACCCAAGGTGGAGGCCATGCTTGAGTTTGTCATTCTGCTCGATGGGTCGTATAACAGCGGCAGCGCATATGCGGCACTTGGCGCCCTGCATGCAAACCGGACCAAAGAACAAGGCGGAAACCCCGAAAGGGCCAAGGATGAGTTCGACGCTGCCTTCACCTACTCCGGCAACAGTATCCTCCTTTTCCATGTCATGTATGCCCAGTACTATGCCAGCCAGATCCAGGACAAGGAACTGTTTAAGAAGACCCTCGCAACAGTCCTTGAAACACCTGCAAACACCTACCCGGACAAAACCTTTATGAACGAACTAGCCAGGAAAAAGGCAAAGGTGCTCCTGGATAACATTGATAAGTATTTCAAGCCGGCTGAAATAAATAAACCTGTTGAAACACCAAAGGCTGCAGAATCCGTGACTACTCCCCAGCCGAGCGAAACAAAGTGAACCCGTAAAACGAGGCCGGCTGAGGCGGGTTTAATTACTTCTGGACCCCCGCCTTCGCGGGGGTGACACACTTATTTTCAGCTTTAAAAACGGCCTATAGTGACCTGATCGATCACACCATCTTCGGCCAGGAGGCCAGCAGACGCCTGCTCATGCCCCGCTCGCCGTTGCTGCCGCGGGCAAGGGCAAGGGCCTTTACCAGCTCGGTCCTGGTGTCACGCGGGTCAATGACCTTGTCGATGAGGTTCAGACCGGCTGCCTCCCAGGGCTCGGCCTTGCGGATCATCTCCTTCATGAATGCGGTTTTCATGTCGTCGGCCCCGGGTGCGTCAGAGAAGTTCTGGCCAAATGCGGCATTGATGGCCACATCTGCGGCCATGAATGAAATATCCGCAGTGGGCCAGGCGATAATGGAATCCGAGAGCTTCCCGCCTGCCATGTTGTGGTGGGCCATGCCGTAGGACTTGCGGGTTATGAGGCTCACCACAGGCACCGTGGTGAGCTGGAGCGCCTTGATCATGGACATGATCTTCAAGGGCATCTTCCGCTCTTCCGCCTCCCTGCCCACGAGGAAACCCGGCGTGTCGTGGATGAAGATCATGGGGATGTTGAACGAATCGCACAGGCAGATGAAGGCGATGGCCTTGTCACAGGCACCCGGGCCCATGGCGCCCGCAGTCACCAGAGGGTTGTTGGCGAGAACGCCTACACTGTATCCGTCAAGTCGCGCCAGGCACGTGACCAGGCTGCCGTCGTAATAGGGCTTGAGCTCAAGGATGCTGTCGCGGTCGAAGATGAGGTTCAGGGCGTTGTGGATGTCATAGAGTGTCCTGGGGTCTTCCGGGACCGCCTCGAAGATGGATTCGATCCTTACCCCTGAAGGATCGTCGCATGGTTTCACGGGGGGAAGCTCGTGTGCATTGCCCGGCAGATAACCCAGCAGGCGGCGTATCATCCAGAGGCACTCCTCTTCGTTATCGGCGAACAGGTCCACCTGGCCGGTCACACGCGCATGGACCTCCCACCCGCCGAGTTCCTCAGCCTTTGAAATTTCGCCCGTGGCCACCTCGATGATACGTGGCGATGTGACCGCCATGATTGCCCCTTTCACCTGTATGACCACATCCGAGATGGAGGCCTCCCAGGTGGGGCCGCCATAGCATTCGCCCATGATGGATACGATGAACGGCACCTCGCGGTTGTGGGCATCCACGATCTCCATGGCCTTCATGATGCCTGTGGCCCCCATGGTGTCGGGGATGCGAGCCCCGCCGCCGTCGCCGAGATGGACGCAGGGGAAGCCTTTGGTTGCCGCGTAGTGCAGGTTTTTAATCGCCTTGATGACCCCTATGCGCCCGCCTGCCCCTGACATGACCGTTACGTCGTCGCCTGAAACGTATATGGTCCGGTTGTCTATCAGGCCGAACCCGCACACCTTGCCGTCAGCCGGGGTCTTTGCGGCGGCCTCGGGAAGATCGCTGTGGCAGAGCACGCCATACTCGTCGAAGGACCCCTTGTCCAGGAGCAGGTCGATCCGCTCTCGGACAGTAAGCCTTCCCTTGTCGTGCTGTTTCCTTACCTTCTTTTCGCCTCCCATGGCCTTGTTCTTTTCCATGCGGGAGGCAAGCTCGGCTGTTTTAAATGGATCGACTGGTTGGCTCATGGGTTGTTCTCCGTATCAATTGCTATGAGTATGGACCCCATCTTCACAAAATCACCCTGCTTCACGAAGA
>CAYMDG010000336.1:0-3463 GCA_964388905.1 uncultured Bacteriovoracaceae bacterium
AGTGCCCCCGGCAGGAATCGGACCTGCGACACCAGGATTAGGAATCCTGTGCTCTATCCACTGAGCTACGGGGGCATTGGGCCTTAATTAACTGCCCGGTCGGATCTAGTCAAGGAGAAAATGGGAAGGAAATATAAGCCTTGGAAGGCCCTGGGCAGGTGTTTCGGTCTTGTGCGGCAAGCCCTGTTGCGCTATAGCCTTCTGTGCAATGAAACGACCTGAAATTTTAGCACCGGCAGGCAGTATGGAGACCCTGCAGACTGCCTGCATCTACGGGGCTGATGCCGTGTACCTGGGCCTGCGTGGAGATACAAGCCTGAGGGCCTTTGCCAGGAACTTCTCGCCGGAGGAGCTTGGAGAGGCAGTGGCCTTTGCCCATGCAAAAGGGGTGAAGGTCTACCTGGCGCTGAACACGTATCCCCATGATCAGCAGTATGAGGAGTTCCCCGACCTGGTCCGCTTTGCTGCTCAGGAGGCTAATATCGATGCAGTCATTGTATCAGACATTGGAGTGTTGAGTCTGGTTAGGCAGATTTGTCCGAATCTCCCTATCCACCTGAGCACCCAGGCCAATACCGTGAGCACCCATGCAGTAAAAGCCTGGGCTGCCCTGGGGGTGAGTCGGGTGATCCTGGCCCGGGAACTCTCGAGAGAAGAGATCATGCGTATCAGGAAGAACACGGACATTGAACTGGAAATCTTCATTCATGGCAGTGTGTGTATATCCATCTCCGGCAGGTGCCTTATCAGCAATTACCTGTGCGATCGAGATGCAAATCAAGGGCAGTGTACCCAGCCATGCCGGTGGGACTATGCCCTAGTGGAAAAAACACGGCCTGGGCAGTATATGCCTGTGGAGGAAGAAGACGGTTTTACCTCCCTGTACAACTCGAAAGACCTCTGTCTTCTCACGGTATTCGACCAGGTTATGGACCTTGGCCTTGATGGCATCAAGATCGAAGGCAGAAACAAGGCCTCTTTGTATGTGGCAACAATAGTTTCAGCCTACAAGCATGCCCGGGATGAGTATATGAGAGATCCTGCTGCATTTTCTGTAAAACCCGAGTGGATAAAGGAGATAGGAATGGTCAGCAACCGGGCCTACTTCACCGGGTTCTTCACGGGCAGGCCGGATAGCACGGGCATCAATTATGGCTTTAAGGACTATGAGCAGACGTATCACCTTGCAGCCAAGGTCCTCGGGGTTCAAGGCGGCATGACGCTCATGGAGGCCCGCAATCCCCTGATTGCAGGCATGGAGATGGAATGGCTTGCAGCAGACGGCACGCGACAAAGGTTCATTCTTGAGGGCGCCTTCAGTGAAGGTGCCCCCATAGAGCGCATCAGGCCAAGCCAGGTCTTTGCCTTAAAGACTCCTTTTGTCCCGGGTCCGGGTGAACTTGTTCGCAAGCCCTTCAGTAAGGGTGACAAGGTCATCCAGGGGAAGTCTTGATGCCGGTGCGACTTCTTGACGGCCTCAACCCGGAACAGGCTCGCGCTGTAAGGCATGTGAACGGGCCGCTCCTTATCTTCGCCGGTGCTGGTTCGGGCAAGACCAGGGTTATTGTCCACCGGGTGGGGCACCTTATTGCGCAGGGTGTGGATGCAAGCCGGATACTCTGCCTCACCTTTACCAATAAGGCTGCCGGCGAGATGAAGGAGCGCCTAAGGTCCCTGCTTGGAAAACATGATATTGCCCTGTGGGCTGGGACATTTCATTCTTTTGGAGCATGGATGCTTCGGCGTGAGGCGCACCGCATAGGATATCCTGCAGCGTTCGTTATTTACGATGAGGCTGACCAGCGCTCGCTCATTGGCAGGTGTCTCAAGGAGTTGAACATTGAACGCGAGCGGGGATGGGATGCCCGCATTGCCTGGCTTATCGGCATGAGCAAGGATACGGTGCGGCCCATAGACCAGATTCCCTTTGACCTGCACCTTGACCCGGCTCCGGTGGTCAGCCTTTATGAACAAAAAAAACAGGACTGCGGGGCCTTTGACTTTGCAGATCTGATCTATCTCCCCGGGCAGATGCTCTCGACCATGTCCGACCTGAGGGAGCACTATCACAAGAGGTTCACCCATATCCTGGTGGACGAATACCAGGACACCAATATGGCCCAGTACAAGCTTCTCATGCAACTGGTGGGGCCAGGCAGGAACATCTGCGTGGTGGGTGATGATGACCAGTCCATCTATGGCTGGAGGGGTGCTGATGTGGGGAACATCCTGAGATTCAGGGACGACTTTCCCGACTCCGATGTCGTGATTCTGGAGCAGAACTACCGATCCACCGAGGACATCCTGAAGGCTGCCACGTCGTTGATCACGAACAACCAATGCCGTGCGCCAAAGACATTACGCTCCGCATGCGGTCCCGGCAGCGATGTAAGCATCATGGAATACAGCGATGATGGTGAGGAGGCCCTCCATACGGCCTATAACATATCCCGCCTTGTTGATAAGGGCGTAAGCCCATCGTCCATAGGGGTCTTCTACCGGATCAATGCCTTATCCAGAGTACTGGAAGAGGCCTTTGTGAGGCGGGCCATACCCTATGCAGTCTATGGAGGTACAAGATTTTATGACCGCAGGGAGATAAAGGACCTGCTCGCATATTTGCGCGTCATCGCTAATCCTGCCGATGGAGAGGCCTTCGCAAGGATCATCAACACCCCATCAAGGGGCATGGGGGAAAAGAGCCTGGAGACAGTACAGGGCCTTGCCAGGGCCAAGGGATTAACCTTCTATAATGCCCTGGAAAAAGCGGTCTCAGGCAAGGTGCTCAAGGGCGCCGCAGCCAGAGGGGCCCAATCCTTTCTCGCCATGATGGAGGAGTTCAAGGGTTTAAGCGGTGTCATTGATGTGGCGGATCTGCTTACCCGGATCGTGGATCGGACAGGCTACAAAGATTACCTCGGAGGGGATATGGATGGGCAAGACAGGCTTCTGAACGTCCGGGAGCTCATCGCCAGCATGACAGGGGTTACAGACTTGACGACCTACCTTCAGGAAAAGGCCCTGATGACTACTATGGACGTGGCCCAAGGTGAAACGGCCAGCGTCATGACCCTACATATGTCCAAGGGGCTGGAGTTTGATCATGTCTTCATAGTCGGATGTGAAGAGGGTCTGCTGCCCCATTCCCGGTCGTATGATACCACCGAGAACATCGAAGAAGAGCGAAGGCTCCTTTATGTGGGCATTACAAGGGCGCGCAGGCATGTCGTCCTGTCCTGGTCCCGGGTGAGGGCGCTCTACGGCAGGGAGACCTACCAAATGCCCTCAGGGTTCCTTCGCGAGATCTCTAATCCCTAGAATTTCACCTGCGGGACAGTAGTCTCTTTTTCAGGCACATCGAAATACTGGGCTTCCTTTACACCTGCCCATGACGCAAAGAATATGCCCGGGAAGGTCTTTACATATGAATTGAGCTCCCGGACAATGTCGTTGTAACGCTTGC
>CAYMDG010000337.1:0-3462 GCA_964388905.1 uncultured Bacteriovoracaceae bacterium
AATATGGGTTCACTGCGGGGATGACCGTGAAAGAACTCATATCCATGGCCGGCGGTCTCAAGTATTATGCCTATGATAAAGAGGCCGAGTTAACCAGGGTTACGGTGACCAGCAGCGGGCCCAAGACCGAAAAGATCACCATCAATCTTGAAAAGGCCATCAGCGGTGATGCCAACAGCAACATCAACCTGAAAGAGGATGATTATCTCTTTGTCCGGGCTGTTCCGGAATGGCGTTTATACAGAACCGCCTCCATAACGGGCGAAGTCAGGTTCCCCGGGACGTTTACCATAGTGAAGGGCGAGCGGCTCTCGTCCCTCATTGAAAGGGCCGGGGGTTACGTCGACGGTGCATACCTGCGCGGCGCAGTGTTTCAAAGGGAGCAGGTAAGGGATGTGCAGCAGAAGGGACTCGATGAGATGGTTGCCAGGCTGGAGAGGGAACTGCTTGCAGGGGTTTCGGCCCAGGCATCTACTGCCGTATCTGCCGAAGAGATCCAGGCGAAAAAGGTCGAGCTTGAATCAAAGCAGGCA
This sequence comes from uncultured Bacteriovoracaceae bacterium, assembly GCA_964388905.1. Lineage (GTDB taxonomy): Bacteria > Desulfobacterota > Desulfomonilia > UBA1062 > UBA1062 > MWEI01. The sequence continues at coordinate 534 of CAYMDG010000337.1, forward strand.
TTCCTCGAGGCATTGAAAAGACAGAAGGCATCAGGGAGGATCGCCATCAGGCTGGCACACCTGAGGCTTTTAAAGGGCAGCGAATATGACCTTGAGCTGGAGAATGGCGACAGCCTGTATATCCCTACCATGAACAGCTCGGTGAGTGTCATGGGTTCCGTGATGTCTCTGGGCAGCTATATCTACTCGGAGAAGTATAACTACAAGGACTACATCGACATGTCAGGCGGATATACCCGGTATGCGGATTCGGACAATGTCTATGTCCTGAAGGTGGACGGCTCTGCCAGGAAGTTTTCAAAAGGGGCATTCAACTGGAGCGATTCCCGGTCGCGATGGGAGGTGTCCGCCTTCGGTGATGCGCCGAAAGATATAGAGCCGGGTGACACCATCATTGTCCCGGAACAGCTTTCACAGATAGCGTGGCTGCGCGAGGTCAAGGACATCACCCAGATCCTCATGCAGATGGCGGTGATTGCCGGCGTCGTTGTCAACCTGTTCTGATCGTTTGAGGCGGCACGGAAAGGCCCTTGCGATTCTGTTCTTCGAGGTCTCTGCATTCTTGATATAAACAAGCCCCCCCTCTTTTGACGGGAGGGGGTCGGGGAGAGGGTGAAAAAACAATCCAAACAGTACATTACGCGCCCCCTCCTTGAAACCCTATCCTGCCTGGGAAAGCGGCCTCTTCGTGAGTTTATCGCTTCTAGCCTGTTCAGCAGTTCCTTCTTTCTTGCCTTGTCTTTTCTCCTCTCATCATCCCTTTGTTTTGCCGCAGACGAACCCTTCACCTTCTCATCAAACTGGGGCGGTACCGGTCTTATGGAGATTCCCACGGCACGGGTCATGAGAGAGAACAGCTGGCGCTTCGGCATCAGCCAGGTGAATCCCGTGCGGACCTATTACGGGGCCATCAGCCCGTTTAAAGGCCTGGAGATCGATGGCAGGGTCACCGAGATCCTGGGGACAAGTTTCATGATGGAAAAGGGGGAGTTCAAGGGGTATGGCAACAACAAGGACAAGTCAGTGGACCTCAAATTTCAGTTCATCCCCGAGGGCAAGTATGTCCCTGCCCTTGCCGTGGGCATCATGGACCCTTCGGGCACCAGGCTTCTGGCATCGCAATATATCGTTACAAGCAAGCAGATCTTTCCCTTTGATTTTACCCTCGGCCTGGGCAACGGCAGGTTCGGGGCCAAACCGCTGCTCGCCTCGGGAAACGGTGTCGATATGGAGCTGTTCACTGATCCGAAGCAGTGGTGGGAAGACGCCCAACTCTTCTACGGCATCCAGTTCACACCCTCGGACAAGTACGCCCTCATGGTTGAGTACAGCCCGGTCAAGTTCCACAAGATGAGCCTGTATGATGTTTCCGATGCAGAGAAATATTTCCATGAGCCGGTCCCTTCGAAGGTCAATTTCGGCCTGCGGTGGAAACCGTTTGCCTGGACCGAGATCGATCTGAGTTACCAGCGTGGGGAACAGGCGGGCATCAATGTGGCCCTGGACTTCGATATGGGCAAACCCATCATCCCCATATACGACTCTGTCTATCGGGAAGAGCAACCCATGAGGGTGTCCCCCCTTGAAGAAAGGCTGATAACTGCACTGTGCCACTCGGGTTTCTCTGATATAGGCGTATCCATGGATGGCAGCAACCTGTGGATAGATGCCCGCAACGAGCGCTATTACTACAGCACAAAGGCAATCTCGGTAATCATGGGCCTGGTCCAGGAGATCGCTCCGGAGACACTTCAGGATGTCTCCATCACCCTCACCGAAAACAGGCTCCCTGTGATGCGGTTTTCAGCAACCAGGTCGGATATCAAGGAGTGGCATGCAGACAAACTCACTGCAAGGGAACTCCTGTACCTTTCCCGTTTGGATACCGGCATGGCAAACACGCCGGACCTACAAAGGAGCCAGACAAAGCTGCTGCGATACGGCTTCAGGCCCGTGATCGAAAGCTTCCTGAACGACCCGTCCGGGTTTTTCAAGGCACGCCTCGGCCTGGAGGTGTGGACGAGTTACCATCCGTGGAAAGGGGCGTCTTTCGTGGCAGCCCTGGAAGGCTACCCCTTAAACAACATATCCACCGTGAACGAACCGCTCTCCATTCCTGTCAGGAGCGACATTGCCCTGTACAAGGAGCAGAATGTGGCCCTGGGAAAGTTCATGTTCGACCAGATAGTGAAAACCTCCCATGAGGTGCATGCACGGATCTCCGGAGGAATCCTGGAGATCCAGTATGCAGGGCTCGACGGTGAGGTGGCCATGCCCATGCTGGACGGCAGGATCATGGCAGGCTTCAGCTGCAGCGTGCTGAAGAAGAGGGATCCTGACAACCCCCTCAAGCTCAAGGAAGACGACGTGAAGGATCTGTACACCACTGCCTTCTGGAATACGCGCGTGAACTTCCCGGAACAGGATATTTCCTTTGATGTGAAGGCAGGCAGATTCCTGGCTGGTGACCTGGGCGCACGGTTCACGGTTTCAAAGTTCATCAACGGCGTCATAGTATCGGCCTGGTACGGCATAACCGACACATCGAAATTCACGGATGAGTTCAATAGGGGATACCGGGACAGCGGGCTTCTGGTGACCATCCCGTTGCGGCTCTTCAAGGGTGAAGATTCAAGGACCTCGTACTGGTATTCACTGTCGCCGTGGACGCGGGATGTGGCGCAGGATATCAGCCACTATAACAGCCTGTTCGATTTCATGGGGAGGAATACCCGAGCGGGGTTCCGCAGAGATGCGGGAGAGATGGGGCCGTGAGGTGTATATTTTGATGGATCATTATGAGTAAAGATTTTCTAAAATTGTTAACTGAAGTTTTATGGAAAATGAGCCCATTACGAAAGGATTTTAAACAATCATGACCAGGCCATTGAGCGATCGTCATCAGTGGGTCTTGCAGTCAGAGATCCGG
>CAYMDG010000338.1:0-3459 GCA_964388905.1 uncultured Bacteriovoracaceae bacterium
GCCATGATCTTCATCTGGGTGGAAAAATCACTCGTTACAGCATGCTATCGGCATGTGGAGAAGTTGTGCCAGCTCATAGACAGCCTCTTCGATACCGGTGCCGGGGAGGAGTATCTGGCACGCCTGGTGGTTGCCGCCGAGACATCGGCAGAGCATTCGCTTACCATAAAGGATTCCCTGGTAAAGGACCTCAGGCAGGTCTTCACCGAGCTCGCCACTCAGCAGATGAAGGCCTCGGCACTGCTCAGCAAGAATCTCTCGGTAACCATCGCACAAGGTATAACCAAGAGCATAGAGGAACCCATGGGTCGGATTTCCATGGCTGTCCAGAAGGCAAGCACGAACCAGGCCGATGCGATGAACAAGGTACTCTCCGATGTCCTGGCAGGCTTCTCATCGCAGATGCAAGGCATGTTCGGCAATCAGTTTCATGAAATGGGCGACATCCTGAAAGGAACCGCAAAGGCAATCCAGGGGGCTGCCTTGCAGGTGAGCAGGTGCGTCGAAACCATGCAGGCAACGGGAAAAGATACGGAACAGGCCATGGCCGAACGCCTGAACAGTGCGGTCAACTCGCTGGATGAACGTCAGAAGATCATGGACAGGTCCATGAGTGTCTTTGTGGAAAAGACCTCTGAAGTGAACACCTCCCAGACAGATGCAACAAGGAACATGAAGTCCATCCTTACCGACATCGGGGAACGGATGGCGGGCATTGTTACCCAGATCGAAACACAATCACGCCACACGGCACAGGAGTTTGAAGCGCGCCAGGGCAGACTGGCAGAGCAGAGTGTCTCCATAATGGGTGAGATAACCAGCCAGCTCAGAACCCTGGCGGGTGAGATGAGGCTGGCGGGTGAGATTACCCGTGACAGCGCTACAAACCTGGCATACATCACCAAGGAATCCACAGAGCTTTTCAATGCAGGCGCACATACCCTGCAGGTTTCTTTCAAGGACTTTTCAAAGGCCTCCGGCATGGTAAGCACGACCATGCAGGCCATAGAGAAGGCCTCCGCTGAGATCCAGGGCGCCTCATCCAACCTCGCCCAGGCAACGAACGGGGTAAAGGATATGATGGACGAACACGCTCGTACGAGCGATATCTTTGCAACCATTGTCTCAGAGCTCAGGTCCACCATTGAGAATGCCCGGCACGAGGCGTCCATGACCACCCAGATCGTTGAGAGGATACAGAAGGCAACCGAGCAGCTCGGCATAGCCCAGAACAAGGCGGAGGAATATCTCCATGGGTTGACTGATGTTCTGGCCCAGGCTCATGCCGAATTTGCCGGCAATATCGAACTGACGCTCCGGAAGAGCAATACCCAGTTCCATGAAGAGCTCTCCAGGGCCGTATCGCTGGTCTCAGGGGCAATACAGGATTTCGGGGATGTGCTCGACTCGGCATCGGACAAGGGTGATAAGCAATGTTGGGTCTAAGGCTTCCCTACCGCCGCAGAACACACGACGATGCGGAAAAACCCTTCTGGATATCGTTTTCCGATATGATGACGGCGCTCATGGTGCTTTTCCTGGTGGTCATGACCGTGACGCTCCTTGCGGTCACCCATACCATTTCACAGGCCGAGCGCATGAAGACGACTAGGGATGCGGAGATCAACAGGCTCATGGCGAAGATACGGGATGCTTCACGGGATTTCCCCGGCATCACCCTTAAAGGCAATACCATCGATTTCGGCGACCAGGCCCGCTTCGAAACCGACAGCAATCGTCTCACCCGTGAGCAGGCGAAGCATTTAAGGGCCTTTGTGCCCAGTGTATTGAAGATAGCCCGCGACCCTTTGGGCAAAAAATGGCTTAAGCGGGTCGTGGTGGAAGGGTACGCCGACCAGCGCGGGACGTACCTGCATAACCTTGACCTGAGCATGCAGCGTTCCGAAAGGGTGCTGTGCGCCCTGCTGGCCATGCCGGAACCCCAAGAGAAATCCCTGAACCATGAAGACCGAGAGCTTATCCAGCAGCTTTTCCTGGTGGGCGGGGCATCGTTCAATTCTCTGAAAAAAACCCTGGAGGAGAGCAGGCGGATAGAGCTGAAACTGGAGTTCCTGGAGATGGGAGAAACAAGACCCATAACGCCCCCCATGCAACTGGCTGTAGACCAGTACTGAGAGCTGGATTAACCATGAACGCACTCGACCTGTTACGCTTCAAGCTGCATCAATCGTTTTCTTCTGTGTTTCATGATGCCACGTGGGGACAGCCAGAACTTATGACCAAGGTCCTCCAAGATGTGTGCGCTGCATTTGATACCTCTGCAGATACCACCTCCAAAAGGTCCATCGGTCAGACCCTGCTGTCTTTTCGAGCATCCGCCAAGCTGCCCACATTTTTAGACCTGAAATATGCGTGCATAGGCATTTCCCAGCAGGCTGGAGACGACGGCTGGCGGTTGCTGGAAGACAAGGACCTCTTTGCAATCGTACTGGATGGCGTCGGCGCCCAGGCGCATAATCCCAGGCGCTTCAGGAAATGCTACCAGGGGCTTCTGAGCGGGTATTTCGACTACAATATATTCGATGCTGCCGTACCGGAACAGGGGAGGAAGAACTGGCTGAGCCTGCGCTCTTTTCTCCGGGATCATCTGGGCGCAATTCAGCGGGCCGTGCCCGTGCTCAGCTGGGTCAAGGTTATCAGCAGCCACATGAACCTGCTTGACGATAACCCGTGCGAACGGTATGGCGCGGCCCTGGCACAGGGCGACTACGCGGAATTGAAATCGGCCTTCAAGGGCCTCCTCATCCCCAAGAATTCGTGGATCTGGGAGGTCATAGTCCTGGCGCGCATCAGGGCCATATGCAGTTTCACGGATGATGAATTCAAGAAACAGCTTGCGGTGTCTCTGGCCATGGCCAGCCGTAACTCTGGTATAATACTCTCAGAGATACTGAAAAAGAAGTGTCTCGCGGAGCTCATAGGACGTTATGCGCGGTGTGCAACAAGACCGGAAAACGCCTTGCTCTGTGACTGCGCCATTTCAATACTGGGAAATCCATGGGTCAACCGGGCGGCATGGGATGCACATGTACGCGATGATAGCGCGAGAACCATGATCGAATCCTGGCTGAAACGTCGATTGATCACTGATTATTTCCACCTGCTCGGCCGGGACAGGTCGGTGGATATGCAGCGCCTTAAGTATTGGCTGAATTTCATCCCCAAGATAGAAGACATGTGGTTCGCGCTGGGCCCCTATGCATTGAACCACCCCGGGATGGTGTTCAAGGAATTCCGGGAAATAGCCAAAGACCGCATCCATGCCCTTGAAAACCCGGGCTGTGATGAAGACAACGCGCTCATCATGAAGATTGACGATTATGTCTTTGTGGAGTTCGGATCAACGGAGAATTCCTGCCTGGTCTTCAAGAGCAACGACCTGCCCTTTGATCTGGACAAGAAGTGGATCTATATCGGCTCGAAAGCAGGTTCCGGGCT
>CAYMDG010000339.1:0-3459 GCA_964388905.1 uncultured Bacteriovoracaceae bacterium
GCCATCAAGGCAGGCATCTACGACTGCGTGCTGGCCATCGGGGCCGAGAAAATGTACGACAGCGACCGCGCCAAGACCATGATGTTCTTCATGTCAGGCTCGGACGTCGAAGAGCTCCCTGCCTTCATGGCCAAGTTCCAGGAAGAGGAGAGTCTGCGCAGACAGAAAGAGGCGAAGGAGAAAGGCATCGAGCCCCCCAGGGAACAGCCCGGCGGCCACTCGGCCTTCATGGACCTGTACTCCATCGGAGCGCGTATGCACATGGACAAGTACGGCACTACCCAGCGCCAGCTTGCCTGCATTGCCGCAAAGGCCCACAACAACTCCGTGCACAACCCCCTTGCCCAGTTCACCTTCCCCATGACCGTGGAAGAGGTCCTGGCCGACAGGGAGGTATCCTATCCCCTGACCCGGTCCATGTGCGCTCCGGTAGGGGACGGCGCCGCCGCGGTAGTGCTCTGCAGCGAAAGGTTTCTGCAAAGGAGGGGGCCGGGCCGGGCAGTCCGTATCCGTGCATCCGTGCTCAGGTCCGGTACGAGGGAAGGGGAGAGCGACATCTGTGCAAGGGCATCGAAGGCTGCCTATGAGATGGCCGGCATGGGACCCGAAGACATCCATGTGGTGGAGGTTCACGATGCAACGGCCTTCGGGGAGCTGCATCAGACCGAGCAGATGGGTTTCTGCCCCCTGGGAGAGGGAGGACCTTTCGCCGAGAGTGGGGCTACGGCCATCGGCGGAAAGATCCCGGTCAACCCGAGCGGCGGCTTGATCGCAAGGGGTCATCCTATCGGCGGGTCGGGTCTTGCCCAGATTCACGAGCTGGCAGGTCAGCTGTATGGTGAGGCAGGGCCCCGTCAGGTCCAGGGGGCGCGGATTGCCCTGGCGGAGAACGGCGGAGGTTTCCTCGGCCGGGGTGAGGCTGCCATGGGCATTCATATCCTTGAAAAGGATTGAGAAGGACCAGGCAAAGGAGGTTGAGATGGTTGAAAAGGATGGAACAGAGTCTCTAGACAGGCTGAAGAGAGAGTTCACGGAGACGGAAAAGGTGATCCTGGCCCGCAGGAGCGTGCGCCAGTACAAGAAGGAACAGGTGCCCGAGTTCATGGTGAAGAGGATCCTGGAGGCGGGACGCTTCGCGCCTTCGGCAGGGAACTTTCAGCCGTGGAAATTCATCGTGCTGCGCGATGCCGAGGTGATCAACGGCATAACCCAGACAGTGGTCTCTTCCTGTAAGGCGGCCAGGGCCATGACCGACTACCGCAGGGTTGGCTTTGCGTGGCTGAGGCCGCTGATCAAGGTCATGACCAGGTTCAGGTACAACGACCTGCACCCCATGCCGTTTACGGCAATCCCCCTGGTGGCCGATGGCAAGCTGGGGCTCTGGCACGGGGCCCCCACGGTCATCATCATCCTGAAGGACATCCGCGGTGTGGCCAGCCCGGACCTGGACTGCGGGATAGCGGGGCAGAACATGGTGCTTGCCGCCCACAGCATGGGTCTGGGGACATGCTGGGTAGGCTTTGCAAAACTGGCACTGGACTACAACCCCATATGGAAAAGGCGCCTCGGCATCTCGTACCCGTACAAGTTCGCCAACAGCCTGGCCATCGGATGGCCCCGGGGGAATCCCGACGCCATGGTCACCCGGCAGACCCACAGTGCCCTCTGGTTCGAGAACGGCACGGTAAAGACTTTTCGTTAAAAAGGAGGACCTCCCATGGGATTAATCGGATTTATTGACAGATTTCGTATCCCCTCCTACGACGACCCGGAGCAGATGGAGTTCGGTGTCGTGGAAATCAACCTGGAAAAATGTACCGGGTGCGGCCTCTGTGCGGGGGCCTGCCCGGCGAAAGCCCTTGACATGGTAGCCAGGAAACCGCGAACGAAAAAAGCGCCGGATAATGCATGCGCCTTCTGCGGCGACTGTGCGGCAATCTGTCCTGCAGGGGCGATTATCCTGAAGAAGCCGTATAGGTTTTCAGGGTTTTACAAGACCCTCGATGAAGGGGAATCAAGCCCTCCCAGACTCTGATGCGACTTGCGAGAGGTGAATAATGGCGACATGACCTATCCCCGGTAGTAGCGGGGGTGGAAGGTTTTACAGAAGATATGATAGTATTCCAAACTCAATAATAAGGAGATATCAATGGCGCAGGAATCATCATACTGGTCTCTTGAACTTGAAAGACAGGCGCAATCCATTGGAGACAAGCCTTTTCTATACCTCTTGTACGAGGACCGCTCCATAACTTACAAGGAAATGGACGAAAACGCGAACCGGTTTGCGAACTATCTCTTAAGCATCGGCGCAAAGGCGGGTGACGGGCTTGCAACGCTCATGGGGAACTCGCCGCAGTTTCTCGATGTCTTCTTCGGCATCCAGAAGATCGGCATGTACATAAACACGGTAAATACCGGGCTCCGCGGGGAAGGCCTCGCCTTCATCATCGACAACAGCGACGCCAAGTTCCTGGTGGTGGATCACGACATGATCGATCTGTACCGGAGCGTGGAGAGCCAGACGCCGCAGCTCAGCCACATCATCGTGAACACCCTGGAGGCCCCGAAAGATTATGTCGTGCCCAAAGGGATGCTGGACTTGCGCGATGCCTACAGGGGCAGCGTGTCGTCCGTCAAGCCCGAGGTGAGTTTCAGCCCTGATTCCCTGCTCCTGATCATGTACACCTCCGGCACCACGGGGCTGCCCAAAGGCGTCGTGTTCCGATACAACAAAAACCTGGTGGACAAGGTCAAGCTCCTTTCCCAGCTGGCCATGAAGCCGGATTCAATCTATTACACGCCGCTGGCGCTCTTCCACGGCAATGCCCTGTTCGTCACCACGACCCAGGTGCTGGTATCCGGGGCCAAGCTTGCCCTGAGCAAGAAGTTCAGCGCCAGCCGGTTCTGGGATGAGATCTATAAGTCCGGTGCAACCATCTTCAACACCATCGGTGCCATGATCCCCATACTCCTCAAGCAGCCTGTGCACCCCCATGAAAAGGACCACAAGGTCAGCCTCGTCATCTCGGCAGGGTGCCTGGCAGACATGTGGGAGCCCTTTGAAAACAGGTTCCATGTCACGCTCTGGGAGGCCTATGGCGCCATAGACGGCTCCGGGACCATAATGAACCTAGGGAACGCCCCCAAGGGATCCGTTGGATCGTCCATGATCTCCGAGATCAGGCTCGTTAACGAGACAGGCAAGGATGTTGCTGCAGGCCAAACTGGGGAGCTCCTGTTCAAGGTGGCACAGGACAGGAAAAGCTCGGTGGAATACTATAAGAACACCGAGGCCACCCAGACGAAGACAAAGGGTGAATGGGAGCATACCGGGGACTACATGTATCAGGACGACAAGGGCAATCTCTATTTCGTGGGCAGGAAGACGGATTCCATGAGGCGGCGCGGGGAAAACGTGTCGGCCTATGAGGTGGAAAAGGTCATCCTCAAGAACCC
>CAYMDG010000340.1:0-3434 GCA_964388905.1 uncultured Bacteriovoracaceae bacterium
CGGGCATCATGTGGGCGTGTTTCAAATAATACCCGCATCCCCATTCGAGCTCTCTGGTCATGAAAGAAAGACCGCCATGCATTTCTTCGAGCCGCCTTAAGATCCTTTTGCATTCATTGGTTACTTCGATGCCAATGCCATCGCCGGGTATGAGCGTTATTGCAACCTTTCTCATGCACTACCTTCCTTAGGACGGATTTAGCTGTAACATTCTCATCGACTAACATAAAAAGTACCGATATACATAGAAAGAATATGGCAAAGGGCATTCCTATCCTTCACTCGAAACTCATGGCTCCCCGTATAGCGGATACCATTATCCGCGACAAACTCCAGCCGCTCTTGTCCGAGATCCCGAAAAAGAAGATCATCACCGTAACAGCCGGGGCCGGTTACGGGAAAACCACCTTTATCGCCCAGGCTGTGAAGGGATATGACACGGTATGGTACCGCCTGGACAACCTGGATCGAGACCTCACCACCTTCATGCATCACCTTATTGAAGGCGTACGAAGGTTTTACCCGGACTTCGGACAGGAGATCATCAAACGTTTGGAGGAGGGCCAGACCCTGAGCCTGGAATATAAGGGCATTATTACGCTCTTTATCCATGAGCTCCACACCCATCTTAAAAAAGATATTATGATCGTGCTTGATGACTATCAAAGTGTGCAGGAAACACCCATGATCAGGGATGCGGTACAGCTTCTGGCCGAGCACCTCTGTGCATCCGCACACCTGATCCTCATCAGCCGTTCGGAAATACCGCTAAAGCTCTCGCGATTGAGGACCATGCGGGAGGTTCTTGACATCAATCCTGAAGACCTCCTCTTCACCTCCGAGGAGATCAGTCAGTTCTTTGAACAGCTTTTCGGGATCACCCTCACTCAAGACTCCCTTGAGATCCTCCACGCCAAGACATCCGGCTGGGTCAGCGCACTGATCCTCTTTTTCCATTCCATCAGGCAAAAAGATCTGGCGGATATCGATCTGGAGATTCAGAGACTCACAGGATCAAGAAGGCTCATCTCCGATTACCTTGCCGAGAACGTGTATGCCCGTTTGCAGCCCGAACTGAAAGAATTCCTCATGAAGACCTCCATCCTCCCCCGCCTGAATTCAGTATTCTGCAACAAGCTCTTGGGGATCATGAATGCATCGGATATCCTGGGATATCTCCAGAAGAGTCACCTCTTCACCTTTGTCCTGGATGAAGAAGGCCAGGAATACTGCTACCACCAGCTCTTCCAGGAATTCCTCCAGGGTGCACTCAAGCGTGAACTGGGGGATACGGAAAAAGAGGGGTTACATGGAGATGCCGCCCGGATCCTGGAAGAAGGCGGAGATGAGGAAGCGGCTGTTCATCACTATCTCATGGCAGGTGCTTATGATAAGGCCTGTACTGTACTGGAAAGGATACTTATAGCGCTGATAAGCTCAACCAGGCTGGAGCTCATGGATGCCTACCTGGAGAAGATCCCCGAACCCTATTTTAATTCCCACCCGTGGATTGAATACCTTCGCGCCATTGCCAATATTTTCTCCGGGAGGATTTTTGAGGCGAGGAACGGGCTCCTGAAGGCATACTCTCTCTTCAGTGCAGCCCAAGATCAGAGGGGTATAGTCAGCTGTCTGAATGCCATGGCCACGGGCCTTTATTTAAAAGGTGATTTTCACCAGGCCGAGAAGATTTTTGAAGAACTGCTCAAGAGCTCGTCACTTACCCCTGTCCTTCGTGTGGAGGCCCTCATCCACTTGGTCTTCATTACTTCTCAATACGGGAAGATTGAGGAATCGGATGAACATTATGGAAATGCCCTCAAATTCATGCCGGAGATAGAAGACCCCAAAGTAAGGGATACACAGCATTCCTGGCTCATGATCTATCATGGGTTCAGGCATTCTATCACAGGCAATCAGATCAAGGCCTTTGAACTGGCCAGAACCGCCAAAGAAAGGCTTCAGCATATCGGGTCCTACCGCCTGGTGACCCTGTGCTTTCAGCTCAGCTCCATGGCATGTTATTACCAGGGATCTTTTGCAATGGGACTTGATGAGGCCCTCAAAGGATTGGCAATTTCCAGGAATAAGGGTTTTCGTGATATCAGTGTCGGGTGGCTCCTGTGCCATGCAGCCTCCAATGCCTTCGGGCTGGGAAGATTTGAAGAGGCCATAGGTTATGCAGAACAAGGCCTGAAGCATTTTCAGGAACTGTCTTCTTCCTTTGGTGAGGCCTATGCCTATCTCACCCTTGAAGGCATTTACTTGCCCATGGGCAGGTTGGACCTGGCTCGCGAAATGGGCCTTGCATGCCTTGAGGCAGCCAAGGGTATTGATCTGCCACATATCACCTCAGCAGCCAAGGGGATATTGGCTGAAATTCTTATTCTCACTGGCAATCCGGATGATGCCGAGGTCCTTATCAAGGAGGCACAGTTCCCTTTTCAGTACTCAACCCTGTTCGAATTGATGATTACCCGGCTGTATACCCGTCTGTTCTGGCACCGGGGCGAAAAGGAGAAAGCCCTTTCATGGTGTCACAAGAGTCTTATTCTTGTGGATGCCCACCATTATGAGCGATTGGCGGCCATTGACTGGGGCTGGTTGATGCCCCTTCTCCTGGAGCTTTACTCACGAGGGGTCATGCAGGGATGCATTACGACAATCTTCAATGTGGTAGGCGATGATGCCAGGCCGACCCTCATGTCCATGCAAAGATTTGTTGAAACGACGATTTCACAGGCCATCACGGAGATACTCAAGACCATACCCGCGACCTTACATCCCGGCCTGAGGGTGAATTGCCTGGGGAGATTCCGGGTTTTCAAAGGCAATGAGGAAATCCCCACCGAGCGATGGAGAAGCAAAAAAGCAAAGATGCTCTTCAAACTGCTTGTGCATCTGCGTTCGCATGGCTATGTGAGCAAAGAGGTTTTCATGGAACATCTCTGGCCTGAAGAAGACCCCGACAAAACTGCGAAACGTTTCCACGTCGCCCTTACTACATTACGCAGAGTCCTTGAGCCTAAACTCGAACGAGGCCAGGCGTCGGCATATCTTAAAAGTAATGGGGACACCTACCTGCTCGACCTTGGCAAGGATGGAATTGTGGACATCGAGGCCTTTGAAGAGGAGTGCCAAAAGGCAGACAGCACCCTTGATGATAATCAGTCCATACGGTTCCTCCTGGAGGCAGACAGGCTATATACCGGTGATTTCCTTGAAGAGGATCTTTATGAGCCATGGTGCCTGCAGGAACGCGATCGTGTAAAGGCCCTGTACCTTTCCGTCCTAGCCAGCATTGTCGACTACTTTATGCACAAGAGAGAAATTGAGACAGCCATGAAATATTGTTATAGTTATCTGGGTATCGATGCCTATGCCGAGGAAATCTATCAAAACCTCATGAACCTCTATGCACTCAGCGGGAACAA
>CAYMDG010000341.1:0-3403 GCA_964388905.1 uncultured Bacteriovoracaceae bacterium
GGCAAGGACCAACGATGCAGTAAAACTCATCATCATCAGCGGTGCGGGCGAGAGAGGGTTTTGCGCCGGGGGCGACATCAAGTTGATGGCACGGGCAGTGACGGAAAATAATCTTGAACCCGCCATGGCGTTCCTTGAAGAAGAGAATGACCTTGACCTTGCCATCCACCGGTATCCCAAGCCTGTTGTGGTCTTTGCCCGCGGTATTACCATGGGCGGGGGTCTGGGGATATCTTCCGGGGCGGACATCACCATAGCAAGTGAAACCACGCGCATGGCCATGCCTGAGACACGCATCGGCTTTTTTCCGGATGTGGGGTCAACAGGATGGCTGTTTTTGAAGTGCAGGAAAAAAGGATATCCTGAATTCCTCGGCCTCACCGGGTATGAGATGACAGGCACCGAATGCGTCCGTATCGGGCTGGCAAACTGTCTCATCCCTGCATCAAGGCTGGAAGGTGCCCTGGAGATCATAAAACACCATGCCGGAGATCTGCCTGCTGAGCGTAGCGTTGCGGCCGCTTTCCTGAAGGAACACCTTGGTCCCCTTGAAGAAAAAGACATACCAGTAAACCCGGAAATGGACCAGTGGGTGGAAGAGTATTTTGCCGGGAAGACCTCTGTACTTGATATCCTGAATTCGTTGAAGGCCTGCAGTATACTCGGTGATCTCTGTGAAGGGGTCTTCAGGAGGCTATCCGAGCGTTCGCCAAGCTCCGTGTTTGTCACACTCAAGTGTCTGCGCCGGGACGAGGGCAGGGATCTGGCCGAGGTCTTTCAGGCAGACCTGCTGGTCGCGAGATATCTGATGGCGCAGCATGATTTTAGGGAAGGGGTCCGCTCCCGACTCATTGATAAGGATGACCGGCCCAGGTGGGACCCTGAGAGCTTCGAGAAGGCGGCCCTGATGGAACATCTCATGCTTATAGACTAATCAGTGCTTTATACGTGTTGCCGGGTTGACGTCCCTTGGGATTAAAGACTTGAGAGATGAAGCGCATAGATCAAGAAAGGAGGATCCATGAAACACGACCCTTCTAGGCTCATTGAACGCCTTGGCATCAAGATACCCCTTATGGGTTTCTATGATGCGCCGGATACGTCAGGGTTCGAGCCGGTGGTGGCCCCGGAACCGAAGAAGCATGTATGTGTCTTTGCCTTTTATAGGCAGTGGCTTGAGGGAAAGACCCTGCTCATAACAAAAGACAACTTCGGCTGTGGCGGGGCCGGCACAGCCTTGTGCAGTGTGGCCACCCGCAGCCGGGATGAATACATAACCTTTCTGGCAGACACCGAGGGTTTGAAGGCCGATCATGAGATCATGGGCAAGTGGATTGACAATCGCAGGACGTATAAGCCGGAGTACCCTCATATCCTCATCGGCCCTTTGCGTGACGGCAAGGAACGGTTTCTCAAAACCGTGACCTTTTTTGTGAACCCCGACCAGCTGAGCGCCCTGATTATCGGTGCGCACTACCGAAACGCCCCGGGCGACCCACCTGCCGTGCTGGCGCCCTTCGGGTCAGGCTGCATGGAGATGATCACGGTGTTTGAGGACCTTGCCATGCCCCAGGCCAGTATAGGAGCCACTGACGTAGCCATGCGGCAGTGGCTGCCGCCTGACATCCTGGCCCTGTCCGTGACGACGCCCATGTTCGAACAGCTGTGCTCTCTGGATGAGAAGAGCTTTCTCTATAAACCGTTCCTGAAAAACCTACAGAAGTCGAGGGAGAAACATGGAAATTAATTCGGCATCCATCAAGCAGATGATCCTCTCAGAGGGAATTGACCTGGTGGGCATTGCCAGGGCAGAAGACCTGCTCCTGGCCCGCCCGGCAAGAACTGCCCTGGCACTCATGCCCACAGCGAAAAGCGTGATCGTCATGGCGGTTCCGCACAGTCTGGGCGCGGTCCATGCCCCTGACCTCAAGCTCTGGACCAGGAACAAGATGCAGACATCAAGGCTGCTGGATCAGGTTGCAGAGAAGGTAGGCCGCTACCTTGAACGTGGCGGTTTTCTCTCCTTGCCCATATCGGCCGACAAGCCCGTGGAGATCCACAAGCGAAACCCCGAGACGGACAGGGAGCTGGTCCATACCAAGGTCCTGGGCCAGCTTTCACTCAAGCATGCGGCCATGAGTGCGGGACTGGGTGCCATCGGCAGGTCGAACCTGCTCATTACCGAGCGGTTCGGGCCCCATGTGAGACTCTGCGCCGTAATAACCGAGTTGCCGCTTGAACCGGATGTCCCCAAGGGATATGATCCGTGCCCGGACGGGTGCAGGAGGTGCGAGTTCGCCTGTCCGGTGGGTGCCCTGAAGGATGGAGCATATGATGTGGACCCGTGCTTTCACTACTGGACCTGGGGTTTCGATCGGTTGCCGCCCAAAAAGCTCGGTGAATGGCCTGCATACATCAAGATGCTTCTGGCGCACAACCGCCAAAGGGATTTCATCGTGGAGTTCGGCCAGACCATGATCACGGACGTGGACAACTGCATTGCGTGCATGAAGGCATGCCCCATGGGCTCGGAATGGAACCGTATCCGGCCCGGTGCGAAGGACAAGGGATAGTAGGATCGCGTACAGGTGCAATACCTTTCAGGAGAGAGGCTACATGAAGCCGTTCCTGCAGATGAAAGGTAAAGGGGATATGTATGTTGCGTGATATTGTCATACAGAACAGATCATACCGGCGGTTTTACCAGGACCATGCGATCACGAAAGATGAGCTCAAGGCATTGGTAGACCTTGCACGCCTGGCTCCCTCGGCCGCCAATATGCAGCCGCTCAAATTCTTTGTCTCTGCCGATACGATGACGAACGCCTCCATATTCCCCCATCTCGGATGGGCCGCATACCTCAAGGACTGGCCGGGCCCTGATGAGGGACAGAGGCCTTCGGCCTACATCATAATCTTAGGAGACACGCATATAACAACGAACTTCTGGTGTAACCACGGGATTGCAGCCCAAACCATCCTGCTGGGTGCCGTGGAACAGGGGCTTGGCGGGTGCATGATCGCAGCCGTCAACAGGAAAGGGCTTATGGCGGCGCTGAATATCCCTGAACATCTTGAAATCCTCCTTGTCATTGCCCTGGGCAAACCCGCAGAAGAGGTCCGGATCGAGGCAGTGGGGCCAGGGGGAGACATCAAATACCATCGGGATGATAATGGCGTTCACCATGTGCCCAAGCGTTCGCTTGAGGAGATCATCATTGAACGGTTCTGAAAAAGGCTTAGGGGGACAACAAATGGACTTCGCAGAAGCCATAAGGAGCAGAAAGAGCATACGGGGCTTCAGGACCGATCCGGTATCACGGGAGGTCCTGGAGAAGATCCTTCAGACCGCCTGCAGGGCACCTTCCACCATGAACACCCAGCCCTGGGAGTTCCTCGTGAT
>CAYMDG010000342.1:0-3388 GCA_964388905.1 uncultured Bacteriovoracaceae bacterium
CCCCCAGCGTCTGTTCTATCTGGAGCACACTGATACCCAGGGCTGAGGCCTTGTCGCGGTTGATGCTGACGGTTATTTGCGGGTTCTTCAGCTGGAGGTCGCTTGTGACATCCTGGAAGCCCTGCAGGTCCTTCAGTCTGGCCTCCAGAAGAGGCGCATACCGGTACAGCTCGCTGATATCAGGTCCCTGGAGGGCGTACTGGTACTGGCTCTTGGTCTGAACCCCGCCGATGCGTATGGGGGGTGGGTTCTGCAGATAGGTCTGGATCCCGGGTATTCCGGCGAGCTTGGGTCTGAGCTCCTGGATTATTTCATCAGCGGTCTTGCTGCGCTCGCTGCGCGGCTTCAGCCGGAGCATCAATCCGCCCGTGTTGGACGAACTGCTGCCGCCTCCCCCGCCCACGCGTGACATGGCGATATCGACATTTTTATCCTGCTGTACAATACGTGCAACCTTTTTCTGGTAATCCACCATGGCTTCGAATGATGTACCCTGCGCCGCCTCTGTTGCCCCGGTGATCTGGCCCGTATCACCGCTCGGGAGGAATCCCTTGGGCATGACGGCATAGAGGTAGATGACCCCTGCCAGGAAAAGAAAAGATACCATGAGGGTTGAGCGCCTGTGATGCAGTACCCATCTGAGACTTGATTCATAAGCATTGAGCATGCCGCTGAAGAAACGCTCGGATGCCTGGTAGACCTTGCCATGTCGCTCCTGGCCTGCCGGGCGAAGCATGAGGCTGCAGAGCATGGGTGTAAGGCTCAGTGACACGAATCCAGAGATGAGGACCGCAACCACGATGGTAACGGCGAATTCATGGAGCAGCCTGCCGATTATACCGCCCATGAAAAGCACCGGTATGAAGACAGCCACCAAGGAGAGCGTCATGGATATGATGGTGAAGCTGATCTCCTTCGATCCGTTGAAGGCTGCATCACGCGGGCTCTCGCCATGTTCCATATGCCGCACTACATTTTCCAGCATGACGATGGCATCGTCTACAACAAACCCTACGCACAGCGTGAGCGCCATGAGCGAGAGGTTGTCCAGGTTGTATCCTGCCAGATACATGACAGAGAAGGTACCTATGATGGACATGGGCAGCGCAAGGCTGGGGATTATGGTCGCAGAGAGGTTGCGCAGGAAGAGAAAGATGACCAGTACCACCAGAACAAGCGCAATGAGCAGCGTGATCTGGACATCATGGATGGATTCTTTGATTGATTGGGACCGGTCGTACATGATGTTCAGGCTCATGGATGCAGGGATCAGGGCCTTATAGCTCGGGAGGATGTCCTTGATGGACGATACCACCGCTACCGTGTTGGTCCCCGGTTGACGTTGGATGGCAAGGACTATCGCACGTTCGTTGTTGTACCATGAGGCGCTCTTGTTGTTCTCGACGCTGTCAACGACCTGCCCCAATTCACCGAGGCGTACCGGTGATCCATTGCGGTAAGCCACGACCAGCGGTCTGTAGGCCTGTGCATTTTTGAGCTGCCCTTCGGTCTGGACCGTGAATGCCTTGTATTTTCCCCACAGCGTGCCTGTGGGCAGGTTGGCATTGCCGGAGGCAATGGCCTCGGATACCTCATTGATCCCGATGGATCTGGTGGCCAAGGCCTTTGGATCAAGCTGTACCCGGACTGCATATTTCTGTGATCCGAAGACCCCCACTTCTGCAACGCCATCGATCATGGATATCCGTTTTGCCAGGAGGTTTTCCGCATATTCGTCTACCGTTGTCAACGGCAGGGTCGTGGAAGTAAGGGCAATAAAAAGAATGGGCTGCTCGGCAGGGTTCACCTTCCTGAAAGTCGGGGGCGACGGCATTTCCTGGGGGAGATGATGCGTGGCCGACGAGATTGCGGTTTGGACGTCCTGGGCCGCTGCGTCTATGTCCCGGCTGAGATTGAACTGCAGGATGATCTGGGTGCTTCCCTGCGAGCTTGATGATGTCATGGAATCGATGCCGGCGATATTGGAAAACTCCTGCTCCAGCGGTGTTGCAACCGAGGACGCCATGGTTTCCGGGCTTGCCCCGGGAAGGCTTGCAGAAACGCGGATGGTGGGAAAATCCACATTGGGGAGCTCACTGACGGGTAGCGCCCTGTAGGCAACTATACCGAAGATGAGAAACGACATCATGACAAGGGTAGTCATGATGGGTCGCTCTATGAAGATCTTGGAGATGTTCATTCTCTTCCCCGGCTGCCTTGCTATTTGAGTTTTTTCATTGTTACCTTGGAACCCGGAGTCAGTCGCATCTGACCGTCCGTGACTATCCTCTCGCCGGCTTTGAGCCCTTTGACAATAACGGTTTCGCCGTTGATCTCAGCCCCGGAGGTGACCGTTCTCAGCTCAGCTGTGGAATCAGGCCCGATTACATAGACATATTGGCCTGTCTGCCCCTGCTCAACACCCTGGGAGGGGACGAGAACCGCATCGGGCTGGGTCGCAAGTGTCAGGACTACATTGACAAACTGGCCCGGCACGAGGCGCTTCTCCTTGTTGGTAAAGGTCCCTTTGATGGTGATGGTCCCGGTTGCCTTGTCAATGGCATTATCCACAAAGGTGAGTTCGCCGTTTTCGGGTCGTTCTTCCCCTGGGATAAAGGCCTCCACCGTGAGCGTTTTCTCCATGGAGTACTTCTTGACCCTTGGCAGGTCCTTTTCCGGGATGGCAAAGGTGACATTTATGGGTTGGATCTGGTTGATGGTGAGGATCTCCGTGTCATTGGTTTTGACGATGTTTCCCTGATTCACCTTGAGCATACCGGTCCGGCCGTCGATGGGGGAATGGATGGAGCAGTACTGCATCTGGACGCGGTTGCTCTCTACAACGGCCTCGTCGGCCTTTACCGTTGCCTCGAGCGCCGCGGCGTTTGCCTGGATCTGGTCGAATTGCTCTTTGGCCACATAGTCCTTCTTGATCAGGTCGGCATACCGGCGCGACTGTTCCCGGGCGTAATCCGCCTGGGCCCTGTCCCTGGCAAGGTTTGCCTGGGCTTGGGCGAGCGCGGCTTCATTCATGCGGCAGTCCAGGGTGAGGAGAAGGTCCCCTTTTTTCACGTCCTGGCCTTCCTTGAAAAAGACCTTCGCGATCTGGGCCGTGATCTGGGTTCGCACCGAGATGGTCGCAAAGGCCTCCACCGAGCCCATGGCATTCATCTGAACAGGTATGGTCTTCTGGACAGCGACAGCCACCACAACCGGAACGGGCTTGTTGGCCGGAGGTTTCTTCTTTGGCGAACAGGCATTCATAAACACCATTGTGGTGCACAGCAAAAGCACACAGCAGACCATGATCCTTCTCATTGTTTTACCCCAAAAGCCTTTTCCAGGCTTGCAATTGCGAGGCGGTAGTCACTCAGGGCGTTTATATAGG
>CAYMDG010000343.1:0-2026 GCA_964388905.1 uncultured Bacteriovoracaceae bacterium
CCTGATAAGTCGAGACAATGACCCTCTTTATCCTGGCCGCCTTGTGGATGGGTCCCAGCGCTAAGACCAGCTGTATAGTGGATGCCCTGGGGCATGCAATGATGCCCTGGTGCCGTTTCAATGCGGATGCGTTTATCTCAGGAACAATGAGCGGAACTGAATCGGCAAGGGAAAAACAGGAGCTGAGATCAATAATAAGAGAACCTGCGGCCTTTGCCCTTGCTACATATTCCAAGGATATGGCCTTATCGCACGAAAAAAAAGCCAGATCAACGCCGGTGAATGAGCGGCTGTCCAGCATCTTAATCGGAATTTCTGTGCCCTGGCATTCCACCCTCTCACCGGCTGAGCGACTTCCCCCAAGCAGGATCAACTCTGCAACAGGAAAACTACGCTCTTCCAGGATCTTAATTATCTCGGCACCTACCAGTTCGGTGGGCTCCATTATGGCTACTTTTAATTCTGCAGGCATAGACTTTCTCCAGGTATTATCGTAACAGGTTATTAGCAGAAAATGAAATCCGGCACTAACACTAAATGCTCTGAAAGCACCTAACTCAAAATACAGTTTTTGTTATAATCCCAGGAAATGGCTCAACATGAAAGGGAATCTTCTTCTCTTAGAACGGAAGAAGATTTCCTCTGCACGTATTGAAATTATTTACATATGGATAATATGCTATCGTTATCTTTCTTATATTCAATTGGTTAGTGCCATATTTCCTCTGTCTTTTCCCTGGCATGATTCTTGATTAAAATATGTTTGGCATTATCTCTATCTGAAAACGTATAATTACTGGCTGGGAAAAAATCTTATACTTCAACGAGAGGGAAAACGAATGGGTAATACAACTAAAGAGTCAGGGCTTGTGCTAATCCGCAATACTCAAGAGAACAAGAGTCATGTTGCCATACCGCCGATCATTATGAAAAAGATCTATTCTATCGGGACCCTGAAAAACCTTGAAGACGGCGTAATTTTTTCCATGAAAAACCCCATGAAGGATGCCCTGATAACCGAACTCGCCGGCGTCTCCATCAACGGACTTGAAATCGCACTGGATGACGTGTCCATGAAGAGCAATGGAATCTGCCTCAATGCCTCCCTGATAAGCCCGGACCAACCTCTTCATTTCCCCATGGGACAGGATGTGGAATTCAATGTTCGGACAACGGCGTTAGCAAAAAACACACAGCACACGATAACCATATCCTTCCACACTGATCTTTATGGCTTACTGGAGCTGGAGGCCTTAGACTCTGTCATCGAGGCCAGAGAAGCCCAAAAAAAGCTGCCGTATGACAAGCTGGACAACTACAACATGGATATTGTCCGGCAACGGCAGGAGTTTCTAGAAGGGTACACCGGCGCCCAATTCAATCATGTAAAGCAACATTCCTTTGACCCCATCCTCACCAAGGGAAATATTGAGAATTTCACCGGCGTAGCGCAGATCCCCCTGGGGTTTGCCGGACCGATCAAGGTCAATGGCGAACATGCCAAGGGTGAATTCTTCATTCCCATGTGCACGAGCGAAGGGAGTCTGGTGGCTTCCTATAGCAGGGGGATGAAACTCATCAATATGTGCGGGGGCGTCAAGGTTACCGTGGTTGAGGATCATATGCAGCGCTCTCCGGCATTTGCCTTCGATTCGGCACGTGAAGGCCGGGACTTCATGCTGTGGATCGATGAGCATATGGATGAGATCAGGATGCATGCCGAGTCCGCCTCAAAGGTTGCAAAGCTCCTGTCCATAGAGAAATATATGGCCAGCAGGCTCGTATACGTTAGATTCAACTACTTCACCGGCGATGCCGCCGGACAGAATATGGTCAGCATGTGTACATACACGGCATCCAACTGGATACTCTCCCAGGTGAATACAGTTCGTCACTTCTATCTGGACGGAAACATCTCCACTGACAAGAAGGCCTCTTTCATCAACAACCTGATCACCCGCGGCAAGAGGGTCATTGGCGAGATCCACATCCCGAAAGAGGTAATGATCCAGCATATGAGGGTTGA
>CAYMDG010000343.1:2126-3383 GCA_964388905.1 uncultured Bacteriovoracaceae bacterium
GGCGGCGGTACGGGTCTGCCCACCCAGCGTGAATGCCTGGAGTCACTTGACTGTTATGGCCAGGGCAAAGTCTTGAAATTTGCAGAGATCGTTGCCGCTGCAGCAACGGCCGGTGAAATCTCCCTTGCCGGCGCCATCGCATCGTTGGACTGGGTAACCAGTCATGAGCGTTTGGGGAAAAACCGCTAGGATATAATATGTTGATCAGAAAAACCTTAAAAGGAGATACACATACGTGAGTATTCTGGCACAGACTAAACCACGTACAGACATATCAAGGGCCAAGATTGTTCCCATGGACCTCTATCGGCCAAGGATAACGGGAGGGGTTGATCTCTTTACCCTTGAAGAACGGCTATCATACCTCAGGAAGTATGGGACCCATTGTATGTCCTTTTCAATTCTCCAGCCTGAAATGCACTATTTCGACATACCCGGCATAGGATTTATGGCCTTTAGGGAAAAGTGGGGCAACCGTTTATCACTCGCTGATCCCGTGTGCGACATGAAGGACCGCGAGGTTCTGCTCAGGGAATTTCTGAAAGGCGGCACACATACAACCTTTGTGCAAATCTCGGAAGAAACGGCAATGCTGCTCCACAATAGATTCGGATTTTATGCCACTCAATTCGGGATCGAAATACTGCTGGATCTCGTAAAATGGGACCTGAAAGGTAAGAAGAAGCAGATTATTAGGACATCGGTAAACCATGCCAGGAAAGAAGGGATTGTCTTCAGCGAAGACTGCCCCGGCAATGGATGCCGTCAGCTCACGGGTGAATGGTTGAAGACTCGCAAGGTTAGAAACCGCGAGATCGGATTCCTCATAAGACCCATGGAAATGGAATATGAAGAAGGGACGAGAAAATTCTATGCATATCTGAACGGAGAACTTGTGGGATTCATCTTTTTCGATCCCATTTATTCCGATAACCGTATCATCGGCTTTGTACCCAACATTTCCCGTTTTTCCAATAGGTTTAAATCGGGCATCTTCTACCCGCTCATGAACCATGCCATGGAGGTATTCAAACTTGAAGGCGTGGAGCATATCAACCTCGGCCTGTGCCCCCTGGTGATTGAAGATGATGACATGCCCTGCGAATCGGGCTTGCAGAAAAAGATCAATCGTCTTCTGTACAACTATGGCAACTGGATATTCAGCTTCAAGGGGCTGTATTTCACCAAATCACGGTTCGGCGGTACTGAAAAGAAGGTGTTCGGGGCGCATAGGGAAAAACTCCCCACCATACCCTT
>CAYMDG010000344.1:0-3379 GCA_964388905.1 uncultured Bacteriovoracaceae bacterium
AGATGCTTCCGGTTGAGCCACTGGAGAACGAACCGCACCACCAGGCTTACGGCGAATAGCGTCAGGAAGCTTATGAGAAATGCGTTCCAGTGAATCATCGTGCTGTATTTCCCCGCGGCCTGATAAATGCTCAGCCCTGCTTATCCGCCGTCCGTCTGGGCAAAGGATGCATTGGAGTAGAGGTACTCGGCCTTTTCCTTGTGGTTCATCTCTTCACTGGCCATCTTGAGAAAAACCTGCTTCATTTCGCCTTCAGGGTGCAGGTCGGCAAGCCCCTTGTAGAAGTTGTATGAATTGAGCTCCCTGAAAGCGGCTACCAGAAAGACATCCTTGGATTTCATATCCTTTTTGATATCCGGCTTGTCCATGTGCTCGGCAATCTTGTAGTCAACCGGGTGGTTCATGCGAAGGGTATCTTTCCCGAGCCCCCCGTCACGGTAACTCACAAGGAATGCCTTGTGCTTCTTCTCCTCGCCTGCAAGGAGCTTCAAAGCATCCTTTGCGATTTCATCGGTAACATTCGCAAGGAGCCCTGTGTAGAATTCATAGGCCTCTTCCTCCCGCTGGATCGCGATATCGATATAGTCTCCAAGCCTTTTCTCTTCCATGCATTCCCCTCCTCAAAAGACGATTACTTTCTATAATAGTAACATAGAGTAAGGAAATCAATTCTCAATAAAAAATGCAGGGGCTGGGACTTGTGCGGGAGGAGTGAACCAGACAGGAGTCCAAATAATACGACATAGCTGGGAAATTAACAGTTATCATGCCACTATGTATACATTGATATGAGCTGTCTCAGAGTGTAGATTACATCTGAGAACATATACTTTTTAGCTCATCTCTTGATAGCGATCATTTATCGCAGTGATCTATACTCTAGACAAGATTGATCAAGGTAAATTTATGAGACCATAGTATAACCACACCTCTTTGCCACCTTTAGTAACCCCATTCCTTTACATTCAGCCCTTAAAACTTATTATGTACTTGGAATGATTCTGCATGAGGATGTTTCATGAGAAAAGATAAAATTTCAAAAGCACATTCCATAAAAGTGTTAAAGAACGTTCGCCAACAGATCAGCGAATTGAGAAATTCAGTTTCCAAAGGCAAGCATACTGATGAAACTCTAAAAGAATCTGAACAAATATTCAGGACAATCTTTGAGAATGCCACAGATGGAATACTTTTAGCTGATAATGAAAATAAAAAATTCTTAATGGGTAATACACAGATCTATAAAGCACTTGGTTATGGACCTGATGAAATCAAGACCTTGGGGGTTATGGATATTCACCCAGAGAAAGATCTGCCATATATTCTCAACCAGTTTGAGAAGTTATTACGAAATGATATCGCTGTGGCAAGAGACATCCCTGTGAAAAAAAAGGATGGAAGCATTTATTATGCAGATATAAGCGCTCTTCCAATACCTTTGATAGGCAAGACATTAACAATAGGTATTTTCAGGGACATCACTGAGCGCAAGGAGATGGAGGAGGCCCTGAGAGAGAAAAACCAATTCATTGCTTCTCTTCTGCATGCCATACCTGTGGCGGTTTTTTTTAAGGACAAGGATGGCAGGTATCTCGGATGCAATGGTGTGTTTACCGAGGTCATGGGCATGACCGCTGAGCAGATCAGAGGTAAGACCGTGCAGGAGCTTTGGCCAAGCGAACTTGCGGATAAGTATCACCGCATGGACTTGGAACTCATGCGTAATCGAGAGCACCAAGTGTATGAGTTCCAGGTGAAGGCCAAAGACGGCCAGATCCATCCCGTCATTTATGCCAAGGATGTTTACTTGGACAAAGAAGGGGAAGTAGCAGGTTTAGTCGGGGCATTTCTTGACATAACTGAGCGCAAGCAGACAGAGAAAGCACTCAAAGATAACATGGCAATCCTTGCCGAGGCCGAGCGTATCGGTCACATGGGAAGTTGGAGAAGGGACCTGGTTTCGAACCGAACTTATTGGTCCACTGAAACTTGCAGGATATTCGGTATCTCTGAGAATGAAGAGATCTTATTTGAAACTTTCAAGTCCCGTATCCATCCGGAAGATCTTGATGGCCTGTTGAATAAAATCAAAGAGTCAGAGAATAAGGGGACACCTTTTGAAGCGGAGTATCGGATCATACTTCCTAACGGGACTATCCGGTATATATATGGCAAGGCAGAAGCTACGCTCAGTATGGAAGGCAAGCCGGTTACCATCAATGGCCTTTCGCTGGATATCACGGAGAGGAAGAGGCTTGAAGATGAGCTGATCAAAGCACAGAAGCTCGATACTATCGGAACACTGGCAGGAGGTATAGCTCATGACTACAACAATCTCCTTGCCGTAATTATGGGGAATATTGATCTAGCCATGGTGCTCATTTCCGAGAATGACCAGGCATATGCTGTATTGAAGAAAGCCGAACAGGCTGCACTTAAAGCACGTGATCTCACGCAGCAGATCATCACTTTTGCACGGGGTGGCTACCCTTTAAGCAAGATCATCGATATCACAGAGTGTCTTACCCAGTCCGTAGGGTTGGCGCTGAGTGGTTCAAACATAAGACCTGAATGGAACATTGAAGGAGATCTCCCGGAAGTGAAGGTTGATGAGAATCAGATCCGCCTGGCTATTCAGAATATTGTGATAAATGCACGTGAAGCAATGCCTCAGGGAGGAACTCTCTCCATTGATATCAATAAGTCATTACTGAACCATGATAACACCTTAAGTCTTCCTGAAGGTACTTATGTTCGGCTGACCTTCCGGGATGAGGGTACGGGTATTCCCGCTGAGATCCTGCCCAAAGTTTTTGATCCATATTTAACCACTAAGGACATGGGTACAACAAAGGGCATGGGGCTAGGTCTTTCCATCTGTTATTCCATAATCAAGAGGCACATGGGTCATATCATGTTGGATTCAAAAGAAGGTGTTGGAACAATGGTAATAATCCATATACCTGCAGCCATGGTACACATCGAATTATGAAATATCTAATCGGTCAATTACCTCTTGAAATATCCTTAAACCTTTAACAATGCAGTCCCTGACTAATGTTGCTTACTCATTCTTGAACAAGAGGCAACGAACTGAGTTGGCATTTCCAAGATCGTTGATCACGTGCCAATATAAGTGCTTAGGCAGGAAGTAATAGACTTCGTATGGTTAAGGCCAAGATCATCAGTTGTGAAATGACAAATCCAGAATATAACAACTTACTATCTAGATATCCTCAATCTTTAGAAGTCTCACCTTGATGAAATCCATGTGAATATGGCATTGATAGCTCTATAAGAATTCCTCCAGGAGAGTATATGCCTTGAAGCAGCTCGCAGCAGGACGCATCAATGACCACATCCATGTGGCAGGCAACCC
>CAYMDG010000345.1:0-1206 GCA_964388905.1 uncultured Bacteriovoracaceae bacterium
ATGGACTTTTCCGCTAGGAGCGCCCTCTGGTGGGCAATACCTTCTTCCAGTTCTGAAAGGCGTTTCTTCAGATCCTGGTTTTCCCGGGACAGGGCGATGTAGTCCTTCCTGGGCACCAGGTCCATCATGATGGCAAGTTCGCCAAAGGATTTCTGGAACTCGTCAAAGGCCTTCTGCCATATAGTGAGGTTTCCGGGTGTCTTTTGGGACTCTGGGTCTATTCCGTACATCTTGCAGAAGGCCGAAGTGATCTCTTTGAATTCAGTGAAATTGCCGGAGAACCACTTCATGATGTCGTCAAGCTGCTGCTGGCCTTTGGCTGAGGAAAGCATCATATTGCCCCAGAACTCTAAAAATTGCTTATCCATGGGATTTCCCCTTTCTGGCCTCTTCATCGAGGTCAAGCTGGAACCGCACCGGCCCTCGCGATCCGTTTGCATAGCGCTTGTGTATTGCATATTCCGTCTCAACAGCAGACCAGGTCGTTGCAATAGCGCCGTGGCCCTTGGGGAACACGGTCACCTCGGCATCCACATAATCAAGTGGTGCACGCGCAGACTCCTTGTCAACAAGGTCATCATTTTCCGCATAGCAGATAAGGAACTTGATTCCTTTTTCCTTGATTCTCTTAAAATTAAGCTTCCTGCCAAAGAGCTTCACCGGCAAGGTCCCGTCTTCGGCCACCGGCACAGTGTAGGAATCGAAGCTCATTTTCGTTATGGCCACCGGGATGTCCTTCCGGTCATAGATGAGCCAGTGGTTCAGTGCCGCAGCGGTCTTTGTTATTCTCACATCCTTGCCCAGGGGATCGTCGAACATCATAAGGTCGCGGTACAGGGCATAAATGGGGGCCTCTTTGTCCATGCTCTTGAGTTTGTACACCCAGCTCATTACCTTGCCGTCCACCACGGAGTTGCCGTTGGGCAGGTCTTTGACTGCATAACCGAGATCGCGGAAGCGGGCTGGCAGGTGAGCAAGATATTCGATTAATGCCTTGCTCCTGGTGCCGTCCATGGGCGCCACACAGGTGATGAGAGCATCCACAAGGCCGTCGAGCTCGCCTGATACGATGTCCAACACCGCCACAAAACCACCCTGACAGAAGCCGTTGAGCGTTACAGGGAGATTGTGCCTCTTATGAAGTATTTCGCAGAAATACCTGGTATCCAACGCATCGTCTTCACCGGTCATGATCTGGACTGCAGG
>CAYMDG010000345.1:1306-3370 GCA_964388905.1 uncultured Bacteriovoracaceae bacterium
AACCCATACTCCGGTTCGATATCGTCGATGGCCTTTGGGTATTCGTAGATCACCTTTTGCAGGAGCTTGGCCTGTCTTTCCACAAAGGCCTGGATATCCTCCCCTTTCCGATCGAATATGGTGTTGAGCCAGGCAGTGAATGCCCTGGAGAGCTCGTTCATGTGAAAATCGGTCATGGCCTTCATGGAGCTGTCATAGCCTCTTTGCGCCACCTGGATGTTGAACTGGAGCAGCTCGAGGTAATCCTGTAAGCTGTCCTGCGGGGTGTGGCGGACGAGCTTCTCGCGCTCGGTGGCATTGAAAGAGTTCAATGCGATCCAGAAGGGGGTCATGAATTCATTGAGGTACTTGAACACGCCATTGAAGTATATCCCGCTGGCCTTGAGCTTTTCCTGCGAGGCCTCGCCTAAGGCGAGACTCATACCCATGAGCCGTTCAATCTCTTTGAAAACAGACCCATAGTACTCAAGACCCTTTTCGGTAGCTTCACTGATGTCATCCATAGTCCCCCCGGAACTTCAGGCTGCAAGCAAACCTAATGCTGCTTCGTCTTGGTCTGCGGCTTGTCTGGAATTGAGAAATAGTCATCCACGCGCTTGAAGTTCTCATCTATTGATTTCTTGAATTCTTCGCGGCCCTTTTTGTAAGAGGTAGTCCATTCTCCCATAACCTTCTTGAAGTCCTGCGGAACCCAGTTTGCCTGGCTCAAGAAGGCGCTGAGCATCTTTTCGGTCTGGTCCTGAAGCATGGTCATCGCATTGTAACTGTTCTGGAATGTGCTTTTGTGGAAGTCGAGCATCTGTTTGACAATAAGTTTCTCGTCCATGACGGTTCTCCTTTTCCTTGCTTTTTCTTTTTGTGACCTGCAGGGCAGGTTCTTTCATCAACTCTTTCCGAATTTTTCGAAAAAATCTTCTACCTTGGCATACCCTTCATCCATGGCCTTCTTGTAATCGTCTCGTCCTTTCTTATACACGCCCATCCACTGCTCCAGCACCTTCCTGCCCTCGTCGTTCATCCCGGGGGCCTGTGAGACAAACGTCTTCATAAGCTTTTCCGCCTGTTCCTGAAGCATGATCATTGTGTTGAAGCTGTTGTCAAAGGTCGTCTTGTAAAACGCAATTACCTGTTTTGCCATATCCTTTTGATACTCCATAGTTATCGCCTCCTTCATTATTATTTATAGTTTACTTGGCAATATATTCTTCAACCTTTTTATATCCGTCATCAACAACCTTCTTGAAGTCCTCGCGCCCCTTTTTATAGGTGCTTACCAGATTGGTCACTGCATTCTTTCCCTCTGCGGGAAGCCATGGAGCTTGTTCCACAAAAGAATTCACCATCTTTTCCATCTGGTCCTGCAGGGTAATAAGCATGTTGAAGCTGTTGTCAAAGGATGTCTTGTGCAGATCGACCATCTGTTTTACGAGTTCCTTGTTTTCCATTGTTACCTCCTTTCTCTTGATTGGTTAATCTATAATAGTGGCAAAGAACAGATTGTCAAGAGGCAATTGTCGCAATGCAGCATATTCTATTTAGGTCTGGTTGCGTTGTGGCCCATCAATACTTAACCTATCTATTTGATATAACAATTAGTGATTGTGCCGGATCAACATCAAAGGGAACCCCTTTGGGGATTTTGTTGCACTGTGACAATAAATAGGGTATTATAGGTGTAAGAAAAGTGAATGAGTGATCTATGAACGAGACGGTTATCCTGAAAAAATATGCGAGCAGGAGGCTTTACAACCCGGAAAACAGCTCTTATGTCACGCTGTACCAGGTGGCGGACATTATCAGGGGTGGCAAAGACGTGCAGGTCCTTGATGCCAAGACCAGCGAAGACGTTACCGCATTTATCCTCACGCAGATTATCATGGAGGAGGCGAAGAACAAGAATGCCCTGTTGCCACCACCACTGCTTCACTTAGCCATACGCTATGGCGGAAATCTTCTTCACGAATTCTTTGATAAACATCTGCAGGACTCCATCAATTCCTATCTTCAGTACAAACAGGCCTTTGACGAGCAGTTCGGCAAGTGGCTGAACATGGGCATGAATTA
>CAYMDG010000346.1:0-3349 GCA_964388905.1 uncultured Bacteriovoracaceae bacterium
CTTCAGCCGTCTTCGAGTCGCCCTGGTCAATCTTGATAAGACCCTTCTGATAATTAGCGGCTGCGTTATTCGGGTCGATATGAAGGGCCCTATTCACCCACAATTCTGCCCTGGCCATATTCCTGAGCCTTGAAAAAGCCTGTGATGATTTGACATACGGTGGCACTGCCTTGGGCGCTATCTTAATTGCTGTCTCATAAGCCAGAAGGGCGTCATTATTCTCGCCCCGGTCAAGGAAGTAGTTACCCATATTGTAGTGAGAAACCCACTGGTCCGGTTGTACAAGCAAGGATGCAAGGTATTCGCCTGTTGCTACCGAAAGGTTTGTGCCCGCGGTTTCAGCGAGGTCCTTTGCCGGATATCGTGCCAATACCGAAGCAGCCTTGACGCGTACAAGCCTTACAGGGTCGGCAGTTGCTGCTAGGAGGGCCTGAACAGCCTTTGGTGTTTTCACCCCAGAGAGCGCCTCTGCTGCACTTGAACGCACCAAGGGTGACGGATCGCCGAGCGCAAGGATGAAAACCGGGATCTTGTTCGGTTCAGGACATTTGCCCAGCAGACGAATAAGGGAGGCTGCAATGACCTCATCTTTGTCTTTGCCGCTGATATAGAGAAGCATATCGTTCAGATTGCTCCAGTCATGCCTGCGGGCTGCATCAATGAGGGCTGCGCGCTTAAGGAACGGTTTCTGATAGTCATCCTTGTACCATCTCCTCACATGTTTATCCGCCCATGGGGCTTCCTTGTTCGTATGACAACCGGTGCACGCGTTTGGTGATTTGAAGGTGATTGTGGCAGCCGGCATAGGCGGGAGCATGGAATGATCACTGCGCTGCATGCGGGAAATGCCTGTCTTCGGCATGTGGCAGGAGATGCACATGCTGCCCCGGCTACCTTGCTTGTGGTGAGTATGCTCTGCCGTGTCTTGAACATATTTTTCATGGCAGGGTAAACATGCATTATTGGCCTTTGCAGTCTCTGTGAATCGGAAGCTGCCGCTGCCGGTATGGCACTTGAGACAATGAAGCTGCCCGGACTTTACACAGGGGCTCATGAGCCACCGGGCATAGGTGTAGTTCTCGCCCAGATCTCTGCCATCAGGGTAGAAGCCCGGGTCTTCCAGTGTTGTGAGGTCATAGTGGTCAAAGAAGCTCTCACCCGGAATATAGGCGGTAGTAATAGGCGACATCCTGGCATGGCATGGCGCACATACCGAGTTAATCCGCCCTGGGATCAATTCCTTGAAGCTGAGAATCTTCAGCGCCTCGGGTTTCACGCCGTTCAGGGCAGCCTGCTGGAATAACCCGGAATGCTCCGATGAAAGGCCGTGGCATGTATCGCAGTTGATGCCCGATGAACCCAAGGCGGTTACGTACCTATCCGCCTTCAGATCATAGTTCGATGAAAGCTGACTCACATGACAGCCATAGCACACCGTGCTGAAGGTATAGCGGGAATCCTTCCAGTCGGGGTGTTTGTCTTTGGCATGAATCAACCCGCTGTCCGTGATGTCAAACCATGACTTTGTCCTGACATCGTAAGCCAGGGGCAGGATCTGCAATCGCTTTTCTTCAACAAGGGCAAGAAAATAATAAACATCCTTCCCGCCCAGGATATTCTCAATTCGATATTTCATGGTTTCCCAGGGCCAGTTGCCTTTCTCAACAATATAACCTTCGCTTCCCTTGAAATCGGCCGTGTACCGTCTGTTGCCTATACTGATGTCCTTTGCAGGAGGCGTAAGCCTGTTAATGGCAATATCTTGCGTGTATGGCTGCATGGAAAGGCCGTGATATGATTTCGACCAGGATGTGTAGAACTTGTGATGGCACTCCCGGCAGCTCATGGCATGAGAGTCACCTGAAGCCTTTACCGATGTCTTTTCCGCATGAACAACCTCTCGGGTATCAAGACTGGTACATACCAGCATGCCGGTCAGTACAATAAGGGTAACACCAACCATGAACAGTATCCTATTCATGTAACAACTCTCCTCACAAATATCATTTCAATGGACTTTGAGTATATCAGAAACACTATATACTTTCATATAGGATCCTTTCTGTAGAATGGCCTCTGGCGGGGCATAATTGTAATTATCAACAAATATGATCTGATATCTTTGATGTCGGACAATTATTTTCTTACATGCATCCTTTTTCTTGGATAAGCATCAAAATATTTAGAATAAGATTTAACCTCCTCTTAAGGATGGCGCGTCCTATGCCCTAACCGCCATCCTATTTTTTTAACTTTTTTTAACCCGATTTTGCGTATAAGAAGAGCAAAACCCATAGACCTATTTGATTTTCGCATTACAAACCCCTATCTGATAGAAATAGATCATGGAAGGAGTTTTAAGATGAAACTTTCAGAATATTTTGAGAACATCAAAGGGAAAGGCGTACTTGCAACAGCAGATTCATCAGGATATGTAAACGCCGCGGTGTATGCCCGGCCGCACTTCACGAATGAAGATACCGTTTCATTTATAATGTCCGAAAAGCTTTCACACGACAACCTCAAGACGAACCCCCATGCGACATATCTGTATATGGAAAATGGCGATAAATTTATAGGGAAGAGGCTCTACATTACCAAGATCAAAGAGGAAATGAATACTGAGTTAATCAACACCCTTCGGAGGAATAAACACTATATAGTTCATGATGAAAACTACATAGAAAATAAGTATCTCGTCACGTTCAGGATCGACAAGGTTCTGCCGCTGATAGGATCAGGGGAATAAACCCTTAAGCTCGCGTTTAAGAGGAATTCAGGCCATATCCGGTCTAGTCCTCAGAGTACTGTTGCCTGGTCTTTCCTCCGTCCCGCAGTGAGAGCGCTCATCACTCCGCCGAAGCCCAGGAACATTGCTGAGCCCTTGATAAACCATCCTGCAAGGGGTACAAGGCCGATTGTTATAAGGGCTGCAAGGCCCATGATTGTCTCAACAAGAATATGCCGGCCCGGCTTATTCACCAAGATTGTAATTCTTTTTCCTATGAGCTGGGCCACAGCTATGTAGCCCAAAATCAAAGCACAGCTGAAGAGTATCATCAAGACCGGGATCATGACGATTCCTGCTATGGATATGAAAAGAAAGAACACGATGGGGAAGATAAGGACTGATCCGATAATGCCCGTAAGGATTGCACGGGCTGTGTTATTCTCGATCTGGAATGATATGGACCCTATACCCGCAGGCATTGCTGCCACAATCAGGAGTGCAACCAAGACGAATGCCAGAGTTGATGGCCACCCAATATTTTCCCATAGCTCTTTAATGCCGGCTACTGCCTGTCTCGGCAACCAGGATAGCCATGACCTCAAACCTGTGGCATCAACA
>CAYMDG010000347.1:0-3334 GCA_964388905.1 uncultured Bacteriovoracaceae bacterium
AGCCTTGCCGTTAAAAACGATGGAACCCTCTGGGCATGGGGAAATAACTATTATGGTCAGCTCGGAGATGGAACAAATGTTGACAGGAAAATACCTACCCAGGTGGGGTCCGACAATGACTGGGTAATGGCAAGATCCTTCAACCACCATACCATAGCCTATAAAACAGACGGTTCCATCTGGACCTGGGGTGCAAATTGGGCAGGCCAGCTCGGGAATGGGTCGTACGCTGATATGAATGTCCCCGGGAAGATCAACTTCTAATAGCTTATTGCTGATCTAAAATGTCCCTGATCTTCTTCGAAAACTCGGCCATGCTGAAGGGTTTCTGGATAAAGCCTTTGCATCCGTTCTTCATGATTTCCTTAGCCTGACCATCAAGACTGTAGCCGCTTGAAAGCAGAACCTTTACTTCGGGGTTGACGCGGCGCAGGGTTTCGAAGGTTTCTTTCCCGCCGAAATCGGGCATGATAATGTCTAGTATCACAAGATCAATCTTGTCCCGGGACTGTTCATAAATATGGAGACCTTGCCTTCCTCCCGGGGCGGTAAGCACCTTATAGCCGAGGCCTTCGAGCATTTTTGAACCGATGTCCAGGATCATCTCTTCATCGTCAATGAGGAGTACCGTCTCACGACCTCTTAGGATCTCGCCATTTGTTTTGTGCTCGCCTGGAACATCCCTATCCGAGGCAGGCAGATAGATCATGAAGGATGTGCCGAGGTCCTTTTCACTCTCTACATTAATGAATCCGCCGTGATTCTTGATGATACCGTACACAGATGCCAAACCCAGGCCGGTTCCGCGGCCACGCTCCTTGGTGGTGAAAAACGGCTCGAAGATCCTCATCTTTACAGACTCGTCCATCCCGATACCCGTATCCGTAACCGTCACCTTTACAAATCTGCCGGGTATGATGTCATAAGGACTCACCTCAACCTCATCCAGATTGATATTTTCAACCGAGATGAACAGGTCACCGCCGCCGGGCATGGCCTGCCAGGCATTCACGAACAGATTGAGCATTACCTGTTCCATCTGCCCCCGGTCCACATCAACTGCCCAGAGTCCATGGGTGATCTTGTGATGGATCCGGATCTCTTTTTTAGTACGGCCGAACATATCGGAACTCTTCTGAATGAATTCTCCAAGATGGGTAGGCTTAACCTCATACTTCCCCCCCCTGGCAAATCCGAGCAGCTGTTTTGTAAGGTCGGAGCCGCGCTGTACATATTCCTCCACATTCTTGAGGCGATCAAAGAATGGATGCGACTCGTCAAAGTGCATGAGTATGAGTGATACATTGCCCAGGATGCCCATGAGCAAGTTGTTGAAGTCATGGGCGATACCGCCTGCAAGAGTCCCCACTGCCTCCATCTTCTGTGCACGTGCCAGCTGCTGCTCGAGGTTCTTCTTCTCGGTCATGTCGATGAGAAAACCCCTCAATCCGGCAGGCTTGTCTTCATGGTAGACACAGGTGGTATGCACCAGTGCAGGGAAGGTCGCCCCGTCCTTTTTCCGGGCCACATATTCATTCAGGCCAATCCTCTCCCCGCGCATGACCCTCTTATAGTTCTCCATCATCCGTTCATGATCTTCCGGGGCTATCACATCCAGCACACTTATGCCCTGGCTCATCTCTTCGGCGGTAACCCCGAACCGTTCGAAAGAACTCTGGTTCACAAAGGTGAAGAAACCTTTTTCATTCGTTTCAAATACCGTCTCGGGCATGAGGCTGGCCAGATCACGGAATCGTTCCTCGCTCTCTCGCAAAGCCTTTTCGGCATTCTTCCGGTCAGTGATGTCCATGAGTGAGGCAACACTTACCTTGCTGCCTGGTATGAGGGCTATGCTCAGAAAGATGTCCCTGGACTCCCCGGAACGGTTTAAGAATCTGAATTCATAGGATCTGGGGACAGATGCGATCCCCTCCCTGCGCTCTTCATGGTAACGCTTCATCCTCTCCAGGTCTTCAGGAGAAACGAACGCCGTCCAGCTCATCTTGCCCTCGATCTCATGGCGCGAGTAGCCTGAGAGCTTTTCGAAATTGGAATTTACCAGCAGGATCGTCTTATCCTCTCCAATCAGCATTGAGGAATTCCCCGTATTCTCGAAGATTGTGCGGTACTGCTCCTCGCTCTTCCTGATTGCCTCCTCAGCCTGTTTTCTCTCGGTGATGTCGGTCTGCGTCCCGATGATGCGGGCAGGGTTGCCGTCTTCCGACCACTGGAAGACCTTGCCCCGGTCAAGGACCCACTTGTAGCTCCCGTCCTTGCATTTCACCCTGTGCTCACTGGTATAGACCGGCAACTCCCCGGCCAGATGACGGTCCAGAATACTGTCCGACCGCTGCCTGTCATCGGGATGGACCAACCTCGACCATGCCTTTGGACTGTCGTCGATTTCATTATCCGAATAGCCGAGCATCTCCTTCCAGCGTCTTGAACGGTACACCTTATTGTTTATGATATCATAGTCCCATACACCATCGCCTGCACCCTCCAGGGCGAATTGCCACCTTTCCTCGCTCTCTCGGAGTGCCTTTTCTGACCGGTTGCGCTCCGTAATGTCAATCATGGAAGATACACTCTCTTTTGTGCCCGGAATAAGGGCGACACTCATGAAAAGATCCCTTATCTTTCCATTGCGGTCCCTGAAACGGAACTCATAGGAGTTCAATGCCGATCCTGGATCATGGCGGCGCATGGCGTGGTATCTCTTCATCATCTCCAGGTCTTCCGCCACCACGAAGCCGGTCCAGCTCATCTTGCCTTCCAGTTCTTCTCCCGAGTACCCGGACATCTTCTCAAAATTTGAGTTGGCAAGGAGGATCGTGGTATCTTCGGCTATGATGATGTTTGCCGTTGCAGTGCTCTCGAAGATTGTCCGGTAGCGCTCTTCGTTCTTCCGTATTACCTCCTCGGCCTTTCTGCGTTCGGTGATGTCCCGGGTTATACCCAGAATACCCGTCGGATTACCGTCATCATCATAGAGGATATTGATCTTCACCTCTGTCCATACCGTGGATCCATCCTTTCGGATCATCTCGAGCTCGATGTTTTTCGTCCATGATTTGCCGTGTGTCTGCCCGCCCAGCTCCAGCAGACGTTCCCGTGCAAAGAGATCGGCTATATTCTGGTAGGATTCAGGGGTGAGAGCCTGATCTATAGAATGCTTCATGACTTCTTCGGGGGTGTATCCTCTGAGCTCCATAACAGAAGGGCTCACATAGACATAGCGCAAGTCGGTGTCGAGAACCCAGATAACATCCCGCAGGTTTTCGGCAAGCAGCCGGTAGCGACTCTCGCTCTCCTTGAGGGCCTGCTCGGCCTG
>CAYMDG010000348.1:0-3286 GCA_964388905.1 uncultured Bacteriovoracaceae bacterium
CCTCAGGCATCGATGTCATCCTGGGCAACCCGTTCTATATCTCGGGATCAAAGAAGGTGAGCCAATTTCTCAACAAGGACGCCGCACAGGTCTTCGGGGCGTCTTTCCACATCAACGAAGACCCCCATGCGGCTGCGGCTGCCATTCTGCAGATCATCAACGAACGCCGCGAAAGGCTCGGCATCAACAAGAAGGCGGACCGGAAGCTCATGGACATGAAGGACAGGAGAGAGCTCGGTGTCTAAGCTCATCTGTTCGAGCGCCATCAACGGGGCCATAGAATGGGTGGCCAGGGCCGAGGCCAAGCTGGACGAGGCCATCCGGGCCAAGGGCGAGGCATGCGCGGTGGCCTTTCCGGATACAGCCTATCACCTGCCCGTGATCTATTCGTTCACCGGCGAGAAGGCGGAGACACTCTCCGATCTGCGCCGCATCCTGACGCGGGCAAAGGGTCTGCTGAGCACACCGCCCACCGAGAAGGTCTGGCTGCCCTACCTGGGCAATACGCTCGATGCAGGCGTGGCCACGCTGTTCGCCTGCGAGATCATCGAGGCCTGCAAGTACCTCATCGGCCCCGATCCGGTTGATGGCATCTGGCTGGGCGCTGCCAGCGACGTCATCATGCGCGAGCGCGGCATCGAGTTCGTGGACGGCACTGCCCCGGGGTTTGCCGCCATCACCGGAGCCGCCCCGACCAACGAGATCGCCGTGAAGATCGCCCGGGAGCTCCAGGAAAAGAACATCTACGTGTTCATGGCTGGCGCAACCCATGGCAGGCAGTTTGCCGAGCAGCTAGCCGAAGAAGGCGTCCAGATGGGCTGGGAGACCAGGCTCGTGCCCTTCGGCAAGGATGTGTCGGCGCTGATCTATGCCCTTGGCTTTGCCAACCGCTCCGCCCTTTCCTTCGGCAATGTTAGACCGGGTGATTTCAAGGCCAACCTGAAATACAACAAGGAGCGCATCTTTGCCTTTGTGCTGGCCCTGGGTGAGGTGGATGCCGAAAAATATGCCGCTGCGGCGGGGGCGCTCAACTACGGCTTCCCGGTCATAGCCGACACGGACATCCCCCAGATCCTGCCCACGGGCATATGCACCTACGAGCACGTGGTCTCGAGCGTGCCTTATGAGACCATGGTGGACAGGGCCCTTGAGGTCAGGGGCTGCAAGGTCAAGATCACGAAGGTCCCCATCCCGGTGCCCTACGGCCCTGCCTTCGAAGGGGAGCGCATCCGCAAGCAGGACACACGCATCGAGTTCGGGGGGAACATCACCCCGGCCTTCGAGTTCGTGACCATGGTGGACATGGACGATATCGAAGACGGCCGCATCGACATCATCGGAGAAGACGTGGACCAGGTTCCTGAAGGAGCGGCGCTGCCCCTGGCCATCTGGGTGGAGGTGGCAGGCAGAAAGATGGCAGTCGACTTCGAGGCCATCCTGGAGCGGCAGATCCACCACCTCATCAACGGCGCCGAGGGCATCTGGCACATGGGCCAGCGCGACATCGTGTGGACGCGCATATCCAAGGGCGGATTCGCAAAGGGCCTGCGCCTGCGGCACTACGGCGAGATCCTGCACGCCAAGCTGCTGTCGAACTATCCTGCCATTGTGGACAAGGTGAAGGTCACCCTCATCACGGACAGGGAAGAGGTGGAAAAGCGCTTGGCAAAAGTCCGGGGCACCTATGTGGAGCGCAACCGCCGCCTGGAATCCTTGACGGACGAGAACGTGGACATCTTCTACTCGTGCCTGCTCTGCCAGTCGTTCGCGCCCAACCATGTATGCGTGGTAACCCCGGAGCGACTCGGGCTCTGCGGCGCCTACAACTGGCTCGATGCCAGGGCCGCCTTTGAGATCGACGAGACCGGGCCCAACCAGCCCGTGAAAAAGGGCGAATGCCTGGATCCTCTGCGCGGAGTGTGGAAGGGCGTTGACGAATACGTGTACCTTTCCTCGCACAAGACCATTGAGTCCGTGTGCGCCTACTCCATCATGGACCGGCCCATGACCAGCTGCGGCTGCTTCGAGGTCATCTGCGCCTATGTACCAGAATGCAACGGGATCATGGCCGTGAACCGCGAATACACCGGGGAGACGCCTGCGGGCATGACGTTTTCCACCCTGGCGGGCAGCGTGGGCGGCGGCCAGCAGACCCCGGGCTTCATGGGCTGCGGCAAGGTCTTCCTCACCTCCCGGAAGTTCCTCTTTGCAGAAGGCGGTCACAAGCGCCTGGTGTGGATGACAAAGGGCCTGAAGAGCATGCTGGGCGAGGACCTGAAGAGGCGCTTTGAGGAACAGGGCGCACCGGGCCTGCTGGAAAAGATCCCGGACGAGACCGTTGCCATCGACCCCAGGGACATAAGGACCTATCTGGAAAAGGTGAAGCACCCTGCCATGGAAATGGGTGACATCGCGGCCCTGGCAAAACATGACCATGCCCCACTCACAAGCACGCCGGCGCCCGTTCGCGAGGAAAAGCCCACAACAGATGAACCAGCAACCGCCGTACCTGCCTCCCGGGCACAGGCCTTTTCCCCTGATCAGCTGGAACAAATGAAGACATCGCTCATCAACGAGATCAAGGGCGAGATCAAGCAGACGCTCACCAAAGAGATCGTCAATGACATCATCAACGTCCTGAGCGAGAGGTTCCTCGGGGCCGTGCTGCAAAAGGCTGCACCCTCACCGGCGCCATCGGAACATGCCGCAGCCCTCATGGGAGAAGTAACGCAGGGAAAACCAAGCGCACATGAACGCATTGCCGCCATAAAATCCATACCCATAAGGAAAGAGGCCTGCGAGCAGGCAGTGTACGAGATCACGCTGGGCGCCACAAAGGCCCAGGGCGGAACGCGCGGCCGCACCTGCACCATCGGCGGGGACACGGCCATGCCGCTCCACCTCTGGGAAGGCACCATGAAAAACCGCCCCGTAGTGGCATTGGAGGTCTTTGACAAGGTCAGCCCGAAGTATCCCCAGGTCCTGCGTGCGGTATGGGGAGACCTTCTTGACAACCCTGCGGAGATGGCAAAGGCGTGCGTGGAAACATACGGCGCAGACCTCATCAGCGTGAGGCTCGACGGGACCCACCCCGAGAAGGGCGACCGCTCCCCCAAAGAGGCCCTCGATGTGGTGAAATCAGTGCTGGCCGCAGTGGATGTCCCCCTCATCATCACCGGGCACAGCCACTATGACAAGATGAACGAGGTCATGAAAGAGATCGCCAGGGGTTGTGCGGGCGAGAACCTCCTCCTGAGCTGGGTGGAGCAGGATAATTACCGCACCA
>CAYMDG010000349.1:0-3281 GCA_964388905.1 uncultured Bacteriovoracaceae bacterium
ACATGCACCATACTTCCCCAAGACATCAGCTTGGCCCTTGAGAATGCCCTTTCCCATGAAGGAAATGGTTCCATTGCACATGAGACCCTTGGCATCATCACACAAAGCGCCTCCCTTTCATGCAATAAAAGGCTTCCTGTCTGTCAGGATACCGGGGCACTCCTGGCTATCATTGAGGGTCGTCCGGATAAATCGGTCTTCCTGATAGAGAAAGCTATTATAGATGCGACAAGGGCGCTCACCAAAGAAGGCATACTCAGGCAGAACTGCGTAGACCCTCTGAACGAAAGAAACACCCTCGACAACACCGGTGCGTTCGTCCCGCAGATCCACTTCGAACCCAAAGATTGCCCAACAAGGATAGGGATTATGCTCAAGGGGGGGGGCTCAGAAAACATGAGTACCCAATACAGCCTTCCCCATCGGAGGATTCAGGCCCAAAGAGATATGGAAGGCGTAAGGCGCTGCATCCTGAACGGTGTTTTCCAGGCCCAGGGCCAGGGATGCGCCCCCGGGATCCTTGGGGTATGCATAGGAGGCGACAGGGCTTCAGGCTACCTGATTGCCAAGAAACAGCTTTTCCGTAAACTCCAGGATATGAACCCATTGCCTGTTCTGGCTTCTTTGGAGCAGACAATCCTTCAGGATGCTAACACCTTAGGGGTTGGACCCATGGGCCTCGGGGGGAATACCACGCTCCTTGGGGTGAAGATAGGAACAGCGGGTAGACACCCTGCAAGTTACTTCGTTACCGTGAGTTACTCATGCTGGGCCACCAGACGTTACATGGTTGAGCTCACAAATGAGGGAGGCATCCACAAATGGATGTGAACCATATCACCTCTCCACTCAGGCCCGATGTCATTAAGAGTCTTGCAGCAGGCGACATGGTGAGTATCTCCGGCCGCATCGTGACAGGCCGAGACCGGGTGCACAAATACCTTGCAGAAGGTGGTGAGCCACCCATAAATCTCGAAGGCCTGGTGATCTACCATTGCGGCCCAATAGTAATCCAAGAAAACGGCCTGTGGAAAATCGTGGCAGCTGGCCCTACAACCTCAATGCGGGAGGAGCCCTTCGAGGCGGATATTATTTCGCACTTCAAGCCCGGTGCCATCATGGGGAAAGGAGGCATGGGGGAGAAGACCCTGAAGGCATTGTCCGCGAACGGGTGCGTGTATCTCCATGCAACCGGTGGCGCCGCGCAGTACCTGGCAGAGCGAATTGTTCAGGTGGAGGGGGTATATCTTACTGAGTTCGGCCAACCGGAGGCCATGTGGGTATTGGCTGTCCACAATTTTCCGGCGATGGTTACGATGGACTCTCATGGAAATTCGCTTCACACAAGCATCGAAGATGAATCATTGAAACGACTCAAAATGTTATATGAACACTCAATCAAGAAAGATAGTCTCACGTGACATAAACAAACCACCACAGGAGGTAGTTGAATGAACGTACAAGAGATGTTTGATCTCAAGGGCAAGGTCGCCATTATCACCGGTGGCGGCAGGGGCATCGGCAAATTCATCGCAACCGGAATGGCAGAGGCAGGTGCTCATGTAGTTCTAGCGTCCAGGAAGCTGGCCAACTGCGAAAAGGTGGCTCAGGAACTGGCCAAGCTCGGGGTAAAGACGCTTGCACTGAAGTGTGATACCGGTTCTGAGGAAGATATCACAAACCTGGTTGAAGCCACCATGAAGGAGTTTGGTAAAATCGACATCCTGGTGAATAATGCAGGCATCACATGGGGCGCACCTACCCTTGAATTTCCTCTGGACAGATGGGACAAGATCTTTGAGGTGAATGTCCGGGGCGTTTGGATCCTTACCCAGAAGGTCGCCAACATCATGAAAGAAAAGGGCGGCGGTAAGATCATCAACATCTCGTCCATCTTCGGCTCCCGCGGGTCCATTGAGGAGGGGCATCCTGCCATTGCCTACAACTCATCCAAGGCAGCCATTGAGGTACTTACCAAAAACCTTGCAGTGAAACTCGCCCGCTATAACATCTACATCAATTGCATCGCTCCGGGATTTTTCCGGACAGACATGATGGAATACATCTTCAAACCCGACATGAAGCCCATCCTCGACCTGACAGTCGCCCAGATCCCGCTTCTCAAGTACGGGGAGGAGGACCACGTCAAGGGTCTTGCAGTATTCCTCGCATCCAAGGCATCTGATTTCATGACAGGGTCCATTATCCCCTTGGATGGAGGAATGGCGGCAAAGTAATGCATCACTTAAAGCCGGCCATAAGTATAAGCTAGAAAAGAACCTTGTGAAGAGGGGCGATATTAACCCCTCTTCACAAGACAATAAAAGAAGAGCGTTATGCGGGAGTGTTAAGCCGGGCAGGCATGGGATTGGCTCCCCCTTAAGTGATAATCTTTTTTTACCTTAAATAACTATTACTGAGTTCTCAGAACCTCCAAACTCGGAGTAAACATACTTGTCTGCACTACAGTCGTTTTCCCATACAGTCCCGTCCAGGAGATAACGGAACTGATATTCGTTTCCACATAAGAGATTTGTGGAGGCTGTAAATGATCCGTCCTTTGACTTCTTCATAGGCATAGCCCCTACCTCCCAGTCATTAAAGTCCCCTACAACGCATACCGAATCGGCTGATTTGGCTACATCTCTCGGCAAAGAAAATGTCACCTTGCACACATCCCTATTCTTTACATACATCTTTCTGATTCCCATACAATCTGCCTCCTTATAAATGTAATATGGACCTGCCATATCTATAAACCGGCCACATAAAGAATTTTTACAGGTTCCTCTAGGAAAAACCACAGGTAAAGTTGACAAATAAATAACAGGGAAATGATGGTTTCTTTTAACAACCTAAAGATCGGCGTCCGTCCAAACATATGATTAAGAGTTGTAAATCCAGATATGTATTTAAGTGGCATAAAAACCTGGTCCATTTTGCCCTCAAGCTTGCTGCCTTCGGGACCGGAGAAATTATCATTCCTCAGAGGCTGCAAGCTTGAGGTTTTAAACGGATTTATTTATGAACAGATCCATGGCCAAAGGGGTGTATGCTGAAGGCCACCTGAAGTTCTTAGAGTTTATAGGTACACTCAATTGCAGAATCCGGTATAAAACCCACTGCACCATAACAAAGAGCTATCCGTTTAAACCTTTTAGCCTCAAAGCTTCCTGGAGAGATACCGGTCCTGATCCATATCCTGCAAATAAATGGCATAATAGCTCTCATCAGGATTATTATACCAGTTCATGCCCTGATCCCGGCACGCCTTGCAGGCG
>CAYMDG010000350.1:0-1713 GCA_964388905.1 uncultured Bacteriovoracaceae bacterium
AGCTCAAGATCCTTCAGGAGGTCATCACGCTGTCGGTCTTTGTGCCGTTTTCGATCTTTTACATGCAACAGCCTTTAAGGCTGAATTATCTGTGGGCAGGGATGTGTCTGATGGGTGCCGTGTACTTCATCTTCCGCACCTGATAAAGCCCCCTTAGGATCTGCCAGGGATTCAAACCAGATTTTGTGTTTGATTGTATCCATGATTGCTTCATAAATCTCTGAAGGCCTTAAGCATAGCACGCATAGTGATCATGGAATTGTTTTTAAAATAGGTCCGTTCAAAACATCAATCTTGTGGTTAAAAGGACCGATAAAATTAACATTCCACAAAGGCCGCAAGATTGATGTTTTGAACGGATCAGTTATTTACTCATCTTGAACGCACAATCTGAGATGAAGAAGATCAGGCCCGATATCCTCGCAATCCGAACAGCTGTCAAAAGACCATATTTTAAAGAGGGATGTCCTTGAGCAGTTTGTTGGCCGGTGATCCATCAATGGTCCGGCTGAATTCCTTCAGTATCCCTTGTAGTCCTTCAGGTTCATCTTGCGGGGGCATGGTAATGCAGGCAACACCGTATCCTTCCAGGGCCTCGATTACTGAAGCCACGGTAATAGTGCCCGGGTCCCTGGCGGGCATGTAAAGGGTTTTCTCATTACCCGGAGAGGTCGCCTCAACGAGGATGCCGGTTTCGCACAGCTCGCGAAGTATCTGTTTGACGAGGGCTATAGGCAGGCCAAGCTCATCGGATATGTCAGAAGAGCCGGGCGCGGGTTTTGCTGTGGCAAATCCCGCCACGACACGTTGAGCGATCGTAAGGCTGAAGAGCTTCTTCTGAGAGGG
Organism: uncultured Bacteriovoracaceae bacterium; assembly: GCA_964388905.1. GTDB lineage: Bacteria > Desulfobacterota > Desulfomonilia > UBA1062 > UBA1062 > MWEI01. Next base: position 847 of record CAYMDG010000350.1, read on the forward strand.
ATTCATCTTGTGCATGTCCAGTTCGTTCCCGCATCCATGCGCATTCTGAATGGCATACGAGAACTCGGCCCCGAACAGAACGATAAACCAGCTGAGCTGAAGCCATACAAGGAATAAGGGCAGGGCTGCAAAGCTGCCATAGACGGCATTGTAATGGGCCATCCCGACCTGGAAGTAGATGTAGATCCTCTGCACCACGACAAAGATAATCCCTGCCACCAGGCCGGCCGTAAGACATGAAGAGGTATTCACCTTGGTATTGGGTATGAAGGTATACATGAAGGAAAGGAGGATCCAAGTGAGGCAGTAGGGGATCAGTTTCATCAGGATGGTCATGAAGAAGGAGAAGATCCCTATCCCGAGGTTGCTGGTGATGAAGTTCATCTGCGTTGTCACCATAACCATGGAGCTGCCGTAGATGATGATGAGAATCGGGGCGACAAGCATGATTGCGAGATAGTCGCCGACCTTCCGGCTCAACGACCTGTGCCTGGTCACACCCCAGATGCTGTTAAAGGAATACTCGATGTTTTCGAGCACTTTGATTACCGACCACAGGAGCACGATGATGCCGGCGCCGGCAAGCAGACCGCCTTTTGTGCTGTCCAGGAGACGGCGGGAAAACTCTATGACATACAGCACCACCTCCTGGTGGTCGGCCATATCTTCCATGATACGCTGCTCCAGAAGTTTCTGAAAACCGAATCCCTTGGCAATGGCAAAGGCCACAGCAGCAATAGGGACAATGGACATGAGGGTGAAGAAGGTGAGCGCAGATGACCGCAAGGCGCAATTATCAGTGTCATATTTTCTCAAGGTGATGGAAAGGACCCTGAGGGAGGCTATGAAAAATCTTTTTATCCTCGG
>CAYMDG010000350.1:1813-3278 GCA_964388905.1 uncultured Bacteriovoracaceae bacterium
TCAGGCGTGTGTTCTTTCCTCTATGCACACCTCAATGGTGAAGCTGCCGTTATCCGTTTCGAACGGGATGGCAACGATGGGTTGCTTGGTGATGTGGGAGATCGCGTGATTCTTGCCGGTGATCACTGTGGGGATAGCGCCCTTGAGTGTCCTTCCCATGGCTTCGAGTTTCTGCCGTGCCTGTCCGGATACGATGTTCAGGATCTCGCCCACAGCGTCCTTGACCTCATCGTTGATCTCCAATATCTTTTCGCCGAACATATTGCTGACAATGGCAAGGATGCTTTCCTCGGAAAAACTCACGGATATAGTGCCCCTGGCTTCACCGGAAAGGCCCACAATTCCTGACACATCTCCTTTTGCGACATCATCTTTCTTCAGATAAGGGGTGCCGACCGTTGCCTTTGTAAAGGCCATGGATGTTAATACATGCAGTGTTGCATCTATGAACGGGTTGATGAGTCTTACATCCATACATACCTCTCGGGATTATTGCTTCATTCTATGCGCTGATCATGCTATCGGCAATGGCTTTGAAAAAATGTAGTGTAAATTTGAGTCTGGGGGAGATTTTTTCATAACAGGCTGTGCCGGATATACACGCCTGATAGTCACCGTGATTTCAGGACATCTTTAAGGAGGATTTCCGGTTGATGGTACCGCTCGTATCGGGGCGTTCTTTTTCCGTATTGGATCGCTTCCTGCGGGCACCACTGCAGGCAGGCCAAGCACTGCTCGCATCTGTGGTTCCATACAGGCCTGCCTTCGGAGAAGGTGATATTCCCGGCAGGGCACACCTTGGAGCATATTTCACAAGAGTTGCACTTGTCATCACACCAGAACGGACGGTCCATTTCCGGCACCCTAGAGAAGCTCATCTTGTAGAAGGCCGTGAAGATGATCCTCTGCCACAGGGGGCCTTTCTCGAGGGGCAAGGGGGCCTTTCCTTTTATGCCTTCAGTGATACGCATGACCTTTTTATGCGCGAGATCAAAAAGCCTTTGCTGCAGCTCTTTCGGCCCCGGACCTCCCCACGGTATGTAGTTAGACGGCATCCTGATCTGGAACCCGGCCGAGAGGTTCAGTCCCCTGTGGGCCATGATCCCCTTCAGCTGCACCAGGGTATTGGAGACCTGGCCCCCGTTCACCGCGACAGCGAAGATATAGCTTTCGGGCAGCGCCTTGATAGTTTGGACAAACCGGATCACCGGGGCCGGCACCCCCCAGATGTACACCGGGAAGACAAGGCCTATGGTGTCCGAAGGGATGATCTTATTTCCATCCCTGTACTCGGGTATGGAGACCAGAACAGTCTCACCCAGCGCATCAGCGACCTTGCGTGCCACCCATAATGAATTTCCTGTGCCGGTATAATAAAATATGGCTGCGCTCATTCTTATCCCCTTGGACCATGACCTTCCTTCAAGCATATGCAGCATCTCTCGCCGGTCTGCAAGCCGGTAAT
>CAYMDG010000351.1:0-3277 GCA_964388905.1 uncultured Bacteriovoracaceae bacterium
GGTTACATATAGGTCGGATCAGTGGTATGGTCATTGATCTAGATCAATGGAATGAATTTTTTATGGACACGCGCAAACAGATTCAGGACATGGAACTCTTCCAGGGTCTCTCCGATGAAGTACTGGAGGCCCTTTCACGACGTGTACTGATCGGGACATACCAGCCTGGAGAGATGATCATTGCCGAGACAGACCTGGTCAAGGCATTTTTTGTCGTCATTTCCGGGCAGGTGAAACTCTCCAAGAGTTCCATGGAGGGCAAGGAACAGACCCTGTATCTTTTAGGACCAGGGGAACCTTTCGGTCTGTGCACCGCCTTTGCCACCCATGACTTTCCCGCAGAGACCGTGGCCCTGAAAAAGTCCGACATCCTCACCATTCCAGGGGCAGCGGTGGAAGAGATCGTCATGAAAGAGCCGGCACTCCTCCTGAACATCCTGAGGGTGTTATCCCGCAGGCTCAAGGAATCCATGACGCTCATCGAGTCCCTGGCGCTCAAGGAGATACCCCAGCGTTTGGCCTCATTCCTCATCCTCACCCAAGTCCGTGAGAATAAGGGGACCGGGGAAAGGATTGAGCTGCCCATCAGCCATCGTGAGCTGTCAAAGATACTCGGGTCAACACCCGAGGCCCTTTCCCGGGCACTCAGGAAAATGCAGAACGATGGCATACTGGAAGTTCAGGGGAAGAAGATCACTATCCTGAACAGTAAGGCACTTGAAGAACTCTCAGAAGGGGAGTAGGAGCTGAGTGTAATCCTAGCAGAGACTTTCAAAACATTGAAAATCGCTTCGCCGGTCCCAGTTCAGTGATACCTTTTTTCAATTCATGCAGTAAAAGTAAGCTTTGTGCCCGACATGTTCAGGATGAACTTCCCCGGCATCTCCTTCTCCATGTGCATGACGGCCTTCCTCCCCGTGCAGTGTGTTGGTACAACAAAGAGCGGGTTCATGGCCTTGAGTTCTTCAGTGGTCCGCTCGATGATGGGTTCAAAGAATGGGCCGCCCAGGTGAAATCCGCCCATAACGGCACATATTCTGTTCTCACCTGCCGTTGCAATTGCATGACGGACTGTATTGATGATGCCTGCATGGGCGCACCCGGTGAGAATCACAAGCCCCTTCCCCTTCACTTTCATCACGATCCCTGAATCGTCCTCGATGGCATCACGCTGCTCCTTGCCTGATTCTTCCCGGAATGCAATGGGGAAGCCCTTCTCAAAATCGGTGGTCCGGGTAATCTCGCCGAGGAAAAGTGCATGTCCGTCAAGGAGGAGGTAGGGATCCCTGGTCTCCACGACCTTGAACCTACTTTTGAGAACAGTATCTTTGCTGAACTCGGGGAAATAGACCTTGATCTCCTCTCCGAACTTCAGGTACCGGTGACAGTGACGCGTGAAGACGCCCGGGTGGCACACGAATTCGACCGCGCGTTCTTTCCCCTTCAGCATTGCGCTGAGCTTTTGAAATCCCCCGGTGTGGTCAGAATGTCCGTGGGAAAGCACCATGGCCTTTACGGATTGCATATCTGCCCCCAGCGAGGCTGCGTTACGTGCTGCACCATCCTCGGAAAAGCCGAAGTCGAAGAGAAGGGATGATGATTTCCCCCCCGCGTGGATTGTCACCAGGGCCGAGAACCCGTGCTCCGCAAGGATGGAACTCTTGATCTCCATATTCTTCAGGGTGCTTGCCCGCTGTACTGTTTCAGAACCGTCAAAGGCGGTCACATCGATATAGTTGTCCTGCAGGGTCAGGATCTCAACCATGTCCGCTTCATGTATTGTCATAGGCTATACCTTTGTTTGCTGGCATATTTAATGACAGGAATGATGATTGCACGCATCATTGCCACCGATTTCCTTTAATTCATCCTGCTCATGGCTCCTGATGATATCCTGGATGGTCCGGTCTGAACCGACTCGGCAGACCTTTACTCCCATCATGCGCAGTCTCTCAATGGCCCCTGCCCCGATCCCGCCGGTGGCCAGTACATCCACCGATTTGCCTGACAATGCGGCAATGGGATTGCACTGGCCATGTGCATGGTGCAGGTTGCCGTTGTTCACGATCTCCATAACCTTACTCTGGGTGTTATAGATGGCAAAATACGGAGCGCTCCCGAAATGGCCATACACTAGAGAGTTCAGACCATCATCCTTTTCTATTGGTATACAAATATTCATGATGTTTCCTCCTGATTATTTTTTCTGCAGCAACGTTTTCTTCTCATGCAACCTTCTCTCTGGCCTTCCTGATATCCTTGCCCGGCAAGTAATCGCTTAATGTTTGGGCATTGACATTGCGGGCATTCAGACAGGCTTTCCGATTCAAAGGAACGACTCCAGGTATGCTTACACTCTTGGCATATGAAGTCTCTTTCCTGCGCCTCTATCTTCCCCCCTCCTATCCGTAATGCCTTGCCAAGTATCAGACACTCGGCGATCTTACCGCGGGCAGAGACGAGGATATTCGCAAAGGTCTGTCTTGAAACACACATGTGTCCGGCGGCATCTTCCTGATACAACCCTTCGAGATCAGCAAGACGTATGGATTCGAGCTCATCCAGAGTGAGCTCCACCTCTTTCAGGTCCTTCATGGAGATACCCGCAGGCTTGAAGTAGAAGACGTCTGGAAGGAATCCAACCCTTCTGCATTTTACCGGTCGAGGCATCTATCTGGTCCTCATTGTTGGCATATGCTAATAATGAAGGCTGATTTCCCCCATGTCAAGTAAAACATTATAACTCATAAGGAATGCAGGTTATTCTATTGTTATCTATGCGCCCTTCATCTGAGGAACTCCTAATTATATGCGGGGATAGATTCGGCAATGATCTAGATCAATGATATTCTCATCAACAATGCCTAAATACATCATCAGGCATGGGTTCGAATCGCATGACCAAAACCGCTGTTGATATTGATTTTCCCGTGCAGCACAATATAAGAACGATAGATTGGAACATTTTTCTTATCTGATATCCATCGCATAACTGGAGAAATGTACATGAGACACACCAACAAGGATATTGATAGAAGGCGCAGACATGGAGTTTACTCATCAAGCTCTGTCTATTTTCTTGCATGCATGATCATGCTCGGCATTGTTTTGACAGGGTGCGAGGCAAGGCACGAAATTAAAGGAATCGACCGTCCCACGGTCACAGGGGTCACCATTACCGCCGTGAAACCGTTACAGGCCGACGAGGTGTACGAGACCTCAGGCACCATCAGATCGGACCGCACCAGCATCATATCCAGCCGCGTCATGGGGGCCG
>CAYMDG010000352.1:0-3277 GCA_964388905.1 uncultured Bacteriovoracaceae bacterium
CTGCGAATGCGGGATGAAGATGAAGGTCCCCCCTGAATTCGCCCGTGGAGAAATCAGATGCCCCCGGTGCAACAGGCCCCACACGGTGAAAGTGGCCAATCAGCAGGCCACGTCAGCAATCCTGGCCGATACGGCTGCCTTTTCAAAACCCAGGCAACCGGAAAAAACACAGAAGGCCAAGACTGATGCCCTGATCAAGGGATACCAGGAAGAGACAAGGGTCCCCGGGATCTGGCAAAGCATAACCTGCAACCGTTGTGGCCGGATTGTCCAGGTCTCACCTGCATTCAAACTTCCTCAGTTCAACTGTACCCATTGCGGCCACCTTTTCCGGTTTGATTGAATGATCCAGTCCCGTTATTTATTCTGTGTGATTCCGGCGGCACGATCTTCATGACCTTTACGAGCAGTTCATCCACATCGAACGGCTTGCCGAATATCGATACTGCTCCGGACCTTTTTGCCTGATTAGAGAGAACTTTATCTCTTGATGCCGAGATCAGGATGAACGGCGGGAAGCCTCCCTCATTCTTTATCTCATTGAAGATCTCCAGGCCTGAAATGCCCGGCATGCGAATATCGGTAATAATCAGGTCAACCCTATCGGATTTTTCGGCGGTTGCGAGTGTTCCAAGCCGGCTCATCAACTCTGTTCCATGCGAACATTCGATGACAGAATACCCGCACTTGGTAAGGGAACAGGTAAGGAGCTTCCGCACCTGTTTATCCGCTTCAGCCAACAGGACACAGGGAGATGACTCTGAAAAACATACTTCAGACATTAAAAGCTCCTGATATTGGTTATTTGCTTGAGCCTGAGACATGTATTTCCTCCTCATTATGATCTTTTACTGAGCTGGTAATAGTGGGCACAGATCCCATAAAACTCTTTGTCTTGATTAACGTTCCCTCTCACATGGATCCTGGATTATGGAAGGCAAAGAGAGTGCCAATTTCAACTATCTGATATTTTAATCTAATTTATCTAGTGCGTAGGGCAATGGCCTATGAAGTGTATAATTCCATTACAGGCATGTATTTTTTGTTTACAAAGGTATACACATCATAATTATATCATACCAATCAAACTCTTTTCCTCCTCCTAGCAAATATATGGACGTCCCTGGCCTGCCCTGTTAGATAATACTTCCATGAAACGGCATTCCCTTCAGCAGCCGCCCCCAGAGACGAACCCATTCCTCCGCCTGCTCGCCGAACAGGCCTTCTCAAGGACTGCAGGGGCCCCACTCATACCAGGGAACAGCGTTCAAATCCTCAAAAACGCTTCTGAAAACTACCCTGCCTGGCTGAGCGCCATGCGCTCTGCAAAAAAAAGCATACACTTCGAGATCTACCTCATCACTGAAGACGATATCGGCAACCAGTTCGCGGAAGTGCTTGCCTCCAAGGCCAGTGAAGGGGTACGTGTCAGACTTATCTATGACTGGCTGGGCTCTTTGGGAAAGGCCTCCAGCAAATTCTGGAGGAGGCTCAGGTCCGCCGGCGTGGAGGTGCGCTGCTTCAACCCGCCGCGCATAGACCATCCTTTGGGCTGGCTGAGCCGGGACCACCGCAAGATGGTCGTTGTGGACTCCACAATCGGCTTTGTTACCGGCCTGTGCGTAGGCCGCATGTGGGCCGGCTTTCCGGAGCGCTCCATCGAACCGTGGCGAGACACAGGCGTTCTGGTGAAGGGGCCTGCGGTAGCAGATGTCGAACACGCCTTTGCCGATGTATGGGCAACCATGGGCGCCCCCCTTCCTGAAGAGGAGATACCCCAAAGGAGCACCATTCATCCTGAAGGCGATATGACACTACGGGTGGTGGCAAGTGTCCCGAACACCACAGGGCTTTACCGTCTGGACCAAATGATTGCGGCAATGGCCAGAGAGTCACTGTGGCTGACTGACGCCTACTTCGTCGGCATAGCCCCGTATGTGCAGGCGCTCGGTGCTGCAGCCAGAGACGGGGTGGATGTCAGACTGCTCGTGCCGGGAACCACTGACATCCCGGTATTGGGGGCATTGTCAAGGGCAGGATACCAGCCTTTGCTGGAGGCCGGGGTCAGGGTCTTTGAATGGAACGGGTCCATGCTCCATGCCAAGACCGCAGTGGCCGACGGCAGGTGGGCCAGGATCGGGTCCACAAACCTCAACCTTTCAAGCTGGCTCGGAAATTACGAGCTCGATGTGGCGGTGGAAGATGAGGGCTTCGCCCAGTCCATGGAGCGGATGTATCTAGAGGACCTGGAACGATCTACGGAGATTGTCTTAAGCGGCAACCATAAGGTGCGCCTGGCCCAGAAACGGCCAAAAAGGCCTCCCCGCATGAAAGGGCGCGCTCAGGGAAGCATCGGTCGGGCAGGGGTCGGGGTCATCAGGGTCGGCAGTGTGGTCGAAGCAGCCATCAGCAACCGCCGGACGCTGGGCCCTGCGGAGGCCAAGATCACACTCGGCGCAGGCATAATACTCCTTGCACTTGCAGTGATGGCTGTCCTCAGGCCGGAATGGATTGCAGTGCCCTTTGCACTCATCAGCTCATGGTTTGCAATCGCGCTGCTTCTTCGGGCATACAGGCTTCGCCCAAGGCGAGGCAAGGATACAGGCGAATCACCTCCTGGAAGAAACTCGAACGCATGAAAATGGATAGATGAACCTTCCAAATATCTGCCTGTATCAAAGTATATAAGAACAAGGAGAACCTTTCATGAAAAATCTGACAGCCAGAGACTGGACTTTGATTGCAGGTGAAATAGGTTTGTTCATCATTGTTACCGTAGTCTTATGGCTTGATGAGTTTGTGGATTTGCCATACCTTTTGATTGGGGCACCTGAGACGCCATACAGGCCTCAGGAATATATCATAGAGACTGTCTCGATACTCGTCGTTGCAATTATCGTTATTACCATAACCCTGTTCATACTGATCAGATCCAGGAGACTTGAGCGTTTCTTACGGGTCTGTGCCTGGTGCAGAAAAGTATGGGTGGATGATAAATGGGTGAGTTTCGAAGAATACACACTGAAAACACATTCTCTGAAATCCAGCCACGGCATCTGTGATGAATGCGTAGCCAGACTTGATAAAAAGGCCGAAATAAAAAAGGCTGGACAGACTTAAGATCTCACAATTACATTACCCAACAACAAACGAACTGAGAGCAAGAAGCCCCTCCAATAAGTAATCCATTTTCAGCAAGCTGTAAAAGAATTAGACAATAAAAAAATGGCGGAGGGAGCAGGATTCGAACCCGCGGTACCTTGCGGCACAACGGTTT
>CAYMDG010000353.1:0-3273 GCA_964388905.1 uncultured Bacteriovoracaceae bacterium
GGGCCGTTGTCTCCTGGAATACTGTCCTCTCTTGGGTTATTACCGTAAGTTTAATTATGTCATAAGACACCAGGTCTTCAAAGCGCCTCACCACATCAACAAGATGTGCTGCCAACGGGCAACTGAGATGCTCAGGGGTTTTCAAAGGGCAATGCGGACATTGATGAAAGCCCAGATCGGTCCATTCCGGAAGGGATTCAGGTGTGTCGACAAGCAGACTTAAGTCATTAGCATCGATAACGAGATCAAAGATCTTCTCACCTCCTGCCTCAGAGGCAAAGCAGTATCGGACAGAGATCGTCTGCATGGATATATTTATCGGGATTTTTTATGATAATACTGATGAGATAATTGGTAGCCTGAAGTATAGTACCCATAGTGATCATGGAATTGTTATTACATAGGTTTTTACACATGGGGGTTAAACACAAAATTTGGGATAAGATCTTCAGCATGCATGGAGATGAATAGGATAATAGAGATTCTTTCCAGTTGCCCCGGAAGAGTATCTGGGGTATTTGCAGAAAACGCATAGAGTTCTCCGGTGATAAATGGTTACATGTTTAGTACCGGCACATCACTTGATTAGGTTGTCGCACAATGTATGAAAAACATTTCGGATTTAAGATAAAACCTTTCCAGACCATCCCCAACCCTGAAGTATTCTACCCCAGCCCCAAGCACGAGAACGCCCTTACCTATCTTGAATATGGACTCATGGAAAAGACAGGGTTCATTCTCCTCACCGGAGAGATCGGATCAGGAAAGACAACAGTCATCAAGCATCTCATCAATAAGATCGAGTCACAGATTGATATTGCCGTTATATTCAATACAAATGTCACTGCCGAACAGCTCATAGGTCTGATCCTGAACGAGTTCGAGCTGGGCCCGGGCAATGGCTCCAAGGCAGATGCCCTGAACAACCTTTACCTGTTCCTCATAGAAAAATTCGCAAAGAACCGCCGCGTGCTGCTCGTCATTGATGAAGCTCAGAACCTCAGCCGTGACGCCCTTGAAGAAGTGCGGATGCTGTCGAACCTCCAGAGTGACGACCAGATGCTCTTGCAGATCATGCTCGTCGGCCAGCCCGAATTGAGGACAAAGATCAGGAAACCGAACCTTGCCCAGCTCAACCAGCGTATTACCGTTGCCTACCATCTCCCTGCGCTGACCCGGGAGGAGACCGAGGGCTATATCACCTTCCGGATCGAGAAGGCCGGAGGTAAGGCCGATATCTTTACGCACGAGGCAATTGATCTGATCCATGAAACGAGCATTGGTATCCCACGTACCATCAACATCATCTGTGATACTGCCCTAGTTTATGCATATGCAGACGACCTTGAAAATATCAATGCATCCGTTATCCAGCAGGTGATAGCTGACAGGGAGGGTACGGGTCTGTCTTACCACTCTGCCGAAATGACCGATCAAAAGAATCGTTATCAGGATAGCAGTTCCCTCATACAAAGAATTGAGACCCTCGAAGAAAGCCTGAACAAATTCCAGATACATGTGGCTACCAGGATGGGGGAATTGGAGAGGACTGCACATAGCTATCAAGATGAACTTCTCAATCAGTTAAAGGATCAGTATGACCGTGAGCGCACGAAAAACGAGAAAATCTTTGTAGAATATGCCAAGCTCAAGGAAAAGTACCTCAATCTTCTCAGAAAGCTTAAAGGAGATCATGTTGATGGTTCTCATATTCAGGAGAAAGAGGAACTCACCAAGGCCAAAACGAAAAACAGCAGCAAAAAAAGAAGCGATAAAATGAAGGCAGTTACATAGTTTTTACGCATCTCAAGGGCAAAATCCGGCCTCAATCCTTCATGGTCACCTTCACCCTGACAATGCGATTGCCTCGCATACGTTCAATCTTCAACAGCATACCCTCATATGTCAGGGTGTCGCCCTCCTCGGGTATGCGGTCCAACTGCCCATAGATAAGGCCTGAGAGGGTGTCATAATCGACGGGAAACTCCTGGCCGATAGCACGCTCAAGGTCAAGCAGACTCATGGAGCCTGTTACAATGAAACTCTTTCCGCTCACCGGCACAAGGGGAGGCCGGATTATGTCGTGCTCATCGGCAATGTCTCCCGTGATCTCTTCGATGATATCTTCCAGGGTGATTCCACCTTTTACCGTGCCGTATTCATCCACGACAAAGGCCATGTGCAGATGCATGTTCTGGAAGTCAATGAGCTGCGTCAGTATAGACTTGGTCTCGGGCACGAAGTGGGCTTCCCTCATGTTGTCCTTCAGTACGAATCCCTTTCTCTCCTTGATAAAAGGCCATATGTCCTTGATATGGAGGAAGCCTATGATGTTATCCTTTCTGTCCTTGTACACCGGATACCTGCTGTGGTTTTTGGTCGTAACCGTATGCACCACATCATCGAAGGTGCTGTCGGCCGATATGAACATCATCTCGTTCAGCGGCAGCATCACCTTTCTCACCGGAACCGAGTCCATGTCCATGATGGCGATGAGCATCTTTGCCTTTGCCTCGGGGATGAAGCCCTCTTCGTGCCCCATGGTTATGAAAGACCCTACATCTTCCTCGGTGAGATGTTCGGAATGACCGGTCTTGAGCCCGAACAGGGCAAGGATACCCCTGGCCACCATAGAGAACACCCTGACAATGGGATTGAGTACCCTAATAATCAGCTTGACGGGCTGCGAGAAGAACAGGGCAACGATTTCCGGTCGGTATGCGGCAAGCGTCTTGGGGGTGATCTCCCCGAAAACAAGGATGAGCACGGTCATGGTTATGGTTGCATACAGGATACCCCGCTCTCCGAACAGGGAGATGAAGAGTGCCGTGGCAAGTGCCGAGGCCAGGATATTTACAAAGTTATTTCCCAGAAGGATGGCGCTGATGAGCCTTTCAGGCTGCTTCAGGATTTCCTCCACCCGCTTGGCCTTGGTGCTGCCCTTCTCCACGAGCGACCTGATCCGGTACCTGTTCACCCTCATGAATGCTGTTTCGCTTGAGGAAAAGAATGCCGACAATACAACGAGAACTATGAGGATGAGGATATATGCGATCTCGTCCGCCCTGGTAATCATATCCGTATCCTACCCCCCTAAAGTTCAATCGAACAAGACCATCTGGCCGGATTTCGGTTTCTTATGCGTCACCCTTGACTCTACGGAATTCTCTGCAGGGATACGGCCTATGAACTCAGATGGGAAGTCCTGCGGGCATACCAGGTAGAGCAGGTCTTTTGCCCTGGTCATGCCTACATAGAATAGGTTCTGCTCCT
>CAYMDG010000354.1:0-3248 GCA_964388905.1 uncultured Bacteriovoracaceae bacterium
GATAAATAGAAATTAATTTCATTTAAGTGGTATAGATTTACACATAATTCCGGAGTGTTATATAGGTCTTTTTTTCTAATTGGTTGATAAATCTTTAGATGCTCGGTGGCATTGACGTTGCATAATATTGTGAGGGTTACTCTCTCTTGCTTAATACACATCTGAGTTGATGAGGAATCCTTTAACATCAAAGAAACATGGCATCGCTGAGATTTTTATCATTAGGGGGTATCATTTATGGGGACAGCCCAATTCTTAAGGGCCTTTAGATTTGCACTTGTTCTTTCAATCATTATGCTGCTGGTCGGTTGTGGCGGACATAAAACTGGTAAGCATAGAGTTAGTCCAGAAGGCAGTGAAGAGATACCAGCAGAATCCTTAGAGGTTAAAATAATCACTAAAGATATTATATATTCAACCGGAACCAATGGGGAACCCTTGGCCTCTCTAACAATAAAGAGGGGAGAGTTTATAAATTTTAAGGGAGATGTATCAGGGGGTTACCCACCTTATACCTACAATTGGAAATTTGATGATGTTAGGCCGGATGTTGACGTTAAAGATCCCGGGGATATTGAATTTTTAAACGTGACTGGTTCTAAATATGGTTTTACTTACACTGTAGAATTCACGGTTACGGATAAGAAGGGTAATCAAGGGGTTGATTCTCTCGATGTTGTCGTTTTCGATGATTGAGGTGGAAATCACAAGATCATTGTGAAGAATCGATTCGGATCTTAGTAGTAGAGGTCAAAACAATCTTTACTCTTTACTTGCTCTGGTATTCATCATCAAACATTTTTTTCTTCAGTGAGTCATTCATAACCTTTGCCCATGGAGTTCCTGCAGTCTCTTTCCCTGGTATTCGAAAGCTTGCGGAGGGCAGAATTCGCTTTTCTGTATAGGCCTGGGTTATGGATTTCAGATAGATCCCCACCTGGTTCGAAACATCGCCTGTGCCATCGAAGAACAGGTTTACCACAGGTACCTGGAAATAATCCTGGTAGGTCTGGAACAGGTGCGAGGTTACCCTTCCGGGCATACAACTGAAGGGTGAGCAGTTCACTACAAGGCTTGCCCCCTGTTCCGCAAATAATTTGGCCCTTCCTATGGTGAGGATAGCTTCTCCCTCGAAGGTTGGGGGGATAAACCTCTTGGCCTTGCTCATGACCGATGCCATGGAAGGCTCATGTCTATGATCGAGCACTGGTGAGAAGAGGGACAGGATGTCCTTCTCAATTCTATGGAGGATATAATATTTAATGCGTGTTCCAAATTTCTTAACGGGTCTTGATTTCATGGCCAGGATATCCAGTACATAATAAATCCATTCCGAAAAGGGTGATAACCAGACTTCGCCACCATTGGCCTCTACAGTCTCCACAATGTGCTGGTTGGAAAAGCTGTTGAGCCGTACAAAGATCTCGCCCACAATGCCAACAAGGGGTTTGGACGGCTGATCGAGCCCCGAATCAATACTGAGTGTGTTCATGAGGGATGACAGGGCCACTTTCCAGTCTCTGCCTGTCCGGATCAGGCCACAGATCTCGTTAATTACTTCCTTGATGAGCGCCTCTGCCATGACCGGGTGCTTATGATAGGGCAATACCCGGCATCGCAGCTTGAACATGGCATCTCCCAGGCAGATGGCCTTCCAGACATCCATCTCCATCCTTGGTGTAAGAAAGGCGTATCCGTTTTCTGAAGTGGGTGAGAATATGCTGATATTTTTATATCCTGCCCGGTCAAAGATCATGGATTGGAGTGTTGCATACTGACCAAACCTGCAGGGGCCTTCGGCCCGGGGCATGAAGAGGGCTTGATGGCATTCTGCCGGGCTGTCTTTGATTGCAGAGAGAAACTTACCGGTAGTAACCGCTGCCGGTAGGCACTCGCTCCCGCGGCACAATGCCCTGCCTGCCGTGCATTCGGCAGCAGTCTCCTCGCCCATGGCGGTTGTTTCATAGCCGTAGTGGTTCAACACTGCAGACCACAACTGGGGTATGTACGGATGGATCTGGGGGATCCAGACCTTGGTGCTGTGCCTGATATCTTCAATACTGTATCGTATCCTTGAGGGCTTAGAAACTTGAGGGGCTTGAAGGCTTCGGCCGGTGTGCTGCTCGATCATATCGATAAAGGCCTCTATCCGCGTCTGGTAACCTGTTGCAGAGCCGTGCTCATCAAGTTCAAGGATGAGGTATGGCTTATCGCTGCAGATCCCTTCAAGATAGGTAAGGATAAACGAATCAGGTCCGCATGAGAAGTTGGAGATCATGAGCGGGAAGAGGTTTGGTTTGTTTCGGATACTCAGTGCCTTCTTCAGCAACCTCTGTCCCTGGTACCAGTACATATCCGGGAAATAATTAGTGATATCCTTGTTCGTAACGTCATCCGGGATGGCATCCATGGTGATCACCCGATACCCTAAAGACTCAATGAGTTCTGGTATGCCGAGATTAAGCATCCTGTGGTAAAGATTATAGGGTCTGCCCAAGAGCACGATAGCCTTCTCATCCCCGATCTCTTCAAGGATCGAGCTTGCCTTTGAAGTCAGTTCCCTGCGATGCTGCTCCAGCTTCTCCATACCCCGTTTGAGCCCGGTTATTATCTTGAACAGGCTTACCCCTTCAATTCCGGATAGCTTAAGGAAGCCTTTTATCTGTCGGGCCTGCCAGGAAATGCCTTTGCTTAAGTCGATTTCTGGGGTGAATACCCTTGACGAAAGGCTTTTTTCCTTGAAAAAGCTTGGCACAGTAGTGATGAAAGGGCAGTAGAAGCTGCGCGGGTGGATAGAGTTATCATTCATGTCCTGGATGAGGTATGGAAGCAATATCCTACTCGAAGGGTCCTCCTTGAGGAGGACATTAACACTGGCCATGGCGACCTTGATGGGATAGCAGAAATCCCCTGAACCGACTGCAGAAAGTTCTTCTTGGATTTCCTTTTTACCTGGACAGCATACCTCAATGCTGAGGTCGCAGGCGGATGCTATCTCCATGAGGAGGGGAAGGAATTCCTCGTATAAACCCAGGGCAGGCATTTTAAAGACATACTTTCCTTCATGAAGTGCTGTTTTATAGCCATAGAGGAGGTCATCCCTGATTTTGATGCTCCGGTTGATCTTCCTTTTTTCGCTTTGTGCGCCATGCTCCCGGCCGCACATATATCCCCAGCTAGTCTTTTCAGTACCGGCCTGGACCATGGTGATCCTGCAGGTATTATCACACCCCTTGCAAACCTTTTCC
>CAYMDG010000355.1:0-3209 GCA_964388905.1 uncultured Bacteriovoracaceae bacterium
AAATTGATCTTCACCTTCATCGGAGGGATCTTCATTTTTCTCGGCATCGTGATAGGCCTGTTTGTCCAGATGGTAAGGGCGCGTCCCAAGAAACCGGGATACAAATTTTAATCCGATAATAAAGAGGGTGGTGCTATGCTGAAAAAGTACGAACGACTGAGCTCTCATGTAACAATCAAAGACATATTGAAGGCAAAGACAGCCATCAAAACCTATATTCACCGGACAAACCTCATTTATTACTCGGAGCTCAGCAGGATCATCGGGTGCGATGCCTTTGTGAAGCATGAAAACCACCTGCCCACAGGTTCCTTCAAGATCCGCGGGGCCTTGAACTTTTTCCAGACAATCCCCAAGGAGGATGTGGCCAACGGTGTGCTCGTCTCCACAAGAGGCAACCACGGTCTTGCAATGGCATGGGCCGGCCAATGGTTTCACACGCCATGCACCGTTGTGGTTCCGGAGAACAACAACCCCGAGATCAACCGGATTATTGAGAGCTTTGGGGCGGAACTTATCGTGCATGGCCATGATTTCTATGATGCCCAGTTCTATTGTGACGAGCTGGTTGCGGCTGCCGGCTACTATTATGTTGAACAGGGAAATGAGCCTGCGATGCTCAACGGAATCGGTACCATGGGCCTTGAGATCTTCGAGGACCTGCCGGACGTGGACGTGATCATCTGCCCCATCGGAGGAGGCGGGGGATGCGCCTCTTTGCTTCGGGTTGCACAGGCCATCAACCCGACAGTAGAGATTATAGGTGTACAGGCAGCCAAGGCTGCTGCCTTCTATAATTCTCTCCAAAAAGGCGAGTGGGTAGTACTGGATGAAGCGGAAACCATAGCGGACGGTCTAGCAGCCAGGAGTGTATTCCAACTCCCATATGTTATCATGAAGGATCATATGAAAGAGGTTGTTCTCTTGAGCGAAGACGAGATCCTCGAGGGCATCCGCCTGGCTCTCACCACCACGCACAACCTCGCCGAGGGCGCCGGTGCGGCTTCACTCATTGCTGCCATAAAGATAAAGGAAAAGCTCAAGGGCAAGAAGGTGGCGCTCATTATGTCGGGCGGCAATCTAGACAGGACGCACCTGGAGCTTGCGCTGCGCTAGGGTTCGTCCGTATCGCCTGCGATCTCGAAGGCGCCGGCCCATTTCTTGTTGATCTGCTCCTGGATAGTATCGATCCGGGATGAGTCCATCAGCCGGAACCGGCTTTGTTCCTTGAAAAATTCGGCTACAGGCACCAGGGCACGTTTGTCTGCGATCTTTCTGGATGCACCGGTAAGCCGTTGGATATCCTGCTCCACCTCGTAAAGTTCGAACAGCCCGGTCTCAACGGCAAGCTTGCCCAGCTTCACGGCATAACGGGCCTCGAAACCCCAGCCAGGAGGGCAGGGGATCTGGATATGGATGTATTTGAGACCGGGGAGCGTCACGGCCTTTTTTACCTTGTCATAGAGGTCCAGTGGGTAGGATGCGGAGCAGGTGGCTACATAGGAGAGATGATGCGCCGCCATAATGGAAGGGACATCTTTTTTCTGCTGCATCTTTCCCTTGATGGGGGTGTTTGCCGTGATGGCCCACTGGGGCGTGGTGCCCGAGCGCTGAACACCGGTGTTCATATAGCCCTCGTTGTCGTAGCAGATGAACAGGAAGTTGTCTCCGCGCTCGGCCGCTCCTGAAAGCGCCTGGAGCCCGATGTCGGCAGTGCCGCCGTCTCCGGCCCATGCCACGACCTTGATGTCCTTCTTAAGCGCCTTGAGTGCGGCAACCATCCCTGTGGATGCCGCGGCAGTCGAGGCAAAGGTGACATTCAGGCATGGGAGTTTAGTGGCTGCCACCGGATAGAGCCCCTGAAGAACCGTAAGGCAGCTCGGAGGCACAACGAGAATGGTGTTATTGCCAAGTGCCTTCAGAGCGATCCTGTATGCGATTCCCAGGCCGCAGCCTGCACAGGCCCTGTTGCCGGGGTGTACGAATTCCTCTTCAGGCAGGCTCAGGATGGTAGTCTTCATATGCATGGCATTGCTCTCCTTAGATCTTCAACCCGATCCACTTAAGGCCGGCGTCTGCCTTGCCTTTGTTAAGGCAGGAGTCTTTGAAGGCTTCATAGAGATCAGTAGTCTTTATCTCCCTGCCGCCGAGGCCAAGGATATAATTATGTACAAAGGGCCTCTTCTTTTGGGATCCGTTAAAAGTGTACAGGGCCGCTTTTACATCAGAGCACAGAGCGCCCTCATATCCATAGCTGAGTGCCTTTTCGAAGACAACCACCCCAACGGCTTCTGCAAGCCCTTCTGCAATAACCTGGGCCGGAAACGGCCGATAGAGGTGAATGCTCATGATCCCGGCCTTGATGCCGTCATCCCTTAGCCTGTCGATAACCTCGCGCAGGTGATATGAGAGCGATCCCAGGCTTACGGCGATGAACCTTGCATCCTCGCACCTATATGTCTCATAATGTGGGTTGCCGCCCCGGCCGAAGTGTTCCTTGAAACGCTCCTCAACGCGGCTCATCACATTGATTGCTTCTTGCATATCTTCCTGGAGGAGGGATCTGATCTCCATGTAACCGTGGGCGGTCCGGCCTTTGGTATCAACCCTCACATCGGGCAATGTAACAGTATTCAAGTTGGCCGGTTTCGCAGGGTCCAGTGCATAGGCCGGTTTATAGGGAGGCAGGAATGCATCCGATTGTTCCTGGCCAGGCACTTCGAAGGGCATATAGGTATGGGAGAGCAGATAGCCGTCATAGCAGAGCATGACAGGGATCATGACCTCCTCGGCGAGCATGAAGGACTTGATGACGCCGTCTATGATCTGCTGGTGGTCATTGACATAAATCTGTATCCACCCTGTGTCCCGCTGGGAGATGGAATCCTGGTGGTCGTTCCAGATGGTCCATGGCGCGCCGACCCCCCTGTTCACCACGCACATGACCAGAGGCAGCCTGGCGCCTGCCGCCCAGTGGATCTGCTCGTGCATATAGAGCAGCCCGTTGGCGCTGGTGGCGGTGAAGGCCCTGGCTCCGGTGGATGAAGCGGCAATGCAGACCGCCAGGGCGCTGTGCTCGCTTTCCACAGGGACATACTGGGCATCCATCTCTCCGGACTCGATGAACTCCGAGAGTTTCTCGGTGAGCGGGGTCTGGGGGGTTATGGGGTATGCTGCAATGACCTGTGCCCGCGAGAGCTTTACTCCCA
>CAYMDG010000356.1:0-3201 GCA_964388905.1 uncultured Bacteriovoracaceae bacterium
CGTCACGCTGCTCTCCTTTTGAATAGAATATGTTAAAAACAAGAATATAATCAACACTTAAATTACATGAGCTCTACCAACAGACACGTCCCTTCGATCAACAATAACCCTACCCTACTTTTGCCAACAAACACTTTCCCAAGCATACTAGAGACAACCATGCATTATAAGAGTTTCACCAACCGTATCAAGCATATCGCAAAAGCATTAAGAGAAGAAGGACCCGGTTTTTCTGTAATCAAACAGTACCGGATGAGGCGGAGGGACAAATTGTTCGTAAACCACTTTACAAACTTTACCAAAATCAACGTTGAGTTTACCAAATGCCAAAACCTAAAATAGACAAACTTAATTTACATCGGATGCTTAGCTCAGGTAAATCGCAGAAGGAAGCAGCTCAAGTGTTCGGCGTTACCGAGGGTGCCATATCCCGGGCCGTCAAAACTCTCAACATCGGTGTGGTGAAGAACGTGACCCTTGAATCTGCCCACAAGGTAGTGGAAAAGAACCTCAATACCCTGGACCAGCTCCAGAAGATCAACACCTATGCCAATGAACTTCTTGACCTCCTCATGCTATGGAACAAGGAGGATGAGGTTGCTATTCAGATTCTCGAATCCCAGGTACGGAAGGTGAAGATCGGTAAGGGTGAGGACTTCGTCAAGGAGTTCAAGTTCAAGGACCCGAGGGAACTGGCCCTCAAGGCTATGGCAAAGATACGGGGTCAGCGTGAGCTGCAACTCGATATCTTCAAGACCCTCTATGATGTGGAGCCAGCGGCAGAGTTTTAGCGGGAAGTACTCGAAGCAATCGGGGAGGTAAGCCACGATGTACGAGACAAGATTATCAGGACCCTCAAGGAAAGACGCGCTCTTCGAGGGACTCTTCAGGTCAATTAAAGAACGTTATGATGA
The DNA here is from genome assembly GCA_964388905.1 of uncultured Bacteriovoracaceae bacterium. Classification (GTDB taxonomy): domain Bacteria; phylum Desulfobacterota; class Desulfomonilia; order UBA1062; family UBA1062; genus MWEI01. The sequence continues at coordinate 915 of CAYMDG010000356.1, forward strand.
GAAGGACTATCAATCATTTCATGACTGGGTAAGTAACCCCCCGGTCATCCTCGACGGGAAGCCCTTCACCTTTACCGGCCATGAGTAACTTGTTGAACCCTACCGGGATACCCATCCCTTTCAGGTGGAGATGAAGGCTGCCCAGATGGGTTTAACTTCAAAAGCGATGCTCCGAGCGATCTACAGTGAACGGTACAACAACTACCGGGGCATCCTGTATCTCTTCCCCAATAAGACAGATGTAACGGACTTCTCCAAAGGGAGGGTCGATCCCTTGATTGATGAGAACCCTGAAACAATAGGCAGATGGATCAGGGATACCGATGCGGCCAACATCAAGCGGGTGTGGAACTGTTTTCTTTATCTCCGGGGTATGACCTCCCGGGTGGGGCTCAAGTCCATCCCCGTTGACTTCATCATCTTCGATGAGCTCGATGAGGGGCCTCAGAATGCGGTGGACATGGCCATGGAGAGGATGGGTTACAGTGTCTATCAGGAGGTATCGAAGCTCAGTAACCCCACCCTCCCGGACTACGGCATCGACAAGGCTTTCCAGGAGACTGACCAACGGTACTGGTTGCTCAAGTGTGAGAGATGTGGCTAGTATACCTGTCTCGAAGAGACCTTCCCCGACTGTCTTATGAGTGTAAACGGTACCGTCATCCGGGCCCGTGAGAAGTGCCATGGTGAGCTCAATCCCTCGATGCCAGCCACCGGGACATCCAGGGTAAGACGATTATCATGCCCAGAGAGTGCGACATAACCCGCACCTTTGGCGAGCACCTGCACAATGTTGCCAAGAAGCTCGAAGAGGACAAGGAGTCGGGGTCTAAACAGTACATCTATGTGAAACTCGGTCCAGACCACTTCCGTCATGCCTTCAACTATTGCGTCATGGCCAGAGGTGATCTTGCCGATTCCTACTTCAGCGGCTGTGATCTGTCATAATTGAGGAGGTACCCATGAAATGTATCATCACAGAAATGATATTGTCAGGGGCAAGCATCAACGAGGCTGCGATCAGGATTGTCTATGTGAACCGCGAACCACTCCCAAGGGTCACCCACGCTGTCCGTTATCTCAGCACCTAAACATCAGAAGAATATCTTGGTATAGCCGGCGGGTTTGCGTGGCCGGGGATGAAACCGGGGTTTGCTATCATAGTCGCAGTCATGGGAGATGGGGATGCACCCCATTTTAGGGTTCTTGATGAGACAGAGGCATGGGGAGTGGAGGAACTGATCAGGGACTCCTATGACCTCTATGAGGAATATGGAGTAACCTGTAAACAGATACCTTTCCTGTGTTATGGCGATACGGAATCGGGGTATCCAACCTTCATCAATCGGTTCAACGAGGAACTCACAAAAAGGCGAATATGTTTGTCCTCTCCCCATCTCCTCACCACGGAAGCCCTGACGCATTTCCCCTGTATTTGCAGACGATCTACCAGCTGGTGGACGAGAAGAAGAAAGGTTCACCCTTGGCTCAGGAAGCAAGCTGCCTTCCTATCTGATGCAACTAAAAAGGGCCACTGCCCACTATGGAGATGAACACGCCTTTCCTGCCATCGTCGCTCTGGGGTCTGTCATGAGTGCCCTCATCAACTATGCCCTTTGGCTGGCAGATGTGTCCCGTCCGGTTATCGACGATTCTGACCCGTTGGCAGTGAAAGATGTGGATGACCCGTTCAATCAAGCGATGTATGGGTATCATGGGACAGGGTCTATCGACATCATATCAGATATGTGACAGTAAAGAATCAGATTGCAGATATATATGGGTTCTGTATCATAGGTAGGTTATCAACTTCTTCCTGAACTCTAGAACTTGCCACATTCTTCTAGTGTCGTCCATTTCAGTTGGCAATCAATAAATTTTCCTTTCAGAAAGCTTGGAATTGATTTGATGATGTCCAAATGTGAAAGATGTTGATAAGGTAAGCGTTCTCTGGTATTTCATATCCATGCACGCGTCCATTCGCCTCAATGATATTCTGCTGGTTTTTGTGGTCATCTCTTCTATGGTCGCATCCATTATGTTCCCCGAGTTCGGTTCCAAGTTCAGGTTTTTACCTTTTTATTCCCTGCTGATCAATTTCTTTCTTAGTTACCTGTCCATTGATCTTGCGTCCGTCTGGAAGATGCTTAAAGGTCACAGCTTACAGATTCTTGTTTTTACCGTGATGAAAATGGCCATTCTGCCCGTTATCATGTATTTTGTCTTTTATTTATTTAATCAGCTTAAACCACTACCTCTGGTAGTGGTACGAGAAGTACGTTATACA
>CAYMDG010000357.1:0-3187 GCA_964388905.1 uncultured Bacteriovoracaceae bacterium
AGGTGCATCCTTTGCAAGCCAGAGATCCACAACAGGGTCGACCGGTGTCTGTTCGGTAGTTGTGATGGGTTCGACGACCTTTTTCACCCTTGATCTTTTGGCGAGTCGATGTTTCGAGCTCTTTCCAGGATGTCTGGCAAGGCCGGCCTTCTTATGCTTATGGCCCTTACTGCCTGCAATAACATGTTTCTTGGAATGGGTATTCTTTGTTGCCTTCTTTGCAATCTGTGCCTTTTTTTTGGGTGAATGGGCTGCCTGTTTTTTCTTGACAGCGTGTTTGGTTATGAGAGTTTTTTTCTTGGCAGACCCTTTTTTGATTGTTGCTTCCTTTTCCGACTTATTACTTTTAGTGACGATCTGCGATTTTCGGTTCGACTGCTCGGTGCCGGTATTATTCTTGCCGGTCAGGGCCGGAGTTGTAAGCATGCTGGTAGTCCGGGCCATGGCGGTTTTCTGAAAACCTGCCCCGGTGATGAGTCCTAGTACTATGAAGAATATAACTGGAGCGGGTAAGAACTTTCTCAGCATAACAAACCCCCGTCGTTCTCAGTTAATTACATATTATCTCGGTTCTGAACAAGAACCTCTGAAGTATTATTTATTGATTACAAAATTAGCATTCAATGCATGGCCTGTCAAGAATTAGCGGGAAATTGAAAATAAATCAATAAGTTGTATGTTATATGTCCCGAGAACAACCATGTAACATTTTGATTTTATTGTTGCAGCAAATAATAATCAAAAAAGCTCTGAAATCCTCACGAAAACAGCATTGCCGGTAATGGGGAAATATCCGTTGACAAGGTCTTGCACCAGGGCATATATCAGGCTGCAAACACAGCCAAAATCCGTCAGAGAGACGGATACGGGGGACCCGGTAATTGGGGCGCATTCTTTAAGAAGATAGGGCACTTTCAGGCCCGAGCCCGTCAGCTAACCTCGTAGGCTTTTGGAAGGATGTTATTGCATGGATGATGGCAGTAGTTGCAGTTTCCTCAGACGGAATTTGACTTCCGAGACCCTATGCTAGATCTCATCCCCAGGTAGTATTTGATGCCCACGAATGGCCAGAGTGACCTGAACCTCCTTCAGCGGATAAAGCGGAAGCTTATCGGTGCGCCCAAGGATCTGAAAGAGGCATCCATCTTTCATAAATTGAGCCTCATCCCTATCCTAGCCTGGATAGGGCTGGGGGCTGACGGTCTTTCTTCCTCCTCATACGGTCCTGAAGAAGCGTTCCGTGCCCTCGGAAATCACACATACCTGGCACTGTTCCTTGCCCTTGCTACTGCGTTCACGGTTTTCGTGATTTCATATGCCTACTCCCGGATCATCGAGCACTTTCCTTACGGAGGCGGCGGGTACATCGTGGCCACCCATACTATCGGCCAGACTGCAGGCGTAGTTTCCGGAAGTGCCTTGCTCGTAGACTATGTACTCACCATCACCGTATCTCTCGCATCCTGCGGTGATGCCATCTTCAGCTTCCTCCCGGCACAGTATCATATGTTCAAGGTTCCCTTTGTCATAGTCCTCATCATATTCCTCGTCTTGATAAACCTCAGGGGGGTGAAGGAATCCGTCACCATTCTTATACCGATCTTCCTGATATTTCTTGTAACCCACGTGCTCCTATTGGGTTACGGGATAGGGACTCATATATCTAATGCGGGTATTATCGCGCAGCAGTTCCATGGTGAAATTGCGACAGACATGCAGGCCATCGGTCTGGTCGGGATCCTGGCTATCTTCCTCAGAGCTTTTTCCATGGGTGGTGGAACTTACACCGGCATCGAGGCGGTATCCAACAGTATGCAGGTCATACGTGAGCCAAAGGTGCCAAACGGAAAGCGCACCATGCTCTATATGGCGCTGTCGCTGGCCATCATGGCGAGCGGACTCATCGTATGTTACCTCTTGTTTGACATCAGGCCAACCCAGGGTCGCACCATGAACGCCATGCTTGCAGACGGTGTCTTCGGCGCATGGCCTTTGGGAGGGATCATCGCCCTGGTTACCATTTTTTCTGAAGGGGCACTGCTTATAGTCGGCGCCCAGGCAGGATTCATAGGCGGGCCGAGGATCATGGGCAACATGGCCATTGACCTGTGGCTCCCCAGGAGATTTGCCGCACTCTCGGAACGACTCACCATGCAGGATGGCGTCCTTCTCATGGGGTTATCATCACTTGCCCTGCTTCTCTATACCCATGGGTCGGTCTCTGCCCTTGTGATCATGTATTCCATCAACGTGTTTCTCACCTTCTCGCTCTCCCAGTATGGCATGATCAATTACTACCTGAAGAGGAGAAAGAGGGAGATATCGTGGAAACGCTACATCATGATCCATCTCCTCGGGTTCATCTTGTGCCTGACAATCCTTATTGTCACCTTGGTGGTGAAGTTCGAAGAAGGCGGGTGGATGACACTGCTCATCACCGGGTGCCTTATTACCTTGTGCTATGTCATCCGCGGGCATTACCGGAACGTGAGAAAAGGGGCGCGTTCACTGGACGACATACTTATGGGCATGTATCTTGAGGGCTCCAAGGTCAACACGGATCCGTGCAAACCCGATGATATGACTGCCGTTCTCCTCGTGGGCGGCTACAACGGATTCGGCCTGCACTCCTTCCTTTCCATATTCCGGACCTTCCCGAACGTGTACAAAAATTTCATCTTTGTCTCAGTAGGCGAGATAGACTCGGGCTCTTTCAAGGGTGTTGAAGAAATGGAGGCGCTGAAGCGCTATGTGGAAGACGGATTGAAGAAATACGTAAATCTTGCCCGCAAGCTCGGGTTTGCTGCTGATTACAGAGTGGATATCGGCATTGATGTGGTCGATACGGCCACAACTCTGTGCCAGACAGTTGCAGGTGAATATGCCCGTTCAACGGTTTTCGCAGGCCAGCTAATCTTTCAGAAACAGAGCCTGTTCCAAAGGTTTTTGCACAATGAGACGGCCTTTGCCATCCAGCGCCGCCTCCAGTGGGAAGGTATCGCCATGATGATACTGCCTATCCGGGTGATGATGTAGGTTTGTGATCAGACCTTGGGGAAATAGGTTGAGACAATACCCCTGACCTCAAGCAGCCACTTGCGCCGCTGTTCTACCGTGCTCGTTACCATGACGCTGAAGGTCCTGCGTTCGAACATCTGCACTCCGCACAGGCCGAATATACAATTTT
>CAYMDG010000358.1:0-3180 GCA_964388905.1 uncultured Bacteriovoracaceae bacterium
CATGACCAGGCCATTGAGCGATCGTCATCAGTGGGTCTTGCAGTCAGAGATCCGGAACATGTCCATCGAATGCGAACGCATGGGCGGGGTGAACCTCTCCCAGGGCGTGTGCGATACCCAGACTCCGCCTGTTGTGCTCCGCGGGGCCAGGGAGGCCATGGATAAGGGCATAAACACCTACACCCATTATGCCGGTTTGATGGAGCTTCGTCAGGCCATTGCCGACAAGCAGAAGCGTTTCACCGGCCTGGACATCGATCCGGAAAGCGAGATCATTGTCAGCGCAGGTTCCACCGGAGCTTTTTACTGCACCTGCCTGGCACTGCTGAATCCGGGCGATGAGGTGATCCTCTTCGAGCCTTTCTATGGTTACCATGTCAAAACATTGGTGGCCACCGGTGCGGTTCCCTTGTATGTCCGGATGCAGGCCCCTGACTGGTCTTTTTGCCTGGAGGATCTCGAACGGGTGGTCACGCCCCGGACCAGGGGGATCATGATCAACTCACCGGCCAACCCATCGGGAAAGGTCTTTTCACGTGGCGAGCTCGAAATGGTTGCCGGCTTTGCCATAAGGCACGACCTGTTTGTCTTTACCGATGAGATCTATGAACATTTTCTCTACGATGATAACGTGCACATCCCGCCCATGACCCTGCCGGGTATGCGGGAGAGGACCATCACCATTTCCGGTGTTTCCAAGACGTTCAGCATCACGGGCTGGCGGGTGGGGTATTGCATCTGCGATGCCCGCTGGAGCCAGACCATCGGGCATTTCAATGATCTGGTGTATGTCTGCGCACCCGCCCCTCTGCAGATAGGGGTAGCCAAAGGGCTCAACGAACTTCAGGCGGATTATTACGAGTTGCTGGAGCAGGAATACCGGGGCAAGCGTGAAAAGATATGCACGGCACTGGCCAGGGCCGGGCTGAAACCCATTGTACCCGGGGGGGCCTACTATGTGCTGGCCGATATATCGAGACTGCCGGGCGCAAATAGTAAGGAAAGGGCTATGTATCTGTTACAAAAAACCGGTGTGGCATGTGTTCCGGGAAAGGCCTTTTACCATGATGATTCAGGGGAAGGACTTGCCCGGTTCTGCTTTGCAAAAGAAGATCCCATTTTGGATCAGGCATGCCGCAGCCTTGAAAGACTTTAGATAATGAACTGAATGGAATAGGAGTTGATTTTTTTAATGCAAAGATTATTATGTACCCATTGAAGAAAGCATCTGAGACAATCCCTTAACAGCCGGTCAGGATTAGATAGCTTTAAGCATAGATTTCACTTTTTTTCTAAAGGAGCACGTGTGATGAAGTTGTTCACAAGCTGGAAAATGGCATTGGTTACCCTGGTTATATTTGCTTTCAGTATGGTTTTTTTACCCGGGTTTACTGCAAAGGCCATTGCAGCGGATACTGCCACTCCAAGTGAGACCGGCACGGAGGCGGCAGACTCTGATACTGCTGGGGCAGCTGGTGAAGCAGGTGCTTCCGGAGGTGAAGCCACATATGCCGGGCTTTCAGCCGGTACATTGGCTGCCGGGGCAGTAATAGTGGCAGCAGGAATAGCCATATTTGCTGCTTCAAGTGGCGGATCATCATCTTCAACTTCTCATCATTAAACTACATTAAATCTTCACCTGTTTTTGACAGGTGACTATCAGGGAAAAAGGCTGAAACGCAGTTGAGTTTGCAGCCTTTTTGTTTGAATGAAAAATAGACAACTTGTAATCATTTTTATTTATTTTATTTTTCAGTTCTCTCCACATCTTGATGCGGAAGACTTGAATAATGAAACAGGTAGTATTCTGACCTCTGCTGAAACTTTGTTTAAAGCCATGCAGAAAAAGGATTATGCACAGATCTGGGGATCCCTTTCTCAGGAATCGCGGGATACCATTGTGCAGGATACCTATAAGGCTTTAAAACCAAAAGGCGGAAACTTCACGGAGGAAAATATTGGCAAAGATTTCAGTGGCGAAGGATCATTGTCTCGTGCATATTGGGATGCCTTTTTGCAAAAGTTTGATCCCATCATGATCCTCGAACAGAGCAGATGGGAGATGGATTCAGTAAAAAGTGATAAGGCAGAGATTAAAATAATCTATAAAAAGGCTCAAAGCCCTGCTATGCTCAAGATGTTCAAAGAAGGTGGCATATGGAAGGTAGGGCTTACTGAGACATTCTGGACGAGGAAATAGCGAGGAGTAGATTTGGAAGGGCATCAAACGCAGCGAAGCGATGATGAAGGCCAATTGGACCTTCTCGACATCCTTCTCGTTTTGGCAAAAAGGAAGAGGCTGATCATCGGCATCACCATGGGTTCGGCCTTTCTTGCCGCTGTAATTAGTTTACTCATGTCACCCATATACCGTGCCGAGACAAAGATACTGTCACCCCAGGTGAACTCGTCCATGACTGCGCAGGTACTCAATCAGATAGGAGCCGCCACCGGATTCCTGGGTGGTGCGCCGGGGGTTAAGTCACCCAATGAACTCTATATTGGTCTGTTGAAGAGCAGGCCTGTGCTCGATCGTATCATCGACAGGTTTGATCTGATGAGACTCTATGACGTGGATTTTCGCGAAGATGCCCAGCGGACCCTTTTAAAAAAAATCAAGATACGAAACGATCTTAAAAGCGGCATCATTACCATGGGCGTTGAAGACAAGGACCCCAAGCGCTCCGCTGATATGGCAAACGCATTTATAGAAGAACTGCGGGTCATGAACAAAGGACTCTCGGTCACAGAGGCTGCCCAGAGGAGGCTCTTTTTTGAGGAGCAACTGAAAGAGGCCAAAGACTCCTTGTCAAAGGCGGAAGAAGCCATGAAGGGCTTCCAGGAGAAGAGCGGAGCGGTCAAGATCGATGCGCAGGCTGATGCGATCATAAGAGGTGTTTCAGAATTCATGGCGCAGATTTCGGCCAAAGAGGTGCAGGTGCGCGTGATGAGGACTTATTCAACCCCGCAGAATCCTGATATCCTCAGGGCCGAGGAAGAACTTAAGGGAATGAAGGCGCAACTGTCAAAGCTCGAATCAAAGAGCGAAGGCGGAGGTGTAATAGTACCGACAGGAAATATGCCCTCAACAGGCACGCAATATGTTCGGTTGATGAGGGACTTGAAGTTCAACGAGACCCTCTATGAACTTCTGTTCAGCCAATACCAGTCCGCCAAGAT
>CAYMDG010000359.1:0-1513 GCA_964388905.1 uncultured Bacteriovoracaceae bacterium
AGGCCCACGGCCTTCAAAATCATTTCCCCCACTGCATGACCCCCTTGCTCTCTCCCGCATTCACCCGGACCTTCACCCTGCTGCCTGCTCCTTCAACCACCTGGGTGTCATTCTTCTTATCCAGGGTCACCTTCTGGCCGGATACCTGTTCCTGGCCCCTGGTGATGACAACATTGCCGGTCATTACCATGACTTCACTGGTAAGATTATATAACACCTTGCTGCACGTGGCATTTTTGTCTTGCCAAAGGATGGTCACGTCACCCTCGGCGGTCAACAAGGTGACCTTCCGGGATTTCTGGTCGTACAATAAGGTGAGGGTATCTCCCTTTACGGTGATATCCGGTTTGGTTGCCTTTACCTTGCCTTTGAATATTGCCGTACCCTTCTTGGTGTCCACGTCCAACCTGTCCGCCTCGATGTCTACCATATCGGCCGCGGCCACAGGCGTCTTGAGGGCTTCCGCATGAAGTGCATGCGGTGCCAGGACGCTAAGGATTAATAATATTCTGCATAATCTGCGCATGAACCTTGCCTATAAAAGCGATTCTCGTGAACTCGTCGAAAAACTCCGCCTTATCCGAGGTTATGATCCCCTCTTTCCCCTCGATCCTTACTGGATTTACCGTGTGGCCGGCATCTTTGGCCCTGTTCCAGGAAAGACCGTTCAGAACTGCCTGAGAGCCGTCCGCCCTCCTGATAATCACCTGATTCTTGACCTCAAGTATGGAGCCGGTACGGTCATAGATTGCGTCTGTTCCACTCATGGTCAGCTCACCTGGTTGTGTGAGGACAAAATCCTTTAGGCGCACGACCTGCCCCCCTGTCTCATCCACCTCCCGGGCGGACACTTCCATGGTCTTGCCGTTTTGGTGTTTGCGCTCGAACATTACCACATTCATGGCCTGGCGTTTTATCTGAGCGCCCTTGTTAAAGGATGGCCCCTGTTCATTTTCCCGGGAAATTGAGACAATGAAGACTAATGCTATGGTAGCAAGCGTGAACCAGATCAGCTTATTCCACATAGCGCTCCATGACCTTATCGAAAAGACCCTCGCGCTTCAACAGTATTTCTATGGCTTCTCTGACTGCCCCATGCCCGCCAGGCCTGCTGGTCACCACATCACAGCGATCCTTGACCATATCCATGGCATCGGCCGGGGCAAAGGTCATACCGCACAGGGACATGGGAGGGAGGTCCACAACATCGTCTCCCATATAGGCCATGTTGATGGGGTCTATGCCAAGCTTGCCTGCCGCTTCCAGGAGCACCGGTTTTTTATCTATGGCCCCCTGGAAAACGTGCATGATACCAAGCTCCTGTGCCCGGTACTCCAGGGCCTTTGATGTCCTGCCGGTAATGATGACCACGTCTATTCCTGCCCTCATGAGCATCCTGAGCCCATGCCCGTCCTTGCTGTTGAAGGCCTTGAGCTGGATACCTTCATCGGTAAAGTAGATGAGGGAGTCTGTAAGTACACCGTCCACATCGAGCACCAGGCAGGATATCCGG
>CAYMDG010000359.1:1613-3168 GCA_964388905.1 uncultured Bacteriovoracaceae bacterium
AGCGAACGCATGATGGCAAGGCTCCTCAAGTCACACACCAGGTTGTTATACCCCAGGCTCACACCGCGCTCGGTGAGGCTGATTTTGCTGTTACCCGTACTTTGCACCTTTGCCGCGGCATTGGACATGTCCCATGGAGCCATGAACTGCCCTTTCTTTATGTTCACCGGCAGGCCAGTGGCACCGGCTGCAACCAGGAGATCCGTCTGCCGGCACAGGAAAGCCGGGATCTGGAGCATGTCCAGGACCTCTGCGGCAGGACCTGCCTGGGAGGGATCATGGATGTCCGATATGACCGGGACGGATACTTGTTTCTTGATCTTCTCCAGGATCTTAAGCCCCGTGATGAGACCGGGGCCGCGGTATGAACCGATGGACGAACGGTTCGCCTTGTCAAAAGACGCCTTGAAGATATAGGGAATGCCTACACGAGAGGCGATGTCCCGGATGTTCCGGGCCATGAACAGGGCATGCTCTTCCGATTCGATGACGCACGGACCCGCGATCAGAACTAGGCCGCCACTGCCGATAGTGATGTCATGGATCTTTACCTTATGCATAAACCCCTTCTCAAGAAGTGTAACGGAGCCGCCATCCATAATACGAACCGGCGCACCTGTTAGGAGATTTAACGTATGGCAAGGGGGGTGTCAAGCAATCACAAGAAAAGATCTTGAAACATCCGCTGCTAAAACCTACAATTTATACAGGTCGGGGTGATCCAAACAGATCCCGACAATATTATTTGGCAACAAGGGAGTACAGAAGAGATGGACGTGAACAAATTTACCCAGAAATCGCAGGAAGCGCTTACCAATGCCCAGAATACCGCTGTCCGGTTCGGGCATGCCGAGATGGACGTGGAGCACCTGCTGCTGGCGCTCATCGAGCAGGCCGACGGTCTCGTGCCAAGGCTCATTGCCAAGATGGATGTCCCGCTGCCCAGCTTCGCCGCCGAGATTGTCAAGGAACTCGAGCGCAGGCCCAAGGTGTCCGGCCCCGGGGCGGAGCCCGGCAAGATACTCGTTTCCCAGAGGCTCGGACATGTCCTGGTAAAGGCCAAGGAAGAGGCTGCGCGCCTCAAGGATGAATATGTTTCTGTGGAGCACCTGTTATTTGCCATGATCGAAGAGGGCAAGACCTCACCTGCCGCAAAGATCATTGCCCAGTTCAAGATCACCAAAGAGCGAGCGCTGCAGGCACTGACCTCCATAAGGGGCAACCAGCGCGTGACCAGCGACAACCCCGAGACCGCCTACGAGGCCCTGGAGAAGTACGGCATCGACCTGGTGGCCCAGGCCCAGTTAGGCAAGCTCGACCCGGTCATAGGGCGCGACGCAGAGATCAGGCGCGTGGTGCGAATCCTATCGAGAAAGACCAAGAACAACCCGGTGCTCATCGGCGAACCTGGAGTGGGCAAGACGGCTATTGTGGAAGGCCTGGCACAGAGGATCGTGCGCGGGGATGTTCCCGAGGGACTCAAGGACAAGACCGTGTTCTCCCTTGACATGGGTTCCCTTGTTGCAGGGGCAAAGTACCGGGGCGAGTTCGAGGA
>CAYMDG010000360.1:0-3160 GCA_964388905.1 uncultured Bacteriovoracaceae bacterium
GCGTAGCTCTCGCTCAGATCTTCAATAATGGCCCCGCATGTGTTCTGCTTGAGCATCCAGCCATAATCCTTGTCCTTGTTCGCGGAATTGACGCAGAGCAGGTAGCGCTTTCCGGGCTCCATGCAGTAGATGAACAGGTCGTCTATAATGCCGCCCCCATCGTTCAGGAGGAATGTGTACAGGGCCTGCCCCTGATCCATGGAAACGATGTCCCTGGTGAGAAGGTGGTCAAGATAACGTACGGCCATGTCGCCTTTCACTTCGAGCTCGCCCATGTGGCTCACATCGAACAGACCCGCATGCCTCCTGGTTGCCATGTGCTCTTCCTTGATGCCGGTATACCAGACAGGCATGTCCCAGCCATGGAAATCCACTATCTTGGCGTGCAGAGTTTCGTGCTCATGATGGAGCGGGGTCTTCATGGAAACCTCTTCATTCATATCATCAACGAAAACCGGTGAATGCCCCATCTTTAGCACGCACGGGCAAGACATGCAACAGGTGAGCGTAGTCAACAGGACCAATTATTTTTATCATTTAAAAATGGAAAACTTCTTCCACATTCAAGAATGATAATTTCCATTTTACTTGTGATAGTCCTATGTAAAAATCGTAACATAATTATTTTTTTGCAGGTATTGTCAGCATGATTTTTGCATAGCAAACTCTGGTAAGCCAATCTGTTGACTGCTGATAATACATCACGAAGACCACCGTCTGCACAACTTAGATGTTTTGATTGGAGGAGTATCTCCATTTTTATGAAAAGAGGGGGGCGCTTTTGGATTTGCCAATAATTGTTGCATGGGGGTTATCATGCGGTCCAGTGGACCGTATGACATTATTGACACCCGATAATCCCTGTCACGATTCCGGTTTGTTAGAATGTAGAGGGGGTACCGGATCGTGGCAGGGGAGTTTTTTCTGCTGCCTGTCTTCCTGAGTTGAACCATTGAAACCTTCGCCGAAGGGTTTTGCTGATTGGCTTGCCGCAAAACTCAATATTGGTCAAAGGAGGTATTTATGGGGAAAAAAACGCGTTTTGTATGTGCTGCGCTTGTTGTATGCGGGGTGCTCTCTGCGCTTCCCGTTCTATCCTACTGGCATTGGATATGGGCCGATCTAGCGCGTATTGAAGCGCCCAAGACCATGCAGAACCTCGATTACCATCCTGTGGAGATCGTTGTATCATTCCAGGGGGGTGCCCTGGCCGACACTTTTGAGGCCTGGCTCAACGGGTATGAAATAACTGACCGATTCACGCCTATCCCCGGAGGTGTCCATGCTTATGTGACCCCCGAAGATGGGCTGAACTGCCACATTATCGGGCAGAACTCATCGTGGTCGAAGCTCAATCTGCTTGTTACAAGCATCAATGGAAGCGGGAACAAGAAGGATCTGGACATTCGTGGATTCAAGGTCGAGTACAAGCCGGTCAAGACTGTTCGGGATGGCAAAGGCGTATGGTTCATCAGCGGGGGCTCGCTCGGTGATGTAATGGAGTCAATGGGGTATGCAGTAGCCACTGACAGACTGTGGCAGATGGAGACTTACCGACGATCCGCCAGGGGCAGGCTTGCCGAGGTTTTCGGATCGTCGCAGCTGTCTACGGATATCCTCATGCGGACCTTCGGCTATAGCGATCAGGAACTGTTCGATGGATTCGATGCCCTCAACCGGGAGGAACAGATCGTTGTGGAGTCGTATGTGGAAGGCATAAACAAACGGATCGATGAGATCAATGCGAACCCAACGCTGTTGCCTTTCGAATTCTTGGCGCTAGGCTTCACTCCGGCATACTGGGATGAGGCCGATGTCCTGGCTTGGATGGCTTTGTTGCTGAGACAGTTCGACTGCGAGGCCTTCAAAACCGGCCAGATAGAAAACCTTGCACTGTACCAGCAGCTCGGAATGGCCAAGTTTAATGACCTCAGATGGGTGAACGATCCGGAGGCACTCACCTACATCCCTTCGGCTGCTCCACAGGCGATGATGAGGGCGGCCCCGGGGATAGCTGCCCAGGAGGCGGCAGCCCCGGCACCCATGATCACAGCCGATTTCGAAACTGCTGCGGAAGAGATAACCGGGCGGATGAATAACGCCATGGAGAACCTGAAGAGGATCAACGCATTCGTGAAGATGGGGAGCTATGCATGGGTAGTATCCGGAAACAAAACAGCTCATCATAAGCCGATCATCTACTCCGGTCCGCAGATGGGATTCACCGTACCTTCCATCACCATCGAGGGCTCCATCAGGGGCGGGGGGGTAAATATCTCGGGCATGTCGGTTCCCGGTATTCCCGGCATCATCATCGGGCGGACGCCGCATCACGCGTGGTCCATGCAGGTAGGGCACGCCCATACCGTGGATTATTACCTGGAGTCCCCTGGCAACCTCCTCCCTGCGCGCATGGAGATTATCCATGTCAGAGGCCAGGCTGATGTTCAGTTACCGGTAGTTCGTAGCACCCGCGGGCCGATTATCAACCAGACCCCGCTCATTTCATGGAAATATGCCCACTGGGGGTATGAGTTCAAGTCAGTCGGTGCGATCCTGGCGCTTGCACGTGCCAAGAGCATGGATGACTTCGGGAAGGGCATTGAAGGCGTAGCGGTGAGCCAGCACTTCTGCTATGCAGACAAGGATGGAAACATTGCCTACTGGATGTCAGGCCGCGACCCGGTGAGGCCGGCTGGTGAATGGCGCTTGCCACAGGGTGCTGCAGGAGCCCCTCTGGAATGGGATGCTGCAGTGCTCATCCCCCGTTCAACGGACCGCAACATAGCCAGGGGGTATTACTGCGGGTGGAACAACAAGAGCAATGCCAGCTATGCCGACTCCTACAACAACCCCTCGTCATATTTCTTCGGGCCTTTCCACCGGGCACATGTAGTTGATGACTATCTGTCCAAAAATGACAATCTCACCTACGAAGAAGTACGGGATCTTGCCCTGAATATCGCCACAACCGATTCGTTCGGCGGCGGGGGTGTTCCGTGGGATTTTGTGGCGGATGAGTTCATCAATGCCGTTACCAATAACGGCCCGACAGGAGAATGGCATGCAGCGCTTAACCTCCTGTCGGCATGGGACGGCCATTTTGTCGAAGGAGGGCCGTCCGAATGGGCACAGGGGACTGACCGCGCCGATGCATGGA
>CAYMDG010000361.1:0-3159 GCA_964388905.1 uncultured Bacteriovoracaceae bacterium
CTTCGGGGTGGCATCTTCGTAGACAGTAAAGAACTGATCAAATGCACCCTTCTTGAGCTCCTCATTTGTGGCGCTCGTGGAGGTGAACACAATTTTATTCCCTGACTCCATCATGGTATAGAGATAGGTAACTCCGGCATATTTTGAAAACTGCGAAAGCTTGTTGATGTTGCTTGCATATTCCAAGGGGGAGATGGAGGTCTTGGAGATTATCCTGCCATGATATCCTTCAGGGAGGATATACCTGATTGCATGGGCACTTGCGAGGAGCCTGTCATCGATATCCTTCATAATTGAATATTTCTGAGCATGGTAAAAATATGCCGAGAAGATACTCGTCGAGATTATATTGAGTAAAGCAACTAAGAGCAGTCCCTTGGTCCTCAACGAGAGCCCTCTTTTTATCTTCAGTCGTCTATCTTCACTGTTCTCCGGAGGCATCACCTTTATCGATCCTTTCATGCCAGCGTCTGCTTCTCTCTCTATCGGATTATGATACCTGTTTTCATAAGCATAAGCCGAAATTGAATAGCGTTTGACTCCCTGTGGTCCCTATGGCACCATGCACTAAGAATAAACCGTGGGTGGGTTATGTCAGAACTCGTGAGATTCGGCGTATCGGTTGAAGCCAGTCTGCTTGATAAGTTCGACCGCCTCATCAAGAAAAAAGGCTATGCTACCCGGTCCGAGGCACTACGGGACCTGATCCGCCAGGAACTGGTCAAGAACGAGTGGGAGGAAGACCAGGAGGTGGCCGGCACCATCACCTTCATCTACGACCATCACAAGAGGGGCCTTTCAAGCCAGCTTACCGACCTGCAGCACGACCATCAGGATACCATCATCTCCACCCAGCATATCCACCTGGACCACCACAACTGCCTGGAGATAGTGGCAGTAAAAGGCAAGGCCAGCGAGGTCCAGAAACTTGCCAATGAACTCCGCTCTGTCAAGGGCGTACGCCACGGGGCCCTCAGCATGACCAGTACGGGTAAAGACATCGAATAGATCCTCCTGCTCCAGGCTTCACTCCCTGATAACCCCATCTTTGCGTGTTACTACAATCATATTCTTCATTTTATTGTGGCACTATTATTTTATTTGTGCTACTCCATTGCCTGTCCGGGCGGCCTTTATGCTCTCCGGCTGAGGATTGAAACACCTTAAGGAGAGGAGAGAGCATCCCATGCATGTGGCTGATGCCCTTATATCCCCTGCAGTAGGCGGGACCATGTGGGCGGCCTCTGCGGCTGCAATCGCATATTGTTCGAAAAAGGTGAAGGAAGACCTTGACGAGCGCAAAGTCCCCCTCATGGGAGTCCTGGGCTCCTTTGTCTTTGCCGCCCAGATGATCAACTTCACCATCCCTGCCACAGGCTCATCCGGTCACCTGGCAGGCGGCATGCTGCTGGCGGTCTTACTCGGGCCCTATGCAGCCTTCCTGGTCATTGCATCGGTCCTTGTTGTGCAGGCCCTGTTCTTTGCCGACGGGGGCCTGCTAGCGCTCGGCTGCAATATCTTCAACCTCGGCTTCTTCCCTGCCTTCATCGCCTACCCCCTGATATACAAAAAGATTGTGAAAGGCGGGATTACCAGGGGACGGCTTGCCCTGGGAGCCACGCTCTCCGGTATCATAGGTCTCCAGCTCGGAGCCTTCACCGTGGTACTTGAAACACTTGCTTCCGGTATAACAGAGCTCCCTTTCTCCACCTTTGTGATGTTCATGCAGCCCATCCACCTGGCCATCGGGATTGTAGAGGGCATTGTAACGACCGCGGTAGTTACCTTTGTCTGGCAGGCAACCCCCCAGATCCTGGACGAGTCCTTAAAGCTAGCTACTGTGGAAAGAATGCCCATAAAATCTACTCTTGCCATCCTGCTCATTGCCGCCCTCATCACAGGAAGCCTCGTCTCCTGGTATGCATCTGGGAATCCTGATGGGCTCGAGTGGTCCCTGGAGAAGGTCTCGGGCAAGGCGGAGCTGGAGGGGAAGGAGGCCGTACATTCAACACTCGCCTCCATCCAGGAAAAGACCGCCTTCCTGCCGGACTACACGTTCAAAAGCACTACTGTTGCCGCAAAGGCAGACAAAGAGGATCAGTCCGCCCGGCTCGGCACATCGGTATCAGGCATCGTGGGAGGGTCCTTTGTCCTGTTCCTCGCCCTTATAGTAGGATTCACATTGAAAAGGTTATCGGTTAAAGGTGTTCATTAACAATCCGCCGCATAAACCCATAAGTCGAAGCTTCGGGCTTCCACGAACGCATTATACATAATACCATGGCTGAGATAGTCCGTTCCTTTTATGACCTGAATTACATCGAAACGCTGTCATGCATGGACAGCCCGGTGCACCGCATGGACCCCAGGGCAAAGCTCGTCACCTTCATTGTCTTCATGGCATGTGTCGTCTCTTTCAATAAATACGAGGTTTCCGGGCTCATCCCCTTCTTCTTTTTTCCTGCGGTCATCATCCCAATTGCACGGATACCAGCCCGCTACCTGGTGAAAAAAATGCTCTTCGGCCTGCCCTTTGCCGTGTTCATCGGCATCTTCAATCCCATCTACGACCGGCATATCCTGTTTTCCCTTGGGACACTTCCCGTTTCAGGCGGTGTCGTTTCCTTTGTCTCGATCCTGATCCGTTTTACCCTTACCGTGCTCGCAGCTTTAATCCTCATTGCCGTAACCGGATTCAACGGAATCTGCATGGCATTAGAGCGCTTTCATGTGCCTAAGGCCTTCAGCGTCCAGCTCATGATGCTCTATCGGTATCTCTTCGTACTCACCTCGGAGGGAGTGCGAATGGCAAGGGCGAGGGAGCTAAGGGCTGTAGGCGGACAGAGTCTCGGATTCAGGGTGTTTGGCTCCCTCTTGGGCCATCTCCTGCTGCGAACCTGGAACAGGGCGCAACGCATCCATATGGCCATGCTCTCCCGTGGGTTCTCCGGTGAATTCCCCTTGCACAGACCTATGGTTATGGGCCCGGCCGACATAGCTTTCACGGCCGCATGGTGTACTCTGTTCATAGGTTTAAGGCTTGTCAATCTGCCCCAGGTCATGGGCAAACTCATCATGGGGGGGATATCATGAGCCACCACATCGTCGAGGTGAAGGGGCTCACCCATGTCTATCCGGACGGGACAAAGGCCCTTGATA
>CAYMDG010000362.1:0-3156 GCA_964388905.1 uncultured Bacteriovoracaceae bacterium
ATGATCTGCGCCGGAGTATTTCCGGGCATGAGCGGTGCAGAGCGTGGCATATACGCCGCCCAAGATCACGGGTACACCCGGGAGGCGCTCCTTGATTATCCGGATGGCTTCGAAGACCCCGGGATACCAGTAGGTCATCATCGAGGTAACAAGCACCGCATCGGGCCGGGCAGTTTTATTAAGCTCATCGATGAATGCCCCTGGTGTGATGCCGTACCTGGCATAGTACCTTGGGACCCCCTGAAGGGCAGCGGGCTTGGGGATGATTTCCCTGGGGAACCTCCCATGCCCGCCTTGTTTCTTCACATCTCCGGGTCCTGTTCTCAGGCAGTCGATGAGATCCATGCTGCATCCGTATTTTCTCAGCAGCGCGCCGATATAGAGCAGCCCTAGGGGCTTTACCCACAGGTCATAGGCGGCAAAGTCATATATCCAGGGATTCACGAGGAGAATCTTTCTGCCATTCATCGAAGTGCAGACCTCTCGGCTGTGCTTTTTGTACGCTCTTTATAAATACCTATCGTATGTTATTGGATCGAGCCTTATAGTCTCATGTCATGAGGTAACTGCCGATGATGAGCTTCTGGATCTCACTCGTTCCGGCACCAATGGCATAGGCCCTGCCGTCCCGCAGGAACCGCTCCAGGGGGAACTCTTTCATGTAGCCATACCCGCCATGTATCTGCAGGGCATCCGAGGTGATGCGATTTACCATCTCGCAGGCATAGAGTTTCACCTGGGCGGCAAGCATCCTGGTCTGCCTCTTGTTTCCTTTATCGAGGCTCACAAGTCCCTTATATGCAAGCAGCCTTGCTGCTTCGATATCCACAAGCATATTTGCCAGCTTATCCTGGATCATCTGGAAAGATATGATGGGTTGTGTGAACTGCCGTCGTTCCTTGGCATACTTGTGTGCAGCATCAAACGCTGCCTGGGCGATGCCGATGGCCTGGCAACTCCAGAGGATGCGTTCCACATCAAGGCCGGAAAACATTATAGCCAATCCATTTCCCTCAACACCCCCCAGCAGGTTTTCCTCTGGCACCCGGCACTCATCAAGTATGATCTCCCCGGTGGGGGACGATCGAAGGCCCATCTTTGAAAGACTCTTGCCCCGTGTATAGCCTGGGAATGCCTTTTCAACAATGAAGGCGCTCAATCCCTTCGGACCCAGGGAAGGGTCTGTTGTGGCATAGATGAGTGCAACATCTGCAATAGGGGCATTGGAAATGAACATCTTGGTCCCATTGAGCACATACTCCCTGCCCTCTTTGCGGGCCCTGGTCCGGATGGACAGGGCGTCCGAGCCCGCCTCGGGCTCGGTAATACCCATGCAACCCCTCATCGTTCCGGATGCAAGCAGGGGCAGGTATTTCTCCTTCTGTCCCTGTGTACCGTTTCTCTCGATGTTGTTGCCGCACAGGACTGAATGGGCCCCAAAGACAACAGCAACTCCGGGATCAATTTTGCTTACCTCTTCTGCCATGATACCGAGCGAAACATGATCGCTGAAGCTTCCTGTGTATTCCGGGCTGATACCCATGCCGACAAATCCCAGTTCCCTGCCTTTCTGCCACAGGCCCTCGTCAAAGCTTTCGTCCCTGTCCATGACAGCAACCTTCGGCCCAATCTCCTGGGCTGCAAAACGCCTTACAGAATCCTTGAGGATCTGGTGGTGCTCGGAAAGATCGAAATCCATTATCTCCCCCTTTCAAGCGAACGCATGTGGTTTCATAACCGGTGATCATTCCAAAGATGACCAATTAACTGAACAGCATTATATAGTAAGGGAGATAATCGTACAATCGTTGAGCGGGTATTGTCTTGACAGAGCAGTGCCTACAATGTATTTTTTATCACCATGCACAGCAAGAAAGAAAAACGGATACATGAACGGGTTCCCTTTCCTGAAGTTAAAGGTTCCATAGAGATCAGCGAGACCGTGAAGACCATTACTGTGGTCAATGCCAGCGTTGAGGGTGTGTGTATAGCAGGGGCACATATCCCGGTGGGTTCAGTGGTGAGGCTTGCCATAGAGGATCTCCATGACATTGGGGATATATCACTGTACTGCAAGGTGGTATGGGCTGTTGAAAAGGAAAAGTGCTCCGGACTTTCATTCCTGAACACCAATAAGGTGCTCTTTAAAAAAGATCTTACATCCTTCAACAGGCTGCTGGAAATGATGCATACCCTGGAACAGTCCTGATTCCTTCATCCACCTATATCAGACATCTTTGACCTAGGAGCTGCTTGAACAAGGTCCAGGCCTCGGCATACTCCATGCGAAGGTGGCTTTTTCCTTACCCCCTCTTCAATGAGCATTTCCAGGGCTTCATCCGAGATGCCGCCACGCATTGGGGTGAGAAGGTCGATCTCGTTTTCGGAAAAAAGACATGGCCTTAATTTTCCCCTGGCCGTGATGCGTATGCGGTTGCATGCCCTGCAGAAATCCTGTTCACTTAAGGAACCGATTATACCTATGCTCCCTTTTGCCCCGGGTATTCTATAGGCCTTTGCAGGGCCAAGACCGGCCTTGAGCTGTTCCATCGGTCCATACACGCACTCAATGGAATCTTTGATCTCATTAGCCCCGATCCCTTCAGTCTCAGGATATTTGGTGATACACCCAATGGGCATGAGTTCGATAAAACGTACCTCGATGGGTAATGTTACGGTGAGCCGGGCAAAATCAGGGATCTCGCTGTCATTGAACCCACGGATAGCCACTACATTGACCTTGACCGGTGTCAAACCATGCTCATGAGCTGCACAGATGCCCCTGATGACCTCATCAATGGCATCAACTTTTGTGATGTAGGCGAATTTTTTTCTGTCAAGGGTATCCAGGCTCACATTGACCCTTTTAAGCCCGGCCTCCTTCATCTTTTTTGCCATGGATTCCAGGAGGATGCCATTGGTGGTCAGCGATATATCCTTGAGGCCTTCCATCTCGTTCACATGCCTGATAAAATCGATTATGCCGTTACGAAGCAGGGGCTCCCCCCCTGTTATCCGTAGCTTTTCAACACCATGCATGATGCATATATTCAAAATGCGATAGAGTTCCTCATAGCTAATGATTTTTTCATGGGGGACCCACTGTACACCGGACTCCGGCATGCAGTACCTGCACCTCAGGTTGCACCGGTCGGT
>CAYMDG010000363.1:0-1786 GCA_964388905.1 uncultured Bacteriovoracaceae bacterium
CTCGAGTGGATCCCGGTATGGAAGCAGCAAAGGATCATAAGGGCCTCCCTTGCTTACCTGAAGACAAAAGGTATGATAGAAGCACTGATGCGTTATGATGTGATCACTATTGATCGGAACAAGAAGGTATTCCATGTCAGGGATGCATTCAGGGCCCCAGGTCCGTTTTCTGTGTGACCAGAACCTGGGCAGACTCGCCAAATGGCTGAGGATCCTTGGTTTTGATACGGAATTTATGTCCAAATGGGACGAAGACTTCATGAAACAGGCCATTCAAAGCGGCAGAATCGTACTGACAAGAAAAGGCGCGTTATCTGAAAAAAGGGGCATGGTGTTTATTTCGCATGACCATGTACAAGATCAGCTTCAGGAACTTGCATCCTTTCTTGATCTTAAGCATGAGGCCTTTATCAGATGCAGCCGCTGCAATACACTCCTGGTGGACAGACCCCGCGATGAGGTAAAAGGTCATGTGCCGGACTATGTGCATGCCACACATGAAATCTTTGCCGGATGCCCCTTATGCGGCCGCATCTATTGGAAAGGTACCCATATTTCCCGTATATATGATATGATCCATCTTGCCCAGAAGGATTAAACCATGACCAGGCATGCGTTAGATGAAAAACTGCTCACTCTCCTCAAGGGGAAACGCAAGGTACTCATAATTACCCACGAGAACCCTGATCCGGACAGCATTGCCGCTGCATTCGGACTTAAACACCTCTTCAGGAAGATCGCAGGTATATCAAGCGTCATTGCATATAGCGGGATTATCGGCCGGGCAGAAAACCGTGCCATGATAAAGATTTTAGGGATAGATCTGGTTCCCCTGAATACTGTTTCCCCAAGGAATTTTTCAGTAATCGCCGTTGTGGACTGCCAGCCCCATACGGGCAACCTCGATCTGCCAAAAGGGGTATTTCCCAGTATCATCATCGATCACCATCCTTTACGGAAGACTTCACTTAAAGCCGAGTACCTCGACATCCCTAAGGATGTGGGCAGCACGTCTACCATCGTCACCCAGTACCTGCGTTCAAGTGGCGTCGAGGTGGACAGAAAGGTTGCCACAGCACTCTATTATGGGATCAAATCCGATACACGCGATCTGGGTAGACAATCTACTGATGCTGACATTCGTGCATCTATCCATCTTTTTCCCCACATACTCCAGAAAAAGCTCTCCCGCATCGAACATCCGGATAAACCCAGGCAGTACTTTGAAGAACTCAATTCAGTTCTGAACAGCGCAAGGATATTCGGGGATGCCATAATATCCAGGCTTGACGTTATCAGTTGGCCCGAGATGATAGGAGAATTTGCCGACGAACTGATCCAGTTGGAAGGCATACGCTGGTGCATGTGCTATGGCAGGCACAACGGATCCGTCCTCTTCTCTATCCGTGCCAAGAGAACGAACTACATGGCCGGGCTTCTTGCGCATAAGATTGCCCTTGGCATCGGCAAGGGTGGAGGCCATGAGACCTTTGCAGCCGGCAAGATCGATGTGGCACAGGCACTCAAGAAGGTGAAGGACCCTGAAGATATCCTGGTAAAGCGATTTCTCAAGGAGGTTAATCCCAAAGGTCTTGAGGCCTTGACACTCATAAATGTCGAGAGAAGCCCTGTCTAGAAAATGATCTTAGCAGGGAACAGTGATTTCTCATTTGGATGAATAAACATGAGGTGAGCGCATGAAATTCGGTAGTGATATCTTACGCATCGACCCGGCTACCCAGACAGTTCGTCTGGTTGAGTTCCTTCAGGAACAGGTGAATTCGGT
>CAYMDG010000363.1:1886-3153 GCA_964388905.1 uncultured Bacteriovoracaceae bacterium
GATATAGAGCCTATCGCACACCTGTACAAGAACCAGATCTACCAGCTTGCCGACTACCTCGGTGTTACCCCCGAGATCATCAACCGCTCACCAAGCCCCGATACCTTCAGCCTGCCCGTGAGCGATCAGGAATTTTTCTTCCGTATCCCTTTTGACAAGCTTGACCACCTACTCTATGGGTGGGAGCATGACATCGCTGTACCTGAGGTGGCCAGTGCCTTGGATCTCCACGAAGACGCCGTGAAAAGGGCATTCGCTGATTTCTCCACGAAGTCACGTGCCACAGCTCACTTGCGCCACATGCCGGGGTCGATCCCCTTTGACCAGTAGATTTCGCAAAAAGGAGATCCTTATGCCCAGACGCGGCAGCATCCATCCCATGCTCTCGGATTTACCGCCTTCCAGGATGAGGAAAGGTAAGATTGTTTCCGCTCAGGAGGCCATCCAGGTCATCCAGGATGGTGACACCATTGCAACGGGGGGATTTGTCAGTATCGGGGTGCCCGAGGAGATCCTGCAGAAGATCGAGGAATACTTTTTGGCCAAAGGCAGACCCAGATACCTCACCTTGGTGTATGCGGCAGGGCAGGGAGATGGAAAAGACAAAGGGCTCAACCACCTTGCCCATGAAGGTCTTGTAAAAAGGGTCATAGGCGGTCACTGGGGGCTAGCCCCCAAGCTTGGCAAACTGGCAATTGAAAACAAGATCGATGCCTACAACCTCCCCCAGGGAGTAATATCGCATATGTTTCGAGACATTGCTGCCCATAAGCCCCGCACCCTTACCACTGTCGGCATGTGGACCTATATCGACCCGCGGTTTGGTGGAGGTAAGATAAATGAGAGAACCAAGGAAGACCTGGTTGAACTTGTCAGTTTTGATGGCAGGGATTGCCTTGCCTACAAGACTTTTCCCATAAATGTAGCAATTCTCCGCGGCACCACTGCCGACACGGATGGGAATATCAGCATGGAGAAAGAGGCGCTGACCATTGAAGCATTGGCCATAGCCATGGCTGCCAAGAACTCCGGCGGCTTTGTGATTGTCCAGGTGGAGCGCATCGCGGAAAGCGGGACGCTCAATGCCCGGCAGGTGAAGATCCCGGGCATTCTGGTGGACTGCGTTGTTGTCGCTCGACCTGAAAATCATTTCATGACCTTCATCGAACGTTACAACCCATCATACAGTTGTGAACTGAAGATCCCCATGCAGTCTCTGCCTCCCATGGAGATGGGGGCGAGGAAGATCATTGCCCGAAGGGCAGCC
>CAYMDG010000364.1:0-1373 GCA_964388905.1 uncultured Bacteriovoracaceae bacterium
AGGCCTGCTGAAGATGAACTTGACGAGACTCTCGTCATGGGTGCCCCGGCAAAGGCCACACAACCAGCAGCTGTGAAAAAGACCGCGGAACAAGACGAGGATGGATTGGAAGAGACCGTGATCCTGAAGCCGGAGAAGAAGTGACGGTGGTCATAAGAATACACCCATGACAAAGGCACCATCCATTGAAAGCCTCGCAGATGCCCTAAGGGGCTTCTCTATCCCGAATCCGGACCAGGCCCGGGAGAAGATCGAGGCCTTTCTTGCCCAAGAGCTCAAAGGGCTTGACCCTGCAGGGCGCCTTGAAGTCATCAGGCAGCTGGAGGACGTTTTTCCTGCTGTGCACCCTGGAATGCCTGAAGACCTGGGTAGTGATTTCCTTGACCGTCTTGTGCCGCTGCTCCTGGGAAGGGATGTTTCCGGGGACCTGAGCACGCCCGAGCTGTTAAACAGGCTGGCGCACTCCCTGAACACCATATTCTCCATGCTCAATGAACTCATCGGCCTGATCGATTCAACCCTGGGTGCTAATCCGGCAGGCGATGAGACCATCAGGCAGATCATCGGCACCAGCCTATCGGGCCACGGTGAAGTGCAATCCATCGAGCAGTACCTCGGCCGGATCAAGAAAGCCTTTCTCACTGCCCAGCAGTCATCCAAGGAGGCCGCGCGCACTATGGCTGCCCATATCATCACCGAACTCGATCCCAAGGGTATGGAGGGTGCGGGAGGCGGCTTCAAGATCGGACCTTTGAAAAAGGCCGAGGCCTTCGACCTCTTTGAAGAGAAGTACAAACGGGTGAAAACATGGTATGAATCGGAACGTTTCCTGCTGGACTTTCTCAGGCAGTTCGAGAAGAATTGCCGGAAATCATTCACGCAAACAGGGGGTGGATAATGCGAAGGGCTGTCCTGGTATGTCTCTTCCTTGCTCCTTTTATCTTCTCGTGCGCATCTGCGCCTGTGGAACCGGTGAAATACGGGTATGAGAAGGATGCCATAGAGCTTCACCTCAAGGCGGACAAGCAGCTCAACTATAAGGACAAGAAGGCCCATGCCCTGGTGATCTGCGTTTACCAGCTCATGAGCCCCAACGCCTTCAATCAGCTGGCCGGGAGCCGTAACGGCCTGTACAGTCTTCTGGAATGTTCGGTCTTTGACCCTGCAGGCGTTGCGGTGAGCAAGCAGATAGTGGCCAGTCCCGGCAAGGACCTGGATGTCAAGGTGGACAGGGCGGAAGGGGCAAAGTATGTTGCCCTGGTGGCAGGGTACTATACCATTGACAAGGAAAAGATCACCAGGCTCTACAAGATACCCGAGATAACGGAAAGGTCGGGATTCCTCTGGCTGAACAAGACCACCAGGCCCGACAA
>CAYMDG010000364.1:1473-3146 GCA_964388905.1 uncultured Bacteriovoracaceae bacterium
AGATAACGGAAAGGTCGGGATTCCTCTGGCTGAACAAGACCACCAGGCCCGACAAGCTTGATATCGATCTCATCCTTGCGCCCCGGCAGCTCCAGGACCCGCAGCCGGAAAAGGAAGCCAAACCCGAAAAGGAAACCAGGCCGACCAATAAGAACAGGAAGGATTCAAAGGATTCATCAGGGCCATCCGTATAAAAGGGATTATGATATCTTAATTAATAGAAGGGATTGAGAATGGAAAGACCTCTCTTATGGCATCAGGGGCTGTTTCTCCAGCCACAGCACTTCCAGTTGTCCGATCTTTATCACGCCTCGCTCCTGGCACCACTCCAGAAATATCTCATTCCCCATTTCTGGGGAGCGGCAAGGATGGATATCCGTCAGGCCGCGCTGGGTACCGGAAGTTTCCAGCTCGATGGCGGCGAATTCGTCTTTCCGGACATGACCTATGCCGTTGTCCCTGACAATGCAGCGGTGCAGCCGCGCAAGTTCGATGGCGACTGGAAAGATGGCGGAAAGCCGTTCACCATCTACCTGGGCATCCGCAGGTTCAACCCGGTGGGCGAGAATGTCACCACCCTTTCCGGGACCGAGAACCTGACCGGAGTGAATACCCGATTCGTCTCTGAGGCCGCGACGGAGGAGGTGAGGGACCTCCATGAGAGCGGTCCTTCCGCCCAGGTCAGGAGGATGAAATACGCGCTCAAGATCCTCTGGGAGACGGAAAAAGACTTTTTCGGCGATTACGAGACCATGCCCATTGCGCAGATCGAACGGCAGGGAGAAGAGGTCGTGCTCTCCGGCAGCTTCATCCCGCCGACTCTCGCCATCAATGCCTCAGGCGTCCTGGAAAAGATCGTGAAAGAGATCCGCGACCAGATTGCATCGCGCGGTTACCAGCTCGAGGGATTCAAGCGCGACAGGGGCATCCATACCGCCGAGTTCGGCAGCCGTGACATGGTCTATCTCCTGGCCTTGAGGTCGCTCAACCGCTACATCCCCCAGCTCTCTCACCTGTGCGAATCCACAGGACATCCCTGGACAGCCTACGGCCTGCTCAGACAGCTCATCGGCGAGCTTTCCAGCTTTTCCGAACAGTACAGTGTATCGGGTGATAGCATAGACGGGTCTTCCGAACTCCCCAAGTATAACCACCTGAACCTCTGGGGCTGTTTCTCGCGTGCCCAGAGCGTGATCACCTCACTGCTCGACGAGATAACCGCAGGCCCCGAGTATGTATTCGCACTCAACTACGACGGCACCTATTATTCATCAGATCTGCCGCCTGCCATATTCGAGGGCAGAAACCGGTTTTACCTGATGGTACAGACCACGCAGGACTCCAAGGCAGTGCTGGGCGCCCTGGCGACAGGCGCCAAGCTGAGCTCGCGGGAGAACCTGCCGATTCTCATTGTGCGGGCCCTGCCCGGTGCGGGGATAACGCACCTCGACCGTGTGCCCCAGGAACTTCCGCGCCGCGCAAACGCAGTGTATTTCCAGGTCGACCACAACTCCGAGCAGTTTGCGGCTATCGTCAAGGGCCGCAACATAGCCCTTTTCTGGGAATCGGCACCCGACGACCTCAAGGTGGAGCTCATGGTGGTGGGAAGGGGGTAGGGTATGCACTTGAGTGAAACGTTCGTGGACACAACCGCCTATGTGGTCTATTTCCTG
>CAYMDG010000365.1:0-3136 GCA_964388905.1 uncultured Bacteriovoracaceae bacterium
GTCTGATTGTTAGCACTCACTATAAATGAGTGCTAACCTCGTAGCAAGGATTATATGTAAGTTCAAGGCTCATAATTTGTTTTTTCCATTCACTATTCATGGTATGTAGATATTATAAGGGCAAACAATCCATATCCTAAAGATATCATCAAATTGCTGCTCCTTTCCCTTAATTACTTACTCTATGATATTGGGCAGCGTTAATTCATCAAGCCCGCACCCCTTTATGTCTGATGAGAACAACAAAAGAGTTTCTACGGAGCCAATGGCAAAACTCGTGGGACGTCATTCCCGCGAAAGCGGGAATCCAGTTTTTTCAAGAACTTCTGGACCCCCCTTTCGCGGGGGGTGACACCCTTTTTTGAGTTTTGCAATTGGCTCTACGTAATGAGATATTTGAACTCCGTCAAACGCTGGTTTGACAAATAATAACCCTGTATGCAAGATGACCGGATCCGTCAAAAAATAAAGGGGACTGTCGAAGATGAGCCTGCTATCGAAAAAAATGTTGTTCGGCATATCTCTGATTATCTTGTCCACTCTTTTTTATTTCTTGGACTACCTCTTATTCAGGAATGCCCGGGATCTAATCTTCTATACCATTATGGACATTGCATTCATGTTTATCCAGGTGTTGCTCGTTACTATCATCATACAGGAACTCCTCGATATAAGAGAAAAACAGGAACGTATGCAAAAACTCAACACCGTTATTGGAGTCTTTTTTAGCGAGTTCGGAACCGACCTCCTTTCCTATTTTTCCGATCTCGACCCCAACCTGGGTACCATCAGGAATGATTTACTTGTCTCTGCACAGTGGACTGATGAACAATATTCCAAGGCCATGAATCGACTGGGCAGTTATGTATATAAAGTGGAACCGGAAAAGCTTGACCTTGAAAGACTCAAGCAATACCTCCTTGCGAAGAGGGATTTCCTGCTTATTATGATGGAAAACCCCAACCTTATGGAACATGAACGTTTCACCGAACTCCTCCTGTCGGTTTTCCACCTTGGGGAGGAGCTCAAGCTGAGAAAAACAATTGATGACCTTCCCTGCGAAGACTGTGAACATATTGCAGTCGACATTAATCGTGCATATCAGATGCTGGTAAGAGAATGGATATCCTACATGAAGCATCTCAAGGACAATTTTCCATACCTTTTCTCCCTGGCAATGCGCACTAACCCCTTTGACCAGGATGCATCGGTTATTGTGAGCTGAGCTTCTGATTGGGAGCCATTGATCATATGAATCATATGTGTTATTCCCTCGAAAAGTATTGAAATGAATTAGCCGCTCCTTTTGAATATGGAGGTGAACATGAGCTTTCTTGGTATTGATGTGGGTAGTTCCTACATTAAACTATGGCACGAGGATATCCCCGGTTCTGTCGTTACTGCACGAAACATCCACCACAAGGGATCACCCCAGAGGGTTGTAATCAATGAGGTGACCAGCCTGAACCCTGAACCTATCTTTCTGAGTTTCTCAGGCAACCTGGCCGGACGGGATATCATGGGATGGCACCATGAAGGACTCCTGGCAGAGATAGATTATCTGAAGAAGGTTTATCCCTGCAGACAACTGCTCATCTTCGGTGCGGAAAAGATTGAACTCGTCAATTTTGACGAGGGCGGGCACATACTATTTTATCAGACAAATCCTTCATGCGCCGCAGGAACAGGCTCATTCCTTGACGAGCAGATGCTCAGGCTTGGCCTCGACTTCACGGATCTGCCTCGTATCGCTATTGACGAAAATGCACCGCTGGTGGCCACAAGGTGTGCTGTTTTTGCAAAAACCGACATTATCCATCTTCAGCAGGATGGGCATACTGCATATTCCATATACAACGGACTGTGCAAAGGCCTTGTGCTGAGCAGCCTTAAAAGTGTTTTCGGCGGCAATCTTCCCAATGGCGCCAACATCATTGCCACCGGTGGCTTACTGGAAAATCCTCATATCCGTCATTATCTCAAACAGATCTTTCCCTTGATACAGATCGCCCAAAATCCTGCGTTCACAAGGGCGCGCGGCTTAAGCCTTACTGCACGGCTTCATGGGCAGAACTTAAACGGATTCATGACTATCCTCAAGGAGCACACACCGGTCAAGGCCCGTTCTTCCGCTCTTCGTCCATTGAAACTCAAGAAGAGCACCTTCCCGGCTACAGAGATGACCCGCCGCATGGATAACTTCGGAAATGAAATCTGGCATGACCTGTTCGAAAACGAGTGCTTGGAGTGCTTTCTTGGGGTGGACATCGGATCCACCTCAACAAAGGCAGTACTCATTGATACAAAAGGAACCATCAGATTGGATATCTATACCAAAACCTCAGGCAACCCCATAGAGGCAACAAAAAGGATTTTTCAGGGGATATTATCGGTCCAGAAAGACCTCCTGTGCTCCCTTGCAATCAATGGTTGCGCAACTACCGGCTCAGGGAGGAAGCTCATAGGTACCATCATAGGCTCGGACCTCATTGTCAATGAGATCAGCGCCCATGCAAAGGGGGCCCTCACACTCGATGAGAATGTCAGTACTATCTTCGAAATCGGCGGCCAGGATGCAAAATTTATCCGGATTGAAAACGGCCGCATTGTTGATGTGAACATGAATTATGTATGCGCTGCAGGCACCGGCTCTTTCGTGGAGGAACAGGCCAGAACCCTGGACATGAGCCTCGATGAGATCAGCGCCAAGGTCATGGGGGTAACCCCCCTGCCCAATTCCGACCGGTGCACTGTATTCATGAATCAGGAAATCACCAGACAAATCTCATCAGGATACCCCAGGGACCAGATCATGGCAGGTGTTCTGGTGGCAGTGTTCAAGAACTATGTCAGCAAAGTCGTAGGCAATCGAAATTATAATAAGGATAAAATAGTCTTCCAGGGAGCAACTGCCCGTAACAAGGGACTGGTGGCGGCACTGGAACAGATCACCAATGCACAAGTCATGGTTTCACCCTTCTGCCATGTCATGGGAGCTTACGGTGCAGCCCTGCTTGCCAAGGCAAAAGGCCTGAGAAAGACATCCTTCAGAGGCCTTGTTATCCCTGAAGTATCTGTAATGGAAAAGGTTTGCAAGGGGTGTGATAATACCTGCAGGATCACCATGGTCCAGGCC
>CAYMDG010000366.1:0-3132 GCA_964388905.1 uncultured Bacteriovoracaceae bacterium
GGCATGAAGATCATGGAAGAGCTCTGGAAGCGTTACAAGACAGTGGACTCCTTTGACGCCGCCTACTGGGAGGGCGTGGTTGTAGGCATGATCATGGAGAAGGCGTTCATACGGGCACAGGAAAAGTTCGGACAAATCACTCCAGAGAACATCAACAAGGCCATGGAAACCTTCAACAATGAGGATTTCGGCGGATTAGTACCAAACATTACTTACACCAAGGACGACCATGGCGCTTCCTTCAAGGGCAGGATCGTCCAGATCCACGAGAACGAGACCTTTACGCCTCTGACCAACTTCTTCACTCCGGGCAAGGACAAGATCAAGATACTGAAGTAGCAAAGGATTCTTAGTGAGGGCATTTCGAGGGCATCCACGAATATTCTCCGCCGACAAGATGGCGATGAGGCAGGCTGAGCTTGAGGTCAAAGGCCTGTCTCTCGCCTTCGGCGGCATCCAGGCAGTCAAGAATGTGGATCTGTCGGTCCATACCGGCGAACTCGTGGCAATCATCGGGCCCAACGGCGCGGGCAAGACAAGCCTGCTGAACTGCATCACGGGATTCTATAAAGCGACAAGCGGCGATATTATCTTTAACGGCCAGAGCATTGTTCATATGCACACCCACAAACTCACCTCACTGGGTATCGGAAGGACCTTTCAGAACATCGAGCTCTTCCCGGGCATGACCGTTCTCCAGAACATGCTGCTGGCCCGCCACACCAGATCCTCATACAACTTCGCCCTGGCGTGCCTGTATTCACCTTCGGTCAAGACAGAAGAGATCAGACATCACGAGATATTGGAAGAGATCATCGACTTTCTTGAAATGCAGTCCATCCGCAAGGAACTTGTGGGCTCTCTGCCCTATGGCCTGCGCAAGCGTGTGGAACTGGGCAGGGCATTGGCCTCGGAGCCCAGACTGCTGGTGCTGGACGAGCCTTTTGCAGGCATGACCCTGGAAGAAAAGGAGGATATGGTTCGCTTCCTTTTAGAGCTGCACGACGGATGGGGCCAGACCATGATCCTGGTGGAGCATGACATGTCCATTGTCATGAGCATCTCCGAGCGTGTCATTGTGCTCAATTTCGGTGAAAAACTCGCCGAGGGCAAGCCGGAAGAGATCCAGGACCACCCCGATGTCATCAAGGCATATCTCGGGGACACCACGGACCTGGGCCTGGACACTCAGGAAGGGGCATAGGGGCTTATCATGGGCCAAAATGGAAAGACTATCACCAAGGTTAGCCCGGCTCACCTGGACAAACTTTCCACCTGCACCCTTCCCCAGGCCCTTGATCATCAGGCTGGGCTGCTCGGCAATACCAACATCGCAATCCGGGAGAAGACCTATGGCGTCTGGCAGGCCTACACCTGGGTAGACTACCTATCTTATGTGAAGTATACCGGGCTTGGTCTCAAGGCCTTAGGGCTCAATCGTCACGACCATGTTGGCATGATCATGAACAACCACCCAGAGTGGCTGTTCAGCCAACTCGGCTCTCAGTCCTTCGGAGCGGTCAGCCTGAACCTCTTCACCTCTTCCGTGGCGAGCGAGCTCACATCGGCACTGAACCGTATCCAGGCACGATTCATCCTGGTCCAGGACCAGGAGCAGGTGGACAAGCTGTTGGAGCAGCAGGGCAAACTCCCGCACGTCCAGGTGATCATCTATGTGGACCCCACGGGCATGAGGGGTTATTCAGACAACAAGATCCTCATGAGCTATAAAGAACTGCTTGACCTGGGTAAAAGGCACGAGGCCAGGCACCCGGGTCTGTTCGCCGAGGAACTGGCCAAGGGCAAGCCTGACGAGGTGTGCCACATGATCCTGACATCGGGCACCACGGGCATCTCCAAACTGGCCATGCTCACCCACCGGAACTATGCGTCAATGGGCAAGAAGTGGATCGAATCCAATCCGGTTGGCATCGGATCCAACTGGCTCTCCATGACCCCGCCCGCCTGGATCGTAGACCAGATGTGGGGATTCGGCGTTGCCTTGCTCGGCGGGATGACCATGAACTTCCCCGAGACACCCGAGACCGTAACGGCGGACTTCCGGGAGATCGGGCCGGGCCTCCTCATCTCCTCTTCTCGCTTCTGGGAGGACCTGGCTTCAAAGGTCAGGGTGAAGATCGACGATGCCGGTCCCATCAACCGAGCCATATTCACTTATGCCGAAAGAATCGGCACGGCCTGTGTGGACCTGAAATCTGCCGGGAAGCCCATACCGCTTGGCCTGCGTTTCTTCAATGGTATGGCTAAGGCGTTCGTGTTCAATCCCCTGCTCGACCGAGTGGGCTGCTCAGGATTCATCAGCGCCTACACCGGTGGTCACCCCATCAGCCCTGACGTAATCCGCTTTTTCAGGGCCTGCGGTTTGAACCTGAAGCAATGTTACGGCCTCACCGAGACCTGCGGCATCTTCCAGGCCCAGCCCGATGACGAGGTGAAACCCGAGACCGTGGGCAAGGCCCTGCCCGGCACTGAGGTGAAGATATCCAAAGACCAGGAGGTCATGCTGCTTTCCGACTCGGTCTTCGCAGGCTACTACAATGACTATGAATCAACGGAAAAGGCATTTGAGAACGGCTGGTTCCTCACAGGGGATGCCGGGTACCTCGACAACGACGGCCACCTGGTGATTATCGGACGGAAGCAGGACATCATAAGGGACAAGGAAGGCAATGCCTTCTCCCCTGACTTCATTGAGACCAGACTTAAATTTTCCTTATATATCAAGGAAACCATCATCTTCGGTGAGGGCCGGCCATTCATCACGGCGCTCATCAACATCGATCTTGGCAATGTGGGCAACTGGGCCGAGGACCGCATGATCCCCTACACCACCTATACGGACCTGTCCGGGCGGCCCGAGGTCGAGCAACTCATCCTTGAAGAGGTGACGGCAGTCAATGACCAGTTGCCAGGGCCCATGAAGATAAAAAGGTTCATTCTGCTCTACAAGCTCCTCGATGCCGATGACGAGGAACTCACCCGCACCGGCAAGGTAAGGAGGCGCTTTGTCTATGGCCTCTACCTGCCCATGATCGAGGCCATGTACACAGGCCTGACGGAACTGCCTGTCAAGGGCAAGGTCCGCTACCGCGACGGACAGGTGGGCATGGT
>CAYMDG010000367.1:0-3116 GCA_964388905.1 uncultured Bacteriovoracaceae bacterium
TGAGGGAAGAACGCGAAGAGCCCTTTGATACGGTCATTGACATGGGTCTTGCCATCTTGAAGGGAAAGTTGATGGTCAAGAACATATGAGCCAGAGGAAGAAGACACCTTCAAGGAAACCCGTCACCTCAGACAGACTCAAGGCCTTTACGCTCCGGGCATGTGAGCTGGGCGCATATGAGGCCAGGATCATCAATGCAGCCACCGTGCAGACTGCACCATGGGTGCCCTTGAAATGCCGCTTCGGGTGCGAGCTCTTTGGCCTCGGTTACTGCTGCCCGCCCCACACACCTACTCCTGACGAGATGAGAGAGGTGATCGCCTGCTATGGGCATGCCCTGCTTTTTCACTGCACAAAGCTCGGAAACACGAGCCGCATAGCCTATGAGCTTGAGCGCGAGATATTCCTGTCGGGTTTTCACAAGGCCATGGGACTTGGCTCAGGGCCCTGCAGGATCTGCAGGAAATGCTCGCCAAAGGGATGCAAACACCCCGAGCGGGCCAGACCGTCCATGGAGGCCTGCGGAATAGATGTGTTCACCACGGTGCGGACAAACGGATACCCCATCGAGGTGCTCAAGGATGAGAGCTGCCAGGGAAATTACTACGGATTGGTGCTGATAGACTGATGATTGATTCAATCGCCGGCCTGAAGAGATTCAATAACCATGCTTGAAAGGAACCGGGAATGAAGCTCAAGCGTATCCGACTTACAGGCGATTCATCGCCAACCATAGCGATCTTCTTCAAAGGCAAATGGCTGCCGCTCAGGCTCGTCCTGAGCCAGGCGGGCCGGGTCATCACCCCTGAGGAAGCGCATCTCGCTTCCGACATGATCGCCCTGCTCCGGACAGGTCCGTCCTTCCGGGGGCACCTTGAAGGGCTCATGGATGCCTGGCTCATGTCTCATGAAGCAGATCAGGACATCTACGAGGATACCCCCCTGCTCCCCTTTGAACCACGGTCCTACCGCGATTTCATGCTCTATGAGAGACACGCCGTCGATGCGGCACGCGGTTATGCAAAACGCTTTATCCCTGTGGGCTACTTAGCCGCTGCCGGATATGAACGCATAACAGGCCGCACCTTCCCGCTCTTCCGGCCCAAGCGGATCTGGTACAGGAAACCGATCTATTACATGGGAAACCATTTGAGCTTTGTCACGGACACTCAAGGTATCTCCTCACCCTCGTACAGCAAGGCCCTGGATTACGAGCTCGAGCTTGGTGCAGTGATTGTGAACCCCATCAGGAACGCAACCCCAAAGGAGGCCCTGGCAGCCATCGGCGGGTTTGTGGTGTTCAATGACTTCAGCGCACGCGACGTGCAGCTGGCCGAAATGAAGAGCGGGTTCGGCCCGGCCAAGGCCAAGCACTTCGCCAATGCAATATCTGCGGTTGTCGCATCAGCCGACGAGATCCTCCCCTTTCTCGATAATCTCCAGGCGGGAATAAGGATCAACCATAAGTGCATTATCAGGACATCCACTGCAGGTATGCATTTCACCCTCGGTGAGGCCATCGCCTATGCTTCACTGGAGGAGCAGCTCTATCCCGGCGAGTTCGTGGCAACAGGGACACTGCCCGGAGGCAGCGGCATGGAGAACGGCCATTGGCTGAAGCCGGGAGATACCATCGAGCTTTCAATAGACAAGGTTGGGACACTCACCAATCCCATATTGTGAGAACCGCCCTGTAGCTTGGGTTTTTCCAAAGAGAATGGTACTTACAAAAGGAATGCCCGGGAACCCTTGATTTTAAGGGACCGAGTTCATATCATAAAATGAAGAGGACCTAGTGAAAAAGGCAGGAACAATACCTAACAATACCTTCGGGAGGTGAAATTCAATGGCAGAAAAGAAAAAGGCAATCACTCCATCAAACCTGGCAAAAGAATGGGGCGTCGGTATGAAGGCGGTTAAGGATGCCATCATCAAGGCAGGCATCGAACCGAATTCAACCCGCGGGGCATGCAAGTACTATACAGAGTCGGACGCAAAGAAGATAAAGGCTTTTTTAAAGAAATAGCGAGCGCTAGAGCGGTTTCAGGCCTTGACCTCCCACCATCCAATACCTTTCCTGGTCCGGGCCTGAACCCTTCTTTCCAGATCTATACACCCCCTGATCTCCATGCATAGCCATGAGCGGCTAGCTAAAGGTATATGTTATACAAAAGAGGGATAACCATGATGAATAGGATTCTGTTCAGCCTGATACTCGCGTGTTTCGTGTTTCCTCCCGGCCTTGCCCTGGCAGCCACAGAAAAGGAGTCCGGGGCTGTCGAAGCGATGCAGGTGTGGCTTAAGCTCGTCGATGAGGGTGCCTACGCGCAGAGCTGGGTGGATGCCTGCCAATATTTCAAGGGTATGGTGAAGCAAGACCATTGGGAACAGGCCATGAAGGGCGCCAGACAGCCCCTGGGAAGGGTGCTTTCAAGAAGCCTCAAGAGCGCTGAACATAAAACTTCTCTGCCCGGTGTTCCGGATGGAGAGTATGTGGTACTGCTTTTTGAGACCTCTTTTGAAAACAAGGGGCGTGCAGTTGAATCCGTGACTGCCATGCTTGAGAAAGACGGCACATGGCGGGTGGCTGGATACTTTATCAACTAGTTCATGGAGAGAGATACAAAGAGATCACATCCGTTTGTATGGACCGGCTTCCTGCTGAAGAGGCAGGGCGGTTTCAATGATGTCAAAATTACATGAGGAGGTAGTCACATGATGACAGTGAGCCCCACCCGCGAAAGCATTGCCCGGCTGAGAGATACCTTTCCCAAAGACACCCCTGTGGTTATGGTCAATCTCTTGAGATTCCGGGACATGGCCCTGTATCCCAAGGGGTCCTCCTTTGGAGAATGCTCGGGCAGACACGCCTATAAACGGTACATGGAAACGGCCATGGAAAAGCTCAGTGAGGTAGGGGCCCGGCCCATCTGGATGTCCAAGGCCTTTACCTGCGTGATAGCTCCGCAAGACGAGCAATGGGACCAGATTTTCCTGGTAAAGTACCCCTCGGTGGACGCCTTCATGTCCATGCTCAAGATGCCGGAGTACCTTGCTGCAACGGTCCACCGTGAGGCAGCATTGCTAGACTCCCGGCTCATTGCCACCATAGAAAT
>CAYMDG010000368.1:0-3085 GCA_964388905.1 uncultured Bacteriovoracaceae bacterium
GTGTCGTGCCGAATTCGCGGGTCTCGGCCAGGGAAAGGGCGCGCAGGTTGATGTTGCTGTCCGCGATGCGGCGCGTCATTTCCGCCAGGCTCGCAGGCCGGTTGTCGATGAAGACCGAGATCTGGCGGATCATGTGGTTCTTATCCTTCATCATATGACCACCTCACTATCCATAGATGCACCGGTGCACATAATTTTTGCAAGTGCTATGGAATGAAGCTTCTCCTGGGCCTTTGCGGTGCGGGAGTCGATCAGGATGGGCACCTTTGCGCCCATGCCCACATGGATGAGCATCCTTCCGGCATAATGCTGGAGGCATTTGCAGAAGATGTTGCCCGCCTCCAGGTTCGGCATGATGAGGATATCCGCGCTGCCCGCCACCGGCGATTCAATCCCTTTCATCCGGGCCGAGGCCATGTCCATGGCGTTATCCAGACCGAACGGACCGTCCACCATGCAGCCCTCAATCGCCCCATCCTGGCACATCTTCACCAAAGCAACCGCATCGATGGTCGAGGCGAAATCCGGGTGCACCTTTTCGGAGCCCGACAAAAGGGCCACCTTGGGGCTCTTTATGCCCAGACGGTGGGCGACCCTGACGGCATTCCTGATGATCTCGAGCTTCTGCCTGATGCCCGGCGATATGTTCACCCCGCCGTCGCTCACCAGCACGAGCCGGGCATTGGGGCCCACGTCCTCATAGACCTCCACATCGCTGAAAAGCCCCTGTTTGAGCCCTCCAGGCGACCCGAGCGCTGCCTGGAGAAATTTCGATGTCACCACAGAGCCCTTCATGAGGATGTCCGCGCGCCCGTCCCTGACCACCTGGGCGGCAAGGGCTGCAG
Source organism: uncultured Bacteriovoracaceae bacterium (assembly GCA_964388905.1). Lineage (GTDB taxonomy): Bacteria > Desulfobacterota > Desulfomonilia > UBA1062 > UBA1062 > MWEI01. The sequence continues at coordinate 846 of CAYMDG010000368.1, forward strand.
CCTTAACGGAATCCTTTTCATGGATTATCTCAAAGGTTCCGGCAGGGATGCCCAGCTTCTCCAGTACGGCATCGATCCAATCCCTGTTCCCCACCAGGATTGACCTTGCAAGCCCCGTCTTCCATGCCTGGGCAACGGCATGGAGTGTCTCGGTCTCATCCGCAGCGGCAACAGAGATCGTTACGGCCTCTTCCGACAGTGCCGAATCCATTATCCCTTTCAGATCCCTGATCATTTCCGAGCTCTCCTGTTAAGTTCCATTGCCGGTCATAAAGATCCGTGTTCAGGCACATCCTGCTTGTTTCAGGTAGTGCCCCCTTTGCGCCAGTGCATCCATTGCCCGCACGGCCCTGCTCAGCGATGTGAAGGCAGTGACCCCTTTCTTGTACAGCGTGTAAGCGATCTCATCGGTATAGGGGCCGTAAGCTGCAAAAACCACGAACGGCTTTGAAGTCCTGCTGCGGTGGGTGGCAAGGATCTCGATAAGCCCCCTTCCGATCTTTGGCGGCGCGAAAAAGGCGATGCAGAAGACTATCCCCACCCCGGGGTCCGTCTCAAGGGCATCCAGGGTCTGGGCCACCATCATGGTGTCCGCAGAGGCCGTAAGGTCGACCGGATTGGTCACCGAGGCAAACGGCAGGGCCCGCTGCCTTATCCTGGACACGGTCTCTTCCGATAACTTGGCGAGTTCGAGCATGTTTGTCTCAGAGATCAAGTCCAGGGTGATGATCCCGTAACCGCCTGCAAAGGTGAGCACCGCCACATGCGGGTCGTAGGCCGGGGGCTCCAGCGACAGGATCTTTGCATAATCGGTCAGCTGTTCCTCGTTCCCGGCCAGGAGGATCCCGGACTGTCTCCCCGCGCCCCAGAAGATCTCACCCTCAGAGGCCATCTTTCCCGTATGGGAGGCAATTGCCTTCCGGGCGGATTCAGACCTGCCGGCCTTCAGTACCACGACAGGCTTGAACGGGGTTATCCTGCGGCAGAGTTCCATGAACGCACGCCCGTCCTGAAAGGTCTCTAGCAAGACGGCGATGCATCTCGTCTGTTGGTCATGGGCAAAATACTCAAGCAGATCGTTTTCACCGATGTCTATCCTGTTCCCCATGCCCACAAAGGCCCGCAGCCCCCAGCCGGTAACCCCGGAAACACCGATGGCCTCCACCCCCACCGAACCGCTCTGGGTTATCAGTGCGATCTCGCCCGAAGCTGCGAACATGGAGTCTCCATGTTCGACAAAGATGGTGTCCAGCCCTGTGCCGGGAACGAAGAGTCCGAGGGTGTTGGGGCCGAGTATGCGTGTACCCCGGGAAAGCACGTACTCTTTCAGCTCCTGCTCCAGGCCGGCACCGTGGTCATCCGCCTCGGAGAACCCGCTTGCCAGGATTACAAGGGCGCCGAACCCCTTGTCGGCGCACCTCCTGGCCGCTTCCACGGCCCTGTGGGCATCGAGGGCAATGATGGCAAGGTCTATGTGGTCGGGAAGCTGCGAGACATCCGCATAGACCTCCATGCCCATGATCGAGCGCTCCCGGGGATTCACGAGATAGAGCCTGCCCTGCCAGCCTTCGAGATATTTAAGGATGATGTGGCCTATCTTGGCCTCATTGCCCGAAGCCCCGATAAGGGCTATCTCGCTGGGGTGGAAGAGAGATTCCATGCCCTTCATGCGATTATCTCCCCTTAAGCAACCATCCATCATGTTCCTTGCAATAGCAGGCTACATATTAGGTTGTGTAAGCAACGTGTCATCCCCGCGAAGGCGGGGATCCAGGAAGCGCAAGATACTCTGGATTCCCGCTTTCGCGGGAATGACGGGATGCTTAGGGCAAATTCAGTTTCCTTGAGTTTGCGTACACTTCCTCGTACCGACAAGGCTTTCCCCATCCTATTCATCCGGAGCAGCCGGGGCCTTTTGCTTTATCAGACCTGAGCATCATAGGTGTCGGGTGTGACGCCGATGTCCTTCAGCTCGTGTTTCTTGATCCGGAAGGTCTCGGTTCTCGGAAAATCTTCGACTATCCTGATATAGCGGGGAACCGCATACTTTGCCAGCTTGTCCTGGAGGAATCCCCACAGCTCTGCAGGAAGCAGCTGCTCGCCGTTCACAAGGGTCACCGATGCCATGATCTCGTCTTCCGTCAGCTCCGAAGGCACCCCGTACACTGCGCACTCCTGGACTTTGGGGTTCTTGAGGATGACCTTTTCCACCTCATAGGCCGACACGTTTTCCCCGCGCC
>CAYMDG010000369.1:0-3071 GCA_964388905.1 uncultured Bacteriovoracaceae bacterium
ATCGTGCCCGGCTGTCCCCATCACATCACCCAGCGGGGAAACAGGCGACAGAAGGTGTTCTTTTGTGATGACGACTACCGGGCATACCGGGATCTGGTGGCCCACTGGACCAAATTCTACGGGGTTGAGGTGTGGTGTTACTGTCTCATGCCAAACCATGTGCACTTCCTGGCTGTGCCCTGCTCGAAGGACGACTTTTCCCGGGCTTTCGGCCAGGCTCACCGCCGGTACACCCGCATGGTGAACGCCAGGTTCAAGTGGCAGGGTCATCTGTGGCAGGGCAGGTTCTCGTCCCGTGTGGTGCATAACGAATCGCTCCTCGCAACTGCCCGCTATATCGAGATGAATCCGGTTCATGCACGCCTGGTGAAGAACCCGCAGGATTATGAGTGGAGCAGCGCCGGCGCCCACATTGAAGGCAGGCCCGATTGCCTTGCAAGGGGCGGGCCCTTTCCGGTTCTTGCGGATGAGTGGAAGGCATTTCTGCTGCTTGCCTGCTAGGCCGGTGCCTCTATGGAAATGGGCGGCGGTCATGCACGGAAACCCGTGAGGAACCTGTTGCCTTGGGGTGAGAAACATTGCATATAGAAGCATCGATAAGGCAACATGATCAGTCCCTAGGTTGATGGTGCGTTTTGAATCGATACCCGTACTTTGCAACACTTAAGAAGGAGGAGGTTTTTTATGGCAGGTTCTGTGAACAAGGTTATACTGATCGGCAGGCTCGGCAAGGACCCGGAGATGAGGTTTACCCCGAGCGGCAAGGCTGTTACGAATTTCACCATGGCAACGAATGAATACTGGATGGACCCGAACGGGGAAAAGCAGGAACGCACCGAGTGGCACCGCATCGTCACCTGGGGAAAGCTGGCTGAAAACTCCGCCAAGCTTCTGTCCAAAGGCAAGCATGTATACGTTGAGGGCAGGATCCAGACGCGTTCTTGGGACGACAAGGACGGGAACAAACGCTATACTACTGAGATCGTTGCCAATAACATGCAGATACTGGGGCCCATGGACAGTGGCAGCAGGGGTTTGAGCGATGACAACCAGGACCTAGGATCCGGCGATGGTGCACCGGGTTCTCCTGAGTTTGATGACGTGCCGTTCTAGCATAGGCATAATCTGATCTCTAAACCCCTCTCCTGCCAGGGGAGAGGGGATTCTTGTATGGGCAGGATCGCCTGGTATCTTCAGGCCTTTACGTGTCAGCGGGACAGGCTGTTCCTGACCGCCTTTTTGATTCCCGGTGCAGCCGCCTTAATGATTGCCTCGTCCACGCAGTAGGTGAACCGCACATATCCGCTCAGGCCGAATCCCCTGCCCGGCACTGCCAGGACGCATTCGTTCACCAGGTCGTTGCAGAAGGCCAATTCGTCTTCAATGGGAGATTTCACAAAGAGGTAGAAGGCCCCTTCAGGCGGTGCATAACTGAGGCCTGCATCGTCAAAGATCTCCTTCATCACATCACGGCGTTTCCGGTAGACCTCCACATCCACCCTTTCGTTCAGACATTCGGCCAGGACTTTCTGCATCAGGGCAGGGGCATTGACGAAGCCGAGGATGCGGGTGGCAAGGATCATGGCGCCGACAATCTCCTTTTTCTGGTATAGAGAAGGGTTTACCGCGATATAGCCGATACGCTCCCCTGCCAGCGAAAGCTCCTTGGATGCAGAGGTGACAACAACGGAATTGGGGATGTGCTTGAGCACCGAGGGCACCTGGCGGTTGTCATACACAATGGCCCGGTAGGGTTCGTCAGAGATGACAACCACTTGGGTGTATTCCTTCAGCAGCATCCCCAATGCCGCAAGGGTGGCCTCAGGATAGACCCTGCCAGTTGGGTTATTGGGGGTGTTTATGATGATGGCCTTGGTCCGCTCCGTGATCTTTTCTGCGATCTTTTCCATATCCGGGAGGAACTGAGCATCACACTCGGCAACTACAAGCCTCCCGCCGTGGTTGTCAACGTAGAACCCGTACTCCACAAAGTAAGGCGCTAACGCAATCACCTCGTCTCCGGGGTCGAGGATGGCCTTTAGGGTTACATTCAGCCCTCCTCCGGCGCCGCAAGACATGACGATGTCATCGGCCGTCAATGACGCTTCATATATACCCATAAGATGGGCGGCTATGCTGGAGCGTACATCCTCATAACCTGCGTTGGCCATGTAGCCGTGGAACATGGTGCCGCTCAGTGCAGCCATTCGTTCAAGTGCCCTGGCCGGCGGAGGCACATCGGGGTTGCCCAGGCTGAAGTCAAAGACATTGTCCTGCCCGTGGATGGACTTGAGACGTGCGCCTTCCTCGAACATCTTCCGGATCCACGAGGCCTTTTCCATGAACTGGGTCATCTTTGCTGAAGCCGGCATAGCTACCTCCTGTTAGGCAAATAAGAAAGGATGATAGCAAGCATCAGCTTGAAAGTACAGGTGAAACAGCAGTTTAAGATGGGGGCGGCAACGTTTGCCCGCAATGGGGCGATACATGTTTTTGTGCCTTGTAGGCCATGGGAAGTGATGCTATCCTGAGCCTGCATGACTTAGGACCGGCTCAGGCCCCAATTGCTATCTCTAAAAGAGCGGGAAAGGATCTTTGTATTATGACGGAAAAAATTAAATCACCGCTGATCATCAACATACTGCTGGCTGTGATGATCTTTGCCCTGTACTTCAATATATTCACAAACAGCTCGACCAACTGGGATGACCCTGCCCTTTTTAAAAACACCTTACTCCATAGCGCTACCATGGATAATATAAAGACATTACTTTCGTACCAGAGCGGGTCCACCTACCAGCCTATAAGGGACTTGAGCTATATGGTCGACTTCAGCCTGTGGGGTCGTGACAATGTGGTTTTCGGCATGCACCTCCAGAGCCTATTCCTCTATATCCTCATGGTGATTGGATGTTATGCCTTCATGAGGGAGCTGCTGAAGGCCTTTCACGATGACAAGGAAGAGAGTTACATCTGGGCTGTTCTCGCCACGGTTATCTTTGCCGTCCATCCTGTTCATGTGGAGAGCGTGACATGGCTTTACGCACGAAAGGAGCCCCTGCTGGGCATAT
>CAYMDG010000370.1:0-1701 GCA_964388905.1 uncultured Bacteriovoracaceae bacterium
TTCCATATCCTTCCCCGAGGGTCTTAATTTATCCTTGTTTTTTTTCACCGAAAGAGTATGAAGTCAGCCAAATCCAAACATCACTGGGTTATAGGCTAAAAGGAGAGGTCATGAAGAAAAGATTGTTTGTATGTTCGGTTATGATGTGTTTGTTTGTTGCACTTATGGCAACAGGTTGTGCTAAGAAGGCCGCCGATCAGGCCCAGGAAGTTGTACCGCCGCAGAAAACCGCTCCTGCAGAGACCGGACAGGACATGAAGCTGGCAGGCGCTACACCAGCTGATGCAACATCCGCACAGGCTCCTGCCACTGTTACCGGCTTTGACAAAAAGATATTCTTTGGCTTTGACAAGTTTGACCTCAATCCCGAGTCTACCGAGGCCCTTAATGAGCTTGCAGCACTTCTGAAGACCAACAAAGATATCAAAGTGAGGATCGAAGGCAATTGCGATGAAAGGGGCACTACGGAGTACAACCTGGCTCTTGGAGACCGGAGGGCAAAAGCGGCGCTCGACTACCTCACAGCACAAGGGATCGATGCGGCTCGCCTGACCACCATCAGCTATGGTAAAGAAAAGCCCGCTGATCCAGGCAATACGGAAGAAGCATGGGCAAAAAACCGCAGGGACGAATTCATACTTACGAAGTAAAAACCACTCTTACTATTTGTGTTTTGATGACATAGGTATTATGAGGAAAGCAGAAAGGACTCAGGCACGAGTTTATGTGGGCGACGAGGGTTAAAAAGGGGTAGACAAATCACCTATTCTGGTTTATGCAAGAAAAAAGCAGCATGGAATGCACTAAAACAATGGATGAGAAAGACTTACACCACAAGAAGAAGCGCATCAACGAAACATGCATCGAGAGCAGATGCGGGTGCACCTGTGTTCGTGCATGCACCATACAAATATCCCCTGATGCTCGTTGCTGTTGACATGTTACAGAAAAACTCGGTAATAGCGGAATACATTGAAGCTGACCTGCACTAAGGGCAAATTGCAGGATGAAGCGAATATAGTATCACCAGGATGAGCATGACAGGAAAAAGTGATTCAAGAGGTATGATGTAACACCACCTGCTGAATAAAATCGGCAGAAATAAAAAAAGGATAGGAGATTATGACTATGAAGAAGGGTTCTTTATGGGTTTTGTTTGTGGTTGTCGTGTTTGGGCTTATGTTGAACATAACCGCTTGCCAGAAAAAGGAAGCAGCAACCGAAACACCAGCAGTAACAGAAACAGCTCCAGCACCTGCAGCACCTGAGGCAATGCCCGCAACAACAGGCGGCGCTGCAGCTCCTGAAGCCGCGGCTCCAGCAGACGCACCTAAGTAAGACAGCTAGTAACAATTTTCTGACAAGGCACCAAGACCACCCTCGGTAAATTACCGAGGGTGGTCGGTATTGTATTTTTTTATAAGTTCTTTCAATTTTTCGCCGGGTCCGATCCCTCCTCTCATAGGTTCCGGATTCAGTTTCTCCTAATATTCAAGTCAGAACAACACACTGCACATGACATGAGAAAGGGATAAGGAATCCTCCCTAGACCAATATCCCGCTCAATTCCTCCTCAACGTATCTGAGCCGGTCAATCTCATCTTCAGTGATGAGGGTACGGTATTCATCCTTTTCAATGCGCTTCTTTAAAATGGCGAGTTGGCGCTCAACCTCGGCAAAGACCGTAAGCATGTCGGCCTT
>CAYMDG010000370.1:1801-3050 GCA_964388905.1 uncultured Bacteriovoracaceae bacterium
TGTTCGTTGATGGCCATGGACTCGGCTGAGGTCTCGCAATAATGGAGGTTAGGCAGGCTGAAGGGGTCAATGCCGTTCTTCACAATGGCCGTTGCCTCTTCATCATAATCCTGTTTGTTCCGCTTGAAGATCTCGGTTGCCTTGATAGCCAGCGGGCTGTCGAGATAAATCGGGATATCCGGCAGTTTGCCCTGCCTCTGGAACTCACCGAGGAGGTAGAGGACCTCCTGGGTACGTTCAACAGCAAAGGCTGGGATAATTACCTTTTCGCCATTCTTATAGGCATAACTGATGGCCGAGAGCAGCTCGGCCTCGCTCTCTCCCATAGGCTTGTGCACACGGTTGCCATAGGTGGACTCCACGAACAGATAATCCGCGTTGAAGATCTCGGCCGGGTCCTTTAGGATGAGCTGGTTCGCCTTTCCGATGTCACCTGAGAATACGATCTTAATCTCATGGCTGTTCTCAGTCACCCACATCTCCAGGATGGACGACCCCAGGATGTGGCCTGCATTCTTGAAACGAACACGTATCCCATCGTCTATATTGATAATCTCGTCACTCTTGACAGGATTGAGGTACTGGAGGCTGTTCCGGGCGTCATCCATGGTGTAGAGCGGCCTGATCTCCTCGTGGGCCTTGCGCTTGTTCCTCTTGCTCTGCCACTGGGCCTCCATCTCCTGCACGTGGGCCGAGTCCAGAAACATGATCTCACAGAGCTGGGCCGTAGGATACGTAGTGATGATCCTGCCCTTGAAACCATCCCTCACCAGCTTTGGTAAACGGCCGCTGTGGTCGATGTGGGCGTGCGTGAGAAAGACCGCACTGATCTGCGATGGGTCGAAGTCCCACTCCCTCCAGTTGCGCAGTTCCATCTTCTTGCCACCCTGGAACATACCGCAATCCACCAAGAACCTCTTACCCGATGTAGTCTCTACAAGAAAATTCGAACCCGTAACAGTCCCGGCAGCACCAAGGCAGGTCACCTTTACCATAACATGCTCCTTTCAAGTTGCATCTGCGTGCCCCTAAAATAGTATGTTCGGAACAAATCCCAATTGATTTATGGCAATACCACAAGAACGCCGATTCCTGAAGAGAAACGAAAAAAAGATGAGGAGATGCTTGACAGGACTTATGCGATGCGTTTACATCCACTCTTGCCTGCCCGAGTGGCGGAATTGGCAGACGCAAGGGACTTAAAATCCCTCGGAACTTAGTTCTGTGCCGGTTCAAGTCCGGCCTCGGG
>CAYMDG010000371.1:0-3026 GCA_964388905.1 uncultured Bacteriovoracaceae bacterium
GAAAGCGGCTCAGTGATACCGAGTCTCCCTCATCGGGCTTTATGGAGGTGTAGGCAAAGGCGTTTAAAAGCTGGCCCTTGAATCCCTCATATACGAACCCTGCTCGTATGGGAATGGCCACCTGGGTGCCCTTGTCGCTGTTATTGCTTTTGAACCAGGTGACGCTTACCCCGGTGTCGAGCTGCTTTTCTAGGGCAAAGGCAGGACTGCAAGTGATCGTAGCCATAATGAATATGAGAACTAAAAGCCGGTATATCATATGAGCACCTTCCTCATCATAGACATTTATTCAACCAATATCGCAACATCTTCATAATCGCTTTCCTGGGGAGATCCATTGTCTGTAACGGTAATCCGTACAGTGCATGTGGTTGAGTGTGGAATGGTACCATCATAGGGGGGTACGCTCCAGGAGAATGTCTGTGTGGCGGGATTAAACGTTGCAAGATTTCCTGGAGGCAACTTGCTGAGATCTGCAGAATAGGTGAGTAAATTGTTTTCCGGATCAGTGGCCGTTACAACGAACTGCATGGTATTACCCATTGCGACATCCCTGGCTCCGATGGGATCCAGAACGGGCGGCCTGTTCACTGTTCCCACGGTGATCACCACATCTTCAAATACCTGCTGCTGGTTATAAGTATCATGGTTATCATTTGCTATGAAACGCACTTTATAGTTTCCAGCAGGTCCGGGGCTAGACCACATAAACTGCCGGGTACCCATGCTGAAGGAAGAGCCTGAAGGGAGAGGTTTAGCAGAATAGATCAGGGAGGCTATCGGATCTGAATCCTTTGCCAAAATGGTGAATATGAGGGGTTGTCCAACGCTTATTTGCTTTGAACCGATAGGATCGAGGATAGGATACCTGAGGCCGTCAAGCTCAGTCGAGCTGTCATAGACCTGGATGGTCACCCATTCATAGTCACACATCATGGGAGTACCGTTGTCTCTCACCCGTATCAGGGCCTTGTATTCCCCTGGACTGTAATCGTTTGAACCCGGGTCCCAGGCGAAAACATGGGTTGCGGGATCAATGCTTGAGCCTCGAAGATAACCAAAGCCGAACGGATAGGGCATCCCCGCGACATCATAGGTCAGGGTGTCCCCATCCGGGTCAGTGGCTGAGAGTGTGATAGAGCCAGGACTGAGCAAGGTGAAGTGCTGGGTCCCTATGGTTGAGAGCACCGGCGGACGGTTCACATTGCCTACAGTAATAACTACATCCAAGGCAGCGCTTTCCGGTGGTGTTCCATCGTCAACAACCTGGAAGCTGACTGTATAGTTTCCTCCCTGGTCATAGCTCGGTATCCAGTAGAAAACGCCTGCTGCGGGGTCAAAGGTTGCCCCGGTAGGGAGATTGGTAGCGCTGTAAGTCAGTTTGTTTCCGTCAGGGTCAGAGGCTTCAACCCTAATGTTCACGGGCTGTAACTCATTGACCTGCTGGTTGGCAATGCTTTTAAAGACAGGGGGATTGTTCGAGCTGGTAAGTTCAATTATCCCTGCATCCGTGATCTGCCCTGCAATAACCTGTATACTTCCTTTACTGCCATGGAAGATGACATTTCCGCCGGAGTCCTTCAGAGATAGGGAGATGATGTATCCAACCCCTTCTTCTATGCTACTGATGGTCCCTTCTCCCGTGTCGCACGACCAGGGACCTCCCGTAGCCACAAGGTTCTCCTGGCTGTCGCGGACCTGGGCATCCACATTTACAATGCCGTATTCAACACAGGCGATGTTGGCTGCCTTGTATTGCAGTTGGGCTGCTTCCTCGGGTATCTTCAGGGAAAAGGAGATTCCTCCCGTACCATGTCCGCCACTTCCTTTGCTGCAGGCACTCAACAGCATTGCCATAATAATGATGACAATGAATCTGCTCGCCAGGATTGATCCGTTATCCACTCCCTTTTGGTCTGTATGAGAAAGATGAATGCTACGCATGGTTATCATCCCTTTCCTACCACCTGACGCGGATCTCACCGCTGGCTGCCGGCCTGAACTCCCTGAACGTAGAGATATTCTTTTTGACACTGAGCGTCGACGAATTCTGCTCTTCCTGTGTTGCCAGGACGGCGCTGCTCCTGGGATTGACGGTCACGAGCTTCAGATCCATGAGTTCCTTGATGGCATCGGTAGCAGGGCTTAATTGCGGGTCTTGCTCAAGGGCCTTGCGATAGTAGAAATCAGCCGCGCCGTAGTTGCCCCGGTCGCTCGCATCGAGTCCCATAGAGAGGTTCATGAGAGCGCGGTAGCTTGTTGTCAGCGGTTTTTTGAGCTTTTCCTTCTGTGCCTTGGTGAGCCTGACTTTAAGCAGTTCAATAATCTCGAAAAGTATCTTTTTCTCCATATCGAAGATTTTCTCGGGCTGCCCGTTTGCAGAAGGCTGACCCAGGGAGCTCTGATTTTTTACCTGAAGGAGGTCGGAAACCACAGAGAGATCCGGAGCCTGGTTGCTTGTGATATCTCCGCCAACCAGGTAGCTTGCGCCCAGCAACTTGCCTAGCCGAGGGGAGGTGTTGCTGTCAACGATCCCGGATGCACCGAGATTGAGTTCTTCCAAAAGGGCCTGGAGTTTCACCCGTTCCACTACCTGGATGCCCTCCACCTGATGGAGATCTGTCATGAGCATGAAGGCAAAGCCCTTCTGGAGTGGATCCAGAGAGGTCTGTCCGGATTTGTTTCTAAAAGCCAGGACAGCCAAAGTATTCGGTGCGGCAATGGCCCCCTGGGATTGTTCCTGAACGATAGCGGTCTTGGCCCAGGCCTTGTCATCATCACTTACCACCTGGCCTGCTGAGGCTTTTGATCCGTATACAGTGCACAGGATGAAGCAGGAAAGGATTAAGATCATGGTCTTTTTCATACCTTTACGTCCTTTTTGGGCATGTATGGTTGCAGGTTCTGCGCGGATATATGCAAAACCATGAGTAGCTATACATTTCTTTGGAGAATGGAATTAACCGCCTCATGCTCACGAACAACCCCACCCAGAGGTAATTGCCAAGGGCCTTCAGCGAGCGCCC
>CAYMDG010000372.1:0-2997 GCA_964388905.1 uncultured Bacteriovoracaceae bacterium
TTTTCCGGCAAGGCAAGGATCATCAAAATAGCAGAGGACCTCAATGCTGTCATCGATTCAATAGGTGCCTGCAAGTTCGCATGCCTGGGCGCCTCGCTTGAAGAATATGCCAAGGGGTTCGCTGCGGTAACCGGGCTTGCCTACGACACCCAGGATCTGCTCCGGCTCGGGGACAATATCTATACCCTTGAACGCCATATCAACACCCTAAGGGGTTTCACCCGAAAGGACGACATGCTCCCGGAACGGTTCTATAAAGAGCCCGGCACGAACGGCCCGGGCATTGATATCATTCCCATCAGCAGGGCGGCCTTTGATGAGGCCCTTTCCAGATACTACCGGATTCGAGGATGCAACGAAGACGGCACACTCACCGAGATGCGCATGAAGGACCTAGGCATATGCAGGATCAGGTGAACAAATATCTTAAGAAACTGCTGGACCACGGCCTCATAACAGATTCGGCCGATGCGCAGCTCTATGGTCTGGATGATGAGATTTACACCAACAACGACAGGATACCTGATGAGGTCAGGGCACTGTTCGATGATCTCGCTATCAACAGCCTCCTCATAGCAAGGCCAGATCCACTCAGGTGGGCGATCATCCGCGAACTGGCCCTGGTAGACCCGGGTCTCATCTCGCCCAAGGACACCGAGAGCCTCACCTTTATCCATGATATACCGGTGGTCGGATCGTTTGATCCGGTCCTCGTTGCCTGTGCCCTGAATTCCAGGAAGGGATGCATTGTCAAAGGCCTCGGAATAATTACCACAGGCACGGTGTCACTTGAACAGGCCTTTGTTGTAATGAGCTCCATATGCTTTGCCTGCTTTGTCAAATTCTTCACCGACATATTATTGGGCCTGCAAGGCCTTGAAGGGAATGCGCCGCCATCAGTACGTCAGATCGACATCTGCCAGCGGTTCCTCTTACAACTCGCACCTCCTGCCTTATCAAGCCCTCTTCCGGTAAGAACCCCCATAGACGAAGCCGGCATCATCAAGAACATGGATGAGACAGGCAAGGCAACCGTGGCAGCCCGACTGGTGGATTCCTTTTTCGGCAACATCTCATTCAGGAAAGACGCCCTCATATACATCTCCCAGACGGGTTCCTCCCTGGACGAACTCCCGGGACGCATAGACTGTGTGCCCATGGATGGATCCTCCTCGTGCGAGATCACTTCATCATCCGAGCTCTGGGCCCATGTAAAGATATATGAACTCACCGGAGATACGGCCATCCTGCACGGCCATCCCAGATTCTCGGTGATCATGTCCATGGCGGGCGGGCACTTGCAGTTCGGGCATACGAGGACCATCGGCCATGTGCCAGTGGTGGCCGGTGAGGTAGGCTCCGGCAGACACGGGCTCGTGCACACATTGCCGCAGGCCATGCAGGCGGGCCATGCAGCCATTGTCCACGGCCACGGGGTCTTTGCAAGCTCTTCAACCTCTTTACACAAGGCCTTTGAACGGCTCACTTCCATAGAACGGATGTGTTTTGATAAATATAAAGAGGCCTTGGGCATCAGGCCTTAAGAACAGAAGTAGACCTCTGCATAACCTCACACGCTTATTAAACCCGGCTTTTGAACGGATCAGTTTATGCACCTCTTAACCGCAAAATCCGGGATAAATTAAACGGGCTCTACCCATTATGTCCATGTTCCGATTGACATATCTGTGAAAATGCCGGACAAAAACAAAGGATGAAGGGGGATAGGCTATGAGAAAAATATTCATGCTTTGCGTGGCCGTTCTTATCATCACAAGTGCGGCATCAGCAAAAGAATTTGCAATTATAAAGGACACCATGTTCGGCAGCCAGAAGATCGAGATCTACCAGTCCTTAAAAGATGCCTTGGATAATTACACAGGCGAAGGCAAGATCTATGAAATAGTCCTCAAGCCGGTACAGGTGAAGCGCATAGAAACCAAGAAGAAGGTCGAGGTATCCGAATTCAAGTGGTCGGTTGATGAGAAGGTTGACAAATCTGACAAGAACGATAAGACCGAGAAGATCGATAAGATAGAAAAGACGGAGAAGAACACTCTGCCTAAAAATTGACCGGGCCATATCTTTCCGATATTCAAAAAAAGGAGGATTGACATGGATGAATTTGAAGCACAAGCCAAAAAGATCCTGGTACAGAAAAAGCACAGCATGCATGAGGAGGCCTTGGCCAAGGCCATCAAGGATCTTGAATACAATCTGGAGCACCATAATAAATATACAGGGCCGGAAAGCCTGTTTGCCCATGTTAAGGCCAATGCCGCTGCACTGCTTTTCCTCTGCCAGGAGCGGAAGCGGGACAGGGACAAGCGCAAAGGCGATTTCACCAAGCCTGCTAACGAACTGCCACCAGCCGGCAGCGACTTGGTTTAATCTTAACAGAATGAGAATGCATATTTTCTAGATATCCTATTGATATCATTATTTATTAACTGAACTTGCATTTCTCTTCCCTCCATAGTATAGCCCTTGTTAATGTTATTGAGCCTGATATATCTATCAGGAATTTCTGCGGGGAGGTTCCATCCCATGAACAAAGACATAAAATTGTTCTGCGTGCGGAACTTCTTTTTTGCATGCATAGCAGGTATCCTTGGACAAATCTTCTTACCATGCGTCCTGTACGCCAGCACCGGCATAACTTCTTCACCATCCGGGAACAGCCTGGTAAAGGAACAGCTTGCACATAAACTGCCCCCTGCCCCATTGGCAAAACCCATGAAAGTATATGCAATTCAGCAAGGCGATGTATTCTGTGACATCCTGGTGAAGAACGGGGTATCAAGGAAAGACGCGCTGTACATCTCGAAAAAGGCATCCCGAGTCTGCAAGCTTACCAGGATGCGGCCGGGCAGCGAGCTTGAGTTCTATTTCAGCCAGGATGGCACAGCCCTTCAGGAGATTGGCTATTCGCCGTCCAGCAGGAAAAAGGTTGTCCTGTATAACGGCAAGGTCATAAGTCTCATTCAGGAAAGAGTG
>CAYMDG010000373.1:0-2985 GCA_964388905.1 uncultured Bacteriovoracaceae bacterium
CCGGAATACCTTGTCAGTCTTCCCGCATTCACCTTGAGATTCTTCGAGGATCTTTCCGACCATCTCCTTTCCTCCGCCAGGACAAAGAAAAAGAAGAAGGAGAACTCTCAGGGTTTTGCCATCGTGTTTGACAGTTGTCAGGATGTACCTGAGACTTCATCATTTCACAGCAATCTCTTGACGGGTCTGACACGAGTTCCTTCAGAAATCAGTGTTTTCCTGATCAGCAGGGCTTCTCCTTCTCCGGCCTATGCCAGGCTGCAGGCAAATAACCAGATGGGCCTGCTGGGATGGAATGATCTCAGGCTCAGTCATGAAGAGACCGAGCAGATAATCCGCATGAGACACCCGCAGGCCGCCGAACAGGAGACTGTCGAGCGTATTTACAAGATCACGGATGGATGGTCTGCAGGACTTACGCTTATGCTGGGAGAGTTGAAGCAGAAGGGTCACCATGATCTTCAGCCTCATGGCTCCACCCCTGAAGAGATCATGTACTACTTCGGGTCGGAACTCTTTGACAGGATGGATACGACTACAAGAGACTTCCTGATGAAGACCTCCCTCCTGCCGAAGATGACAGTGGAAATGGCCCGGGATCTCACCGGGAATACTGATTCGGGCCGTATTCTCTCATCCCTGTACCGTAACAACTACTTCATCCAGAAGCATTTCAGGGACGAATCTTCCTATGAATACCATCCGCTCTTCAGGGAGTTTCTAGCAAAGATGGCCGGCGAGTCCCTCTCCAGGGAGGAGCTTGATACAGTTGCAGGCTCAGCATCAGACATCCTGGTGGCAAGCGGTCAGGTTGAGGCGGCCATGGAACTGCTTAGAAGGATATCAGGCTGGGAAGCCATGGTGCCCCTGATATTACAGAATGCCCCCGCACTGATAGACCAGGGACGCTACAATACCCTCCAGGAGTGGCTTAAGCCTGTCCCAGATGATGTCATGGAGAAGAACCCCTGGCTCATGTATTGGAAAGGAACTGCTCTCCAGTCATCCGATCCGGACAGTGCGAAGAAGATCTTTGAGAGAACGTTTAAGAGGTTTTCATCTGACAATGACAAAGAAGGGATACTGCTCTCTCTTTCCGGCATCACAGAGTCGATACAGCTTCTGTTTTCGGATTTTGCGCAATATGAACCCTGGATACCAGAGATCGAGAAAATCTTCGGCTCTGGCAAGGCAATCCCCTCAAAGGAGCTAGAAGCGAGGCTGATCGACGGCATGGTTACTGCCCTTGTGCTGTATCAGCCCGAACACCCCCGGATCGGGACATGGGTCAACAGGGCAGCCTCTCTCCTGGAACAGCCGATCCCCATAACCATCAAGGCACGCCTTATCCATGCTGTTCTATTCTATTACATTCTTCAGTTTGATGTCCCCAGGATGGACCTTGTCTATGAACATCTGAAAACAATTATAAAATCAAAAGACATTCCACCGGTAACCGGCCTTTTCATGTATCTTATGGAAGCAAATTACCATGTAATGAAGGCGAACCATGAAGAATGTCTCAACGCTGTGAATGATGGTCTTGGAATGGCTGATGAAATCGGGGTTCATATCGTTGACCATTTCTTCTTGTGCCATGCAGCCATGAGTTGCCTCAACGAGAACAACCTGCAGAAAGCCCAGGAAATCATTAGTTCCCTTACCAGCAATTATGACCAGTTAGGCCCGTGGGAAAAGAAGACCTACCATCAAGTGAAAGCCAGAGAGGCACTTATTCTGAACGATGGCAACCAGGCCTATTTCCATGCATGCAAAACTTCAGAGTTCATACATCAGCTGGGCTTCAAGGTGCATACTGCATTGGGACACTATATCCTCTCACAAGCCTTACACATGCTGGGCAAGCATGATGAAGAGCACAAAAACATTAAAGAGAGCCTTGAAGCTTCCAGGATGATCGAAAATACAACGCATGGCTTTTACACCGCTCTCTTACAGTCAACCTGTGCCTTCGACCGGGGCGAAGATTCTAAAGGCTATGAATATCTAGGTGAGGCCTTCATCTTCGGCAGAGAGCATGGGCATCTTGGAACATATGGGGACATTCCAACAGAGACCGCCCGGCTGTGTGCACGGGCAATCGAGGCTGGAATCGAGCCGGAGTATGCGAAATGGCTCATCCGTAAGCGCAGGCTCACCCTTGACCCGCCTCCCTATCATCTGGAAGAATGGCCCTGGCCGGTAAAGATCTATACGCTGGGCAGGTTTTCCATCCTCATTGACGACGAAGCACTCACATTCTCCAGGAAGGCACAAAACAAGCCCCTGGAGTTGCTGAAAGTCATTATATCAGGGGGCGGATCGAACGTGGCTGACACGTATGTGGCAGACACCCTCTGGCCGGATGCTGAGGGTGACCTCGCCATGCAGGCTTTTGCCACCAACCTCCACCGCCTGCGCAAGCTGCTTGGCCGTCATGATGCCGTTCTCCTGCAAAATGGTATGCTCGCTCTCGATAAGCACCTCTGCTGGATCGATGCCCGGGCATTTGAATACTATCTGAACAGGGCTGATTCGCTCTGGGAAAGGGCATCTGCTGCCGGAGACTATGATGAAGCATGCAGCCAGATATGTTCAGCGGTTGACCTCTACCGGGGGGAGTGTCTCCCGGATGAACAATGGCTTCCGGATGTCATACCCATGCGGGAATACCTGCATGCGAAATTTCTCAAGTCATTATCAAGGATGGGAGAACACCTGGTGAAGACAGGGCAGTATGACAGAGCCCGTCAGGCCATCGAATGCGGGCTCGATATCGATACCTGTGCCGAAGAACTCTACCGGCTGCTCATGGTCTGCATGCATTGCCAGGGATTGAAGGCAGAAGCGCTTTCAGTTTTTGAACGCTGCAAAAGAACACTGCATGTAGAACTCGGTACAACTCCTTCGGCTGATACCGAGGCACTTGCCAGGTCACTCCGTGCCGGTAAATCTCATTAACACCATGTTTTCATAAGCATATTT
>CAYMDG010000374.1:0-2974 GCA_964388905.1 uncultured Bacteriovoracaceae bacterium
CCGGTGAACATATTATTCCCCCAGTGTACCTTCCACGAGGATATCCCCGCCTATAAGATTAACCTTTTTTATCACGATCTTCAAGGAATCCGCAATCCGCTCGGGTGAACCCCAGTCCACCAGCGGCAAGCCCTTGCCAAGGATCTTGGGCGCGATAAAAAAGAGCAGCTTGTCCACAAGACCGCTTTTCAGCAGGCTCGAGTATATCCCGCTGCCTCCCTCCACCATGACACAGTGAAGGCCCATCTTTCCGAGATGTGCAAGCACAGAGGCCCAGGGGAGCAGGCCGGAAGCATCTGTCTCCATCTGTACGGTTTCCGTCCCGCGCTCAATAATCTCCGGCCTGGTAGCAGGTGGTTTGGTGGTGAAAACAAGAGAGCCATGACCTAAGCACTTGGCATCCTGGGGTATTTCGAACTGCGGGTCCAGGATAATCCGCATGGGGTCACGGCCTCCCTCCATGCGGCAGGTAAGCTGCGGGTCGTCCTTCAGCACGGTGCCGATGCCTACCATGAGTCCATCCACCCGGTTCCTTAGCTCGTGTACGTGATGTCTGGATTTCTCAGAGCTGATCCACTGGGAATCCCCTTTTGCTGTGGCGATACAACCATCCAGGGTGATGGCGGCCTTCAGTATGACATACGGCCGGCCGGCCTTGAGCCAGAAGGCATACCACGCCATGAGGTCATGACATTCCTTGGCACATACCCCCACATCCACCACTATGCCTGCCGCCCTGAGCCTTTCTATACCCTTGCCCGCCACAATGGGGTTCGGGTCAAGGGTTCCCACTACTACCCGGGAGATGCCCGTCTTTATGATGGCCTCCGTGCAGGGCGGGGTCTTTCCGAAATGGTTGCAGGGCTCCAGGGTCACGTAGAGAGTTGCGCCCTTAGTGCTATCGCCCGCTTCCTCCAATGCATAGACCTCGGCATGGGGTTTGCCTGCCTTGGGATGGAAGCCCCTGCCCTTTACCTGACCGTCTTTCACGACCAGTGCACCGACACTGGGGTTGGGTGCGGTTCTGCCGATTGCCTGCCTTGCAAGGACAATGGCCTCGTTCATATAGGTGGTGTCTTGATCCATGGTTTCAGCAACTCGCATTCTTGAGATATCAATACATCAACTCATATGGCTATTCAGCCTGTCCGGGGATATTTATTCTGCAGGGCTTCGCCCTGACCCGTTAAAAACGATCATTTTCCCCTTCAAGGATCGATAGAATTAACGCTCATCGTCAGGGGAAAATGATCGTTTTTAACGGGCTGATTTTTTCATGCATCCCCTCAGGTATGGCACCTTTATCCCGTCAACGCCCCTTTGTTTTTCGCAGACCTTTGATCTCATCCATGAACTCACTCACGTCCTTGAATTCACGGTAAACAGAGGCGAACCGGACATACGCAACAGGATCAAGCTTGTGCAGCGCCTCCATGATACGCTCCCCGATATAGGATGACGGCACTTCCCTGTCCCACTTGGACTGGATATCCTGGATAATAGCATCCTTTACGGTCTCAATGGTTTCCATGCTCACCGGCCGTTTCTCGCAGGCAGTCATGATCCCGGAAATAACCTTGGCCGCGTCAAAGGGCTCCCGCCTGCCGTCCTTCTTGACCACCACCGGGATGAATTCCTCGATATGCTCATAGGTGGTATAGCGGTAAGAGCAGGTGATGCACTCCCTCCTGCGCCTGATGGAGATGCCATCCTGGCTTATCCTGGACTGCAGCACCTTGTCTTCGAGCCCAGAACACCTGGGGCACCGCATGTCAGATCACCCTTCGTAGATGGGAAAGCGCTTGGTGAGTTCGTCAACCTCGTTCCTCACCTTTTCGATAACGGCAGCATCACCCTTGGCCTCGATAACCCGTGCGATCATTCGTGCCACCTGGCGCATCTCGTCTGCTTTCATGCCCCTGGTGGTCAGTGCAGGCGTCCCGATGCGGATACCCGAGGTCACAAAAGGACTCTTGGTCTCGAAGGGGATGGTGTTGCGGTTCACGGTGATCCATGCAAGGTCGAGCATCTCCTGGGCGTCCTTGCCTGTGACATCCTTATTTGTCAGGTCGACAAGCATGAGGTGGTTGTCCGTGCCGCCCGAAACAAGGACGAAACCTAATGAGATGAGCTCATCGGCCATGGCCTTGGCATTGCGGACTACCTGGGTCTGGTACTCCTTGAATTCAGGGCTCAGCGCCTCCTTGAATGCCACGGCCTTGGCTGCTATCACATGCATGAGCGGTCCGCCCTGCATGCCCGGGAAGACCTTCGAGTTGAGCGTCTTGGCATGCTGTTCCTTGCAAAGGACCATGCCGCCCCTCGGCCCCCGCAGCGTCTTGTGAGTTGTTGTGGTGACGAAATCGGCATATGGCACCGGGCTCGGGTGAAGCCCTGCGGCAATGAGCCCAGCGATGTGGGCCATGTCCACCATGAAATGCGCTCCCACCTCGTCTGCTATATCCTTGAATGTCTTGTACTCGATAACACGGGGGTAGGCGCTGGCCCCTGCTATGATGAGCTTGGGCTTGTTCTTTTTTGCCAGATCCCGCAGCTGGTCATAATCGATGAGGTGATTGTCGGGCCTCACGCCATAGGCAACGACATTGTAGAACTTTCCTGAAAAGTTGACCGGGGAGCCCATGGATAGATGTCCGCCATGGGGCAGGCTCATGCCCAGGTAGGTGTCGCCGGGTTCCAGTATGGAAAAATACACGGCCATGTTGGCCTGGGAGCCCGAGTGGGGCTGGACATTGGCATGGTCCGCACCGAAGAGCTGTTTGGCCCTGGCTATGGCGAGATCTTCAGCCACATCCACGTATTCGCACCCGCCGTAATATCTCTTGGAAGGATATCCTTCCGCATACTTGTTGGTCATGACAGAACCCTGGGCCTCAAGCACGGCCTTGCTCACGATGTTCTCGGATGCGATGAGCTCAAGCTTGTTGCGCTGCCTCTGCAGCTCACCCATGAT
>CAYMDG010000375.1:0-2947 GCA_964388905.1 uncultured Bacteriovoracaceae bacterium
AACGAGGAAATGCAGTCCACCAATGAGGAATTGCAGAGCACCAATGAGGAGCTGACCACATCCAAGGAAGAGATGCAGTCCATGAACGAGGAGCTGCAGACGGTCAACAATGAGTTGCAGGCCAAGGTGGACGAGCTTTCCCGGACCGCAAACGACATGAAAAACCTCCTCGACAGCACAGACATCGCCATTTTGTTTCTGGATGCGGCGCTCAATGTGCGGCGCTTCACCACCAAGACGTCCCAGATCATCAAACTGATCCCCGGCGATAAGGGCAGGCCCATCACCGACATCGCCTCGGACATGGTCTATCCCGGACTGGCCGATGATGCCCAGGAAGTCCTGCGGACCCTGATATCCATCCAGAAACCGGTCGCTACGAGCGACGGTCGCTGGTTCCTGGTGCGCATCATCCCCTACCGCACCCTGGACAACCGTATTGACGGCGTTGTGATCACCTTTACGGATGTCACCGTTTCCAAAAAGCTGGAGGCCGAGTTGCGCACAACCCAGTCCGCCATGGAAAAACGGATCATGGAACAGAAGAGAGACCTGGTGCGGTCCGGAGAGCGGTTCCAGGCGCAAAGACAGGGAAAAGATAAACCGGTTATCGGAGCAACCCGGCCCCGGCGAAAGAAAGGGGAAACACCTTGACAAAGCATCCCCCCCCACCGACCGATGCCGCCGAACTGCGCCGACGTGCAGAGGCATGGATGAAGGAAAACCAGAGCGTTCGGGGTGCAGCACTCGAAGGTCAGCGAATGGCGGAAGACGCCCAGCGGCTCCTTCAGGAACTGCAGATCCACCAGATCGAACTTGAAATGCAGAACGAGGAACTGGTTAGATCACGCTCAGAGGTGGAGGAAGTGCTGGAGCTTTACACCGAACTTTACGATTTTGCCCCTGTGGGCTATTTCATCATGGACCGCGACGGGGTTATCCGCCGGATAAACCTCACCGGGGCAAGACTTCTCGGCCTGGAACGCGGGGCCCTGTTAGGCCGGCGTTTTGGTTTATTCGTCTCCCCGGTCCATTCTGAGCGCTTCAACTCCTTCATAGATAAGGTATTTGCAGGCCTGACCAAACAAACCTGCGAGGTGGCACTGTGCGGACAGAAGAATGGCGTGCCTTCACCCGACCCTTTCGGCAGCAGCTCTTCGGGTGAAACGGGCCGGTTCATGGTGTCCATTGAGGCAATCGCTTCGGAAAACGCTCCGGAGTGCCGCGCTGTGATGACGGACATCACCGAACAAAAACGGACTGAGGAAGAGAGAATCAAGCTGCTTGCCGAGCTCGAACGCTCCAACAAGGATCTCGAGCAATTCGCAAACGTGGCGTCTCACGAGCTGCAGGAGCCGCTGCGCATGGTATCGAGCTTCACCCAGCTCCTGGCCAAGCGATATGGGGACAAGCTCGACCAGCATGCCAGGGATTACCTGGACTTCGCGGTAAAAGGCTCAAACCGCATGCAGAGAATGATCAAAGACCTGCTTGACTATTCATGTGTCGTCACCGCGGAAAAAGCGCCAGTGCCGACAGATATGAACGGTGTTATCAATGAGACCCTGGCAAACCTCCATCTGGCCATCAGTGATTCAGGGGCATTGGTTATCCATGATGCCCTGCCCGTAGTGATGGCAGACCACTCCTTACTTGTACAGGTTTTCCAGAACCTCATTGGCAATGCCATAAAATTCCGCAGGGATGAACCCTTACGAATCCATGTGTCTGCCAGTAAGAACGGTGACGAATGGGTCTTCTCGGTGAAAGACAACGGGATGGGCATCGAACCCCAGTACTTCGAACGGATATTTGTTCTTTTCGAAAGGCTTCACTCTGGGGAGACATACCAGGGAACGGGTATAGGGCTTGCGCTCTGCAAGCGCATCATTGACCGCCTTGAGGGCAGGATATGGGTGGAGTCGAAACCGGGCGAAGGTTCGGCCTTTCATTTTACGTTGAAAGGGGTGCCATGATGATTCATACGGGTACATCCAGAGATGCCGGAAGGGGGTCCCGATCAAGAGGCTTTAATGATGAGAAAAAATGTCAGGCTTCGTGGCGAAATGGGGCCTTACAGGCCATATTCACTATTCACTTTCCTATCGCCTTAGACCCCCCTTGACCACCCGTGCAGATGGGGTATAGAGTCCTGCACTATCCTATGATTTTAGACAAGCTCACGGCACAAGGCATACGTATCACCCGCGTCACGGACGCTCTCCATGTGATCCATGGAAACAACCGGGGCCGGTCGCCTTTCTGCAACGCCTTCCTAGTCCTGGACACGGTGAACGTGCTTTTCGATACGGGGTGCGGATTGGACATCATCGAGAAGATCTGCTCCGAGGTCAGGATAGACCGGGTTTTCGTGTCGCACTCCCACCTGGACCATACTTCGGGATGCTGGCTTCTGCAAAAGACCTCCGGGTCCGAGATCATGGTGCCCGGGGAGGACAGCGATACCATTGCAACAGCAGAGCTCCTGGCCATGAGATTTGTGGACGAACAGCTCTTCACCACCTGGATGGAGACCTACCCTGCACTAACCGGTTTTCAGGACTTCACCGTCACGTCGACCTTCAGCCACGAATATGAATTCTCAACCGGGTCCATGAGCTTCATAGCCCTGTACACCCCGGGGCATCTGAATGACCACTATTGTTTCTGGTCGCCGGATGAAAAGATCCTCATGGGATTCGACATTGACCTGAGTCCCTTCGGGCCGTGGTACGGCAACCCGGAGTGCGACATAGCACTGTTCAAGGATTCCATTGCCCAGACCATGGAGATGCCCGCAGAGATCTACCTCTCATCCCATGCACGGCCGCTCAAGAACCCGTACATCAAGAAGCGGCTCCACGCCTTTCAAGCATTCTTCGAGGAGCGCGACCGCCAGATCCTGGGCCTCCTTTCAGAATCGCCCCTGGTGGCCATAGAAGATCTC
>CAYMDG010000376.1:0-1539 GCA_964388905.1 uncultured Bacteriovoracaceae bacterium
CCAGTGCAGGCAGGAATTACGAGACTAAACCTTTTTCTGGCTCTTTCCCGCACGCCCCATTTGCTATTGGATCTGGCAACCCCCGGGTTGGCGGCCCTGCTTTGTTTGGGCGCCTTTCCACCTGCAAGCGTCATTGCCCTGGGTCTGATCACCGCATTTTCAGGTTATACGGCCGTGTATGCCCTGAACGATATCATTGACTGCCGAGTTGACAAGGAACTGATTCGCTCAAATAAAGCCCATGAGTCGAAACCTGACCTGGACAGCGTATTAATACGTCACCCCCTTGCGCAGGGGATGTTGAGTTACAGGGAGGCTTTGTTGTGGACTTCTTCCTGGACTGTTCTGGCGCTGGCCGGGGCCTTTTTCCTCAACCCCTTATGCATTGCCATCTTCCTGGGTGCTGCTGTATTTGAAGTCATCTACTGCTATCTCTTAAAGATCACCCACCTCCGCAGTATCATCAGTGGGATAGTCAAAACCTCGGGCCCCATTGCGGCTGTATTTGCAGTAAACCTTCAACCTTCCATGCCGTTCTTGATAATACTCTTTCTCTGGCTCTTCTTCTGGGAGATCGGAGGGCAGAATGTCCCGAATGATCTGTCCGATCTGGATACCGATCAGCAGATAAAGGCCCGGACAATCCCTGTACGCTTCGGTGCACAGGTGTCTGTTAATATCATCTGTTCATCGCTGGCCATTGCCGTTGCCATGAGTGTGGCCATGTTCTGGATAGTGCCAAACCACATAAGCCCTGTCTATCTCCTGGGGGCGATGTTTTCAGGATTGTATTTTATCCTGTTACCTGCTTACCATTTGTATAAGACCAGGGGGGCCGCGGAAGCGTTCCAGCTTTTTAACAGGTGTAGCTACTACCCTTTGTCCATGCTTCTGACAACAGTGTTGAGCTTGGCGGTTTTTTAATATTATTATGGGCTATCCTCTGCCCTATCAAGGAAGGACACTATGAAGGAATTCGATCCGGAATCTCTGGCGGAATTCAGCGGAAAGAATGGTAAACCCGTGTATGTGGCCCACAAGAACAGGGTGTTCGACCTAAGCGAAAGCAGGCTGTGGAAGACTGGGCTCCACATGAAGCGTCACCCCGCAGGCCAGGACCTCACCACCGATATCGGTGCGGCCCCGCACGGACCTGAGGTCCTGGACAAATATCCCCAAGTGGGCGTGTTGAAGAAAAAGAGAGATGCCGGCTCGGTGCCCAACCCCCTTGAGATGTTGCTGGAGCGCTTCCCGTTTTTCCGGCGCCACCCGCACCCCATGCTCGTACACTTCCCCATCGCCTTTTCCATCACACCGGCCCTGTTCTGCATCCTGTTCCTCATCACGGATGTGAAATCATTTGAGACAACCGCCTTCCACTGCCTGGGTGCAGGCATCCTCTTCTCGGTCCCGGCCATCCTGAGCGGTTTCTTCACCTGGTGGCTCAATTACGGAGCCCGGTCCATGAGGCCCATCAGGATCAAGATATACCTGTCTCTTGTCCTTTTCTGTGTGGCGCTGATCACGTTTCTCTGGCGG
>CAYMDG010000376.1:1639-2917 GCA_964388905.1 uncultured Bacteriovoracaceae bacterium
GAGTGGGTCCAAGCGATTCCGCTGAATGTCTTCCTGATGACGGCTAACGCCCCGGCCAGTTTCAAGAGCTTAGGAGAACTGGCACGATCAATTCTGCTTGAGAGTGAATTCGACCCCCGTAAACGTGAAATTGCCGTGCTCAGGGTTGCTCATGTAACAAACTCCATTTACGAATGGACACACCATGTAGCTATAGCGAAATCGACAGGTCTCACCATTGATGAGATAGAAAAGATTAAAAATGAAGACCCGGTCACATCAATAGGTGAAGAAGGTAATCTCTTGTGCCGTGTGGCAGATGAAATCAGCAGGGGAGTCAGGCTCAGTGATGAAGCTCTTGCACAGATCCTCACCCGTTATGGTGTTCGTGGTTCCACGGAACTCATCTTATGCGTGAGCTATTTTAATTTTATCAGCAGATTCCTTGAATCCACTCGCGTTCCACTTGAAGAGAAGACTGTATTTGAAAAAATTCATAAGCCATAGCAGTCACGATTATATTGAATACTCCCCGGAAGGGAGATCTAAGGAATTTTAATTTCTTCATGCCGAGCGCCTTCATTCGGGAATAGAGGCATGTGCGTTTCATGCCGAGCATCCCGGCCGCACCTCTGTGGCCGCTGACCCTGCCTTTCGTGTATTCGAAGGCATATCTGATATACCGCCGCTGCAGTTCGTCGAGCTCGGGCAGGTCATCGAAGGTCTCTTTTACACCTGCATGGGGCCCTGTAGGTCATAGAAGTATCTGAAGCTCGTTATCCTTCGAGGGGATGTTCGCCCGTTCCATGACGTTCTGGAGCTTGCGGACATTCCCGGGCCAGGCATAGCTCATCAACATAATGAAATACTCCAGGCACTCATGAGTAGTGAGGCGTTTGAGCTTATTTGGTAAGCCTTTCAGAAACGTCACTACTGCTAAACCAGTTCACACGAATTGACACCAATAAAAACCAGATGTATTGTATTATTGTAAAATGAGAGGTTATGGATGAAGATCAACCTTACTCCAGAGGCGCAAAAAGAGCTTGAAAAACTTTGCAGGGACAATATCCGTCCTTCTTTAAGATTATATCCTGCCGGTGCGGTCTGAACTGGATTATTTATTAAAGCAGCTCTGGATGAGCCGCACACCGATGACATCACCTTCAATTGCAATGGATCGAATATTTCTCTTCAGAAGAATCTTGGTTCCGGCAATGTATCCATAACCGTAGATTATTCAGGATCAGTCTTTACTGCAGCGTTGGAATAATAGGAGTGCGTTATACAGCGAGGATA
>CAYMDG010000377.1:0-2904 GCA_964388905.1 uncultured Bacteriovoracaceae bacterium
CGCAAGGCCGACAACCGCTGTTTTCCTGGACAGGGATGACACCATCATCAGAGATCCGGGATACCTGAGCGACCCTGATGGCATCCATATACTGCCGGGTGCTTCAGAGGCTGTCCGTGCTCTCAATGATTCGGCCATCCCGGTAATAATCATCACCAATCAATCCGGAATTGCTAGGGGGTTTTTCACAGAGGAAACCCTTGAGGCGATCCACAAGAGGCTGACGGCCCTTCTATCCGGGAAAGGGGCCAGGATCGATGCCATCTACTATTGCCCCCACCACCCGGACGGGGTCATTGAAGAGTACCGTCTCGCATGCACATGCAGGAAGCCCCAGCCAGGGCTGCTGCTCCGGGCTGCCCAAGACTTCGGACTTGATCTGATGGACTGTTACCTGGTAGGGGACAAGCCCATTGACATGGAGACCATCCACAAGGTGGGCGGCAAGGGTATCCTTGTGGGCACGGAAAACGATGTGGCCTTGAGGACAAAAGCGGATTACATGGCAGCCAGCATAAAAGATGCGGTAAGTTGGATACTAAAGGATATGATTCAATGAGTTTTCTTGAAAAGGCATCGAGCGCCATCCAATTCTACGTAACACAAGCCATGATCAGGCTTATCCTGGCCATGCCGTACCATACTGCAATAGCCCTTGGCAGATTAATCATGCTCATGGTCTGGATCTTCATGCCACTTCGCCGCAGGATCGTGAAGATCCAGATGTCCACTGCCCTTGGCCTGAATAATCCATGGCGTCTTGTGATGAAGGTATTTATGAACCAGGGGGATATCCTGGTGGACACCATAAAATATGCTTACATGAGCGATGACGAGATCAAGGCAAAGGTCGTGGTGGAGGGGAAAGAGAATCTTGATGAGGCCTTATCCAGCGGCAGGGGGCTCATGATGTTCACCGGTCACATCGGGAACTGGGAGGTCCTCTCGCACATATCGAGGCTTCTTGACATAGAGTTCTGTGTCATGGCCGACATACGCAAGGATGAACGGCTTGAATACATCATCGACAACCTTAGAGCCCGCTCGGGGGCAACTATACTTCCCCCCAAGGGCAAGGCACTCATGCTCATAAAGGAGCTGAAAAAGGGCCGCACCATCGGTATGATCATAGATCAGCGCGGCAGGCGCAGAGACGGCATCCTCTGCAACTTCTTCGGCATGCCCGCCCTGACCAACCCCGCGCCCGCTTTCATTGCCATGAAAGGAGCCGCCCTCCTCCTGCCTGCATATATCGTGAAGCTCCATGGGACTTACCATATCCATATCGACAAGGCCGTGGATACCGCGGTTTTCGGGGTCGGACATGATGCAATCCAGGGCCTGAGCGACTTTATGCACACATGGGTGGAAAAGGTAGTGGAAAGGTATCCTGATCAGTGGTTCTGGCTGCACAGCAGGTGGGTGAAACGCACACACTTCGCCAAGACCATCAAGACCGATAATGACTTCCGAGAGTTCACAAAAGCCCAGGCTGAAGAAATTAAGGCACGAAGGAAGAGACCATGAAATCCATTATTCCTATCCTTAAGGAAATACCGTACCTGGCAATACGTGCAATGATAAGGCTCATCCGATGCCTGCCCTATAACCTCGTCATACATGTTTTTCGATTTATCGGCATAATCGTCTGGCTCGCAGACCCATTCCACAGGAAGGTCGCCACGATCCAGATACGCTCCGCCCTTGGCATTGCCGACCCGTGGCGGCTTGTGCTGAAAATGTTCATGAACTGGACCGAGATGATGGCTGACACGATCCGGTATGCATTCATGAGTGATGAAGAAATCAGAAGCAGGATTGTGGTGGAGGGCAAGGAGCACATGGATGAGGCCCAGGCCTCGGGCCGCGGCGTCATGATGATCACGGGCCATATCAGCAACTGGGAAATCATGGGCCACATGAATAAGGTTATCGGCACCCAGTTTTGCATCATGGCTGATATCCGCAAGGATCCGAAGCTCGAGGTAATAGTGAACGATATCCGGGTCCGCTGTGGCGCCACTATCCTGCCGCCCACGGGCACGTTTCACCTGCTTGTTAATGAACTGAAAAAGGGCAAGACCATCGGCATGGTCATTGACATGCGTGGTGACCAGAAAGATGACCTGTTCTGCGATATCTTCGGACTGCCGGCGCCTTCCAAATCCGCACCAGCCTCCATAGCACTCAAAGGGAATGCCATGATAATACCGGTCTATGCCCTTAAGCAAAAAGGCGCCTACCACTGGTACTTTACCAAGGCTGTAGATGCGGCGCAGTTCGGCGATGGGGATGAGGCTATACAGAAACTGAGTGACTTCATGCAGTCCTGGGTGGCTTCTGTTGCCAGGGAACACCCGGAGTTTTGGTTCTGGCAATACAGCAGATGGCTCAAGCGCTCCGACATGAGAAAGGTCATCAAGAAGAAGTTGGATTTCAAGGAATATGTCCTAAATTATAAAAAAGAAACAACCAGGAATAAATCCAGGTCACATACTGAGTCTTGACTTTTCATTGGTCACCCCGGTATACCTATTAGGCTCTCAAATGGGCCTCGGGCGGCATAGCCAAGTGGTAAGGCGACGGTCTGCAAAACCGTTATTCACCGGTTCAAATCCGGTTGCCGCCTCTTAGTTTTAAACTTTTCCATTTACAAGGGTACCTGTATGTTATGAACCTGGTTTAGTTATTAAGACTTATTATTTACCAGCATTAAAAATAAATTTTCAGAGAGGACTGCATGGGGCAAAGAGGAAGAAAACCACTCGAAATTAGAAAGAATAACCCGACCGGCGCACTTGTTAAAAGGAATTACTACATCGAGGAGGCTCATGCAAGGGCCTTGACCGTACTCTCCGCATTGACAGGCAAAGAGCTGTCTCTCTTGGTAAATGAGGCCATTGG
>CAYMDG010000378.1:0-2898 GCA_964388905.1 uncultured Bacteriovoracaceae bacterium
CGGGTAACATCAACTTCTAATACATATTGACATTCCTTCAATACGGACTATCATTGTCTATTGCATTGCTTTTGCGTTTCTCTCTGTCGGGATTCTTAACCTGAATTGTGCATTATCATGTATTCGAAGGTTGACCATGAGAGGCTCACCTCCATCTCATGGTTTCTATGAGAACACCACATAAGAGGGAGGACAGACGATGAAAAACCGCAGAAATGATAGGCGTGTACATTTCCCGGCTAAAATAGATGCAACCATAACCTACAGCGATGCATTGAAGAAGGTTGCAGGTGGCCTTATCGGAGACATAAGCACGAACGGCATGTTCATGTTGACAGAATCGGTCCTTGACAAGGATGCCTATGTGACCATGCGCCTCAACAGTGAAAACTATATTGGAAAGTCAGTCTATATACAGGGGCTCGTTGTGCGCACCGATGACAGAGGAATGGCCATCAGGTTTACCCATGCCAACGATGACGATATCACCACTCTTTTGAGCTATTA
Source organism: uncultured Bacteriovoracaceae bacterium (assembly GCA_964388905.1). Taxonomy (GTDB): domain Bacteria; phylum Desulfobacterota; class Desulfomonilia; order UBA1062; family UBA1062; genus MWEI01. Next base: position 508 of record CAYMDG010000378.1, read on the forward strand.
ATCTGTACACATTGAGATCGAATCTTCTTTTTGATTGAATCGTACGGAGTATTAATGAATGTTGTACATCAAAATTTAATCTGTAAGGCAGTCTTGAGTTAAACCATTGACAATAGGCTATTTGCTATGTTTATGTTAGCTTAAAGTAAATATATCCAGATTTATACCCAATTGTTATGGATTTTCTTTTCATTCAAGGTCAGAAAATCAACGCGTGTGGAACTTTGCCTCAATAGCGGATTAGATTTTTTCAACAATAAAATGACTAAACAGGGAGGAAATGCATGAAGTGTTTTAAATCAGGGATGTTTACTCGTGGTAGTGCCATATTCGTATTATTTGTAGTGGTGACCGGGTGTAGTCTAATCAGCGTTCCGGTGATACGGAATGCCACACGAAACGATGTAGTGAATCTGGGTGATTCCATATTCGCCCTTTCCGGCAAGATTCAGGATAATCTACACAGCTGGTCCGGACAGACCTTCCGCCGGTATGCCCTTTCAGGCTCCATGGTAAGTCATATTGCAGATCAGTATGACGATGCAAAGGCTGATAACGCGAATATCCAGACCATCTTCATGGATGCAGCAGGCAATGACATCCTGATACCTGCCACACTTTTCGATCCCTACAACTGCAAGGTTGACTGGTGGGAATCAGGGCTTTCATCAACATGCAAGAACTACATCAATGATGTGTACGTGGACGTGGTGAATCTCCTGAACCAGATGGGCCGTGACGGTGTGGACAATATCATTTTCCAGGGGTATTACAACGTGAAAAATGGCCTCATCGGGAGCACGACATTGAACCAGGCAGTCGCTTACGGGGATGGGAAGCTTGCCCTTGCAGTCCAGAATGCAACTGCCGCACCTAATTACCGCGTTTTCATCGACCCGCGGTCGTTCATCGTCAATTCCGACATCGTCATTGACGGCGTCCACCCCAATGACTCGGGCTCACAGAAACTTGCCACCCGGATCTGGGCCAAACTCCAGCCTCTTCTTTAAAGAACCAGGGGCCACGGAGGCTTAGGAAAAGTCTCCGTGGCCCCTTTCATGTGCATCCATCTGCCTTGGATGCGAACAACCGTATACGTTCCCTGCTCATTCCGGCATAAAATTCGTAAACTTTAACTGTGATACATCTCTGGGTTAATATATAACAAGGTTTCGGAGATAGCAGTAAACATGAACAGAAAATTGAAAATAACTGGTATAGCACTCGGGATAGCCGCCATCGTCTCGATGATCGTTTTTTTTCTCATACATGATTCAGATCCCAGGCCTGATCATAATAAATTTCCCGTAGACCTCGGGAAAACACCTCTTGGCGCACAGGATCCTTTAAGTAACCAGTTCGTCAATGAACTCAAGAAGTACTATGGAAAGACGATCTCTGATAAAAGCACCCAGGCAGGCCTTCTCGATATAAGGAATTCCATCATGCGATCCAAGCCGGACAAGGGGAAGGCCCTGTTCTATGCTTTGCTTAAGCGGGCATTTCCTGATCAAGCCGATGCAATCATGAACACGTTGGACAAACTGGACCAGTATGACCTCTGGCTTAAGGAAAATAAAACAATGCTTTCTCAAATGACCGCCACTGAGAGGCTTGCCGCCTTGGAAAAAAAGAGAAGGGAACTCTTCGGCGAGGATGCCCAGAAGATCTGGACAGGCGAGCAACTGGCAACAGAAGCAAGAAGGGCAAAAGTTCAGGATACGTTAGCCTACCTGAATCAATCCGACGATACGACCATGGATGAGAAAGTCGAGGTGTACCAAGGCACTCTCCGTGAGGCATATGAGGGTACTCCGGAAAAATTTATCCTGGATCAGGATCATCTCCTGACAAAGGTGTTCTTCAGCATTGACTCGGTACAGAATGAACTGAAACAGATGAGCCCTGATCAACGCCAGCAGGAGATAAACAGAATCCGCAAGAAAATGGGGCTCACGGAGAAGCAGGTCGAGTCGATGGCAAAACGAGATGCAGATAACGAACTGCGCTGGGAAGCCGGCCTGCAGTATATGAAGGAGCGTGAGGCTGTTGTTCAGAAGTACACTGGTCCGGAACAAGAAGAGAAACTCAAGGCGCTCAGGGAGCAGTACTTCGATGATGAGGCAAAGACCATCGAACTCGAGGAAAAGGATGATTTCTACCGGTTCAAGAGGCCGCACATATACGGGAGAAACTAGCACAGAGCCAAGTCTGTGTTTTGTGCTGGTTCCCCCTGATACCTGAGAGAAACAGTGCAATCCTACAAATACTTATCAGCCGGCCTGCGTTCAGGGATGTAGCTTTCAGTGATCTTCCCCTCATTCCAATCGGAAGAAACATAGAGATTGCAGTAACAGCTGCCGAATTCCTCAACATCCGCCACTCGGTAGA
>CAYMDG010000379.1:0-2883 GCA_964388905.1 uncultured Bacteriovoracaceae bacterium
ACAACGGCCTCTCACGCCGTAAACAGGGGTTCAATTCCCCTTGGGACTACCAGTTAGAAAGCCTGGGAATCAGCGTGGTTCCCGGGTTTTTTCCTTATCCTGTTTTAAGCATCTCCACATGCGTGTCCTGTGCAAGGCTCATCTGCCAGCTTAAGTCCCGGTCGCTTGATGACGATGGGGATGGTGAACATCTAAGAAGACCTTGAAACAGCGAACTGCCCTCCGGGGCTGATCGGGTTGACAAGGCATGGACATGTTCGGTATTTATCCCCGGTAAGAGGGACAATGAAAAAGCATCAGTCGATTATGCACAAGGCTCTGTCACACAAAATATGCCGCCGCGGTTTCCTGAAGGCAGGGGCGATGGCGCTGGGCGCAACCATGTTTCCCCACACCCTGCTGGGGGCCATACAGGTGTCACAATCGCCTGAACGGACATTGGCGCTCTACAACCTGCACACGGGAGAAACGCTCAAGACAGCGTACTGGATCAAGGGCGAATATGTTTCTGACGCACTCTGTGAGATCAACCATATCCTCAGGGACTTCCGCACAGAAGAGATCCTGCCCATCGACACCGGCCTCCTGGACCTGCTCCATGACCTTCACAACAGCACCGGATCCCGCGATAAGCTGCACATAATCTCCGGCTACCGATCCCCTGCCACGAACGCCCGCATGCACAAGGGCAGCAGAGGAGTAGCCGGCCACAGCCTCCACATGCTGGGGAAAGCGGCGGATATCCGCCTGCCGGGATACAACCTGTCCCAACTGCGGCAGGCTGCTGTTGACCTGAGGGGCGGGGGTGTGGGTTACTACCCGGACTCCGACTTCATCCACGTGGATGTGGGACGCGTGCGATACTGGTAGGCCCAGCAGCAAGCGCACAGCAGGGATAAGGGACCATGTCACGAAATCTTCTCATTACCTTTATGCTGGGCTTCATGCTCCTTTTTGCCGGAACATGCCTTGCCCAGACCTTCGATGATACCATTGCCGTGATAATCCAGCAGAAGCTCGGCGGAGCCCAGGTCACCGGAGGGTTCAGCGTGGGCACCTGCCAGATCTCATCTCTCACTGTCATTCCTGAGCTCTATAAGCGGCGTGAATACCGTCCCATCTGGGTGGATGCAAACTCCGTCGAAGAACTCATTCGTGCCATAGAAGAGACCTACAAAGACGGACTCGACCCACAGGATTATCACCTGCAAGAGATCCGGCAGCAGTGGTCCATGACCCGTACCGGCAACTCCCCCGACCCCTCGCTCTCGGCATCGCTGGACCTCCTCCTCACCGACGCCTTTGTCCTCCTTGCCAACCACTCCACCTGCGGCAAGCAGGACCCCTTGACGTATCATCCCCAGTGGAACCTCGACCGTAAGATCGATAATACGGACCCGGTGGCATTCATCGAGCAAACAATCGCATCACGCAACCTCGGACAAACAATTAACGCATGGAAGGTAAGCCACCCGTCCTACTCCCGCCTGAAGGAAGCGCTCGGGGCATATCGCGCAATAAGGGACAACGGCGGATGGGAAGGGGTGCCCCCCGGACCTGCCCTGAGAAAAGGAATGATCGACCCAAGGGTTTCAGCATTGCGTAAGCGCCTGGCCATAACCGACAACCTGGAGGAACCGACCACAGACCACCTGACCTTCGATGGTGCGCTCCAGCAGAAGGTCATCCACTTTCAACACAGACACGGCCTGAAAGAAGACAGTGTGGTGGGGAGGGATACCCTTGCTGCATTGAATGTGCCGGTGGAGGACCGCATCGATCAGATACGCGTAAACCTCGAGCGCGCCAGGTGGGTGCTCCGTGACCCCGGCGAAACCTTCGTCCTCGTTGACATTGCCGGTTTCCGCGTGCTTTTCAACAAAGACAACAAGGTCATATGGTCCTGCAGGGCTCAGGTGGGGCAGCCCTTTCGGGACACGCCGGTATTCAGATCTCAGATCACACAGATAGAGCTCAATCCCGCGTGGGTGGTGCCACCGACTATCTTTGAAAAGGACATCCTGCCCGCTGCCCGGAAAGACCCATCTTACCTCAACAAGAAGGGCATCAAGGTCCTTGACAGCCATGGCCAAGAGGTGAACCCCGATACCGTCAACTGGTCGTTGTACCCTGCACGACCTTTTCCATACACACTAAGACAGAGCCCCGGCGCCCGAAACGCCCTGGGACGCATCAAGATCATCTTCCCCAACCCCTACTCCGTGTACATGCATGACACCCCTCATAAGGAGCTGTTCGCCAGCGAGGACCGGACATTCAGCTCCGGATGCATACGCCTGGAGAAGCCTTTCGAACTGGCGGAGCTGCTGCTTGACGATCCAACCAGGTGGGGCGCCGGAAACATCATGAAGGCAGGAGAATCAGGAAAAACCAGGGCATTGATATTGTCCAGGCCCGTTACCATACTGCTGCTCTACGTGACGGTAGAGGTGGACAAAGACGGTGTCGTCTTTTTCAAAAAAGACCCCTATAATCGTGACAGAGATGTCCTGGGCGGTTTGGGCCGTGATTCCGTAATCAGGCCCATTCAAAAAATATAACTTCAGCTTCGAATCCGGTGAACATGATTTTAATGAATACGATCCTGTGGTATACCTGCCTATTATCCGGATTGAAGGAATGAAGCCATGGCAAAGCCTACTGATAATGACGGCACGAAGGAAACGGCACCGGGTGCACCGGCATCCATTGATTTTATCCGCACCATCATCAACGAGCACATGAAGTCGGGAAAGTATGGCGGCAGGGTGAACACCCGCTTCCCCCCGGAGCCGAACGGCTACCTGCACATCGGCCACGCCAAATCCATCTGCCTGAACTTCGGCCTGGCGCGCGACTACGGCGGCGTCTGCCACCTGCGCT
>CAYMDG010000380.1:0-2857 GCA_964388905.1 uncultured Bacteriovoracaceae bacterium
ATTCGATCCACCAAGGAAAACTTGCAGGAGGCGATAGCCGGAGAAACTCACGAGTTTAAAAGCATGTATCCGGGAATGATTGAAGCGGCTAAGGTTGAAGGCAATAAAGAGGCCGAGCGATCTTTTACTTTTGCCAACGAAGTAGAGAAAATTCATGCCCAGCTCTATCAGCAAATGCTTGATAATATGGAAAGTGCTAAAGAATCTTACAGCTATTATGTATGTCCTGTATGTGGATATACTTCTGAGAAAGAGGCGCCGGAGACTTGTCCTGTATGCGGGGCTAAAGGAAAGATGTTTAAAAAAGTTGATTAAAAGATAGTGTGGATGCCGGGGGCTGAACACCCCCGGCTACCCCATTTGGGAATATCGTAAAAGGGGCTGCAGAGTTCATATTACTATAAGAACCCTCCCGGTCGGATATGGTGAGCCGGGATTTGAGTTCTCTGGCCTCGATGTGGTGGACCACATGCATCACCTTCAGAACCATGCATGCCTGCCTCCTCTATGGACCCGCCCCGCAGAACCAGGCGCGCCCGTTCGACCTCTCCCAGTGATAACTTGACGATCATGGCAGGCCCCTTTTTTCTCTCCTGCGGACAATGAACTTCTCAATACCCACTACCACCACTATCAGGGAAGCCGCGGCAAGAATGCGAACCCAGGAATCGAGGCCGATGGGTCTGCTGTGAAAGGCGGTGTTCATGGCAGGCACATAGGTGAAGAGCAGCTGAAGGATAAACATTATACCAGCGCCTGCGAACACCGAGAGATTGGAGAAGAACCCCACCTCGAAAACGGATTTCGTGAGAGACCGGCAGTTGAAAAGGTACATGAGTTCGCCCATGACGAACACGTTCACCGCCACGGTCCTGGCCTCTGCTATGCCTGTACCGCTGGATAATTCATACTCGAAGAGTCCGAATGCACCAAGAAGCAGCAGGAAACCCACGATGGCTATCCGCCATATGAGCGTGCGGGTGAGGATGGGCACTTTGGGATCGCGCGGCGCCCTCTTCATGATGCCCGGCTCCTTGGGCTCGAACACCAGCATGAGGCCCAGCAGCACAGCCGTTGTCATGTTGATCCACAGGATCTGCACCGGCAGGATGGGCAGGGTGACCCCCGCGAATATGGCAGCCAGGATCACCAGACCTTCGCCGATGTTGGTGGGCAGCGTCCAGACGATGAACTTGGTAAGGTTGTCAAAGGTTCCCCTGCCTTCCTCCACCGCCGCCTCTATGGATGCGAAGTTGTCGTCGGTGAGCACCATGTCCGAGGCCTCCTTGGCCACGTCCGTGCCCGTGATGCCCATGGCCACACCGATGTTCGCCCGCTTCAGGGCTGGTGCGTCATTCACCCCGTCGCCTGTCATGGCCACGATGTTTCCTTTTGCCTGCAGGGCCTCCACCAGGCGGAGCTTCTGCTCGGGGGCTACCCTGGCATACACCGATACGTCCTCCACGATATCGATGATCTCAGCATCGCTGAGGACCGCCAGCTCCCTTCCGGTGACAACCTTCCCTGCATTGTGCAGGCCGATCCTGGCTGCGATGGCAGAGGCGGTGAGCGCATGGTCACCGGTGATCATTTTCACGTGTATGCCGGCACTGTGGCAGTTCCGCACCGCTTCGACGGCCTCGTGACGAGGGGGGTCTATCATCCCCTGCAGTCCCAGGAAGGTGAGCCCCGAGGCGATATCCCTGTGGTCGATCTTTCCCCTGCCGTCCTCAATGGCCTTCCGCGCAAAGGCAAGCACCCTGAGCCCTTTGGCAGCCATGGCGTCCACGGCCGCGTGGATGGCCGCAGTATCCAGACCAACAGGAGCGCCCAGCGGGTCCAGGGCCGAGGCGCAGCGCTCCAGCAGCGCCTCGATCGATCCTTTGACAAACGCCACGGCAGTTCCCCCCGGCAGATCGCCATGCAGGGTGGCCATGTACTGGTGGTGCGATTCAAAGGGGATGGTGTCGAGACGCCTGAACCGGGCACCCTCCTGCTCCATGAAAAGGCCGGCCTTTGCCGCTGCGGTAATGAGGGCCCCCTCGGTGGGATCGCCCTGCACGGTGAGGCGCTCCTCCTTTTCCACGAGCAGGCTGTCGTTGCAGAGCAGGCCGCACCTGAGTGTCTCCATGAGAGCCTCGGACAGAGAACCGTCTGATTGAGAGTCTGCACGGACGATCTCGCCCTCAAAAGCATAGCCGGTACCGCTCACCGTATATGCATCACTGCCGGCAGCGATCTCCTGGACCGTCATCTGGTTCTCGGTGAGCGTGCCTGTCTTGTCCGAGCAGATGACCGTTGTGCTGCCCAGGGTTTCCACAGCCGGAAGCTTGCGGATGATGGCCCGTCTCCTGGCCATTCGGGCCACGCCGATGGCGAGCGTGATGGTCATGGCTGCGGGCAGGCCCTCAGGGATGGCGCCCACCGCAAGGGCCACGGCTGCCATGAACATCTCGAAGGCACTCTGGCCTCTCAGCATCCCCACCGTAAAGGTGGCCAGGGCAAGCCCCAGGATCAGGTAGAGCAGGATCTTGCTGAATTCCTCGATCTTCTGAAGAAGCGGGGTCTTGAGTTCTTCGGTGGAAGAGATAAGCTCCGAGATGCGGCCCACCTCTGTTTTGTCGCCGATGGCCACCACCACTCCCGAAGCCTGTCCATAGGTCACCAGGGCCGAGCCGTAGACCATGTTCTTCCGGTCGGCCAGGATCGTATCGTGGGGAAGCTGCTCTGTGTCTTTTTCAACGGCCACGGATTCCCCGGTGAGCGCCGACTCATCCACCTGCAGGTCTCGGCTGGCGATCAGGCGCAAATCGGCAGGGACCTTGTCCCCGGACTGGAGCAGGACAATGTCCCCCGG
>CAYMDG010000381.1:0-2851 GCA_964388905.1 uncultured Bacteriovoracaceae bacterium
GTGCTGTCTAGCTCCCCACCCCTGGCGCTGTTAAGGATCTATTGGAATTACAGGTGAATACGACTATGCCGACGACAAACAGCGAGGCAGGGATGAGCGCGACCGGCGTGCGGTTGTAGACCACTTTCCATGGCAAGGGAGGCGCTTCCATCCCATGAATGGCCTCCTCAATTGTTGCCACCTTCTTTCCGGCTATCGCCGTCATCACCATGATCAAAACAAAGATTACTCCAGCCACTACCGCCAGCATCGCCCCAATGCCCAGGGACAGGTTCAACCAGGTGGACCAGGAAGCCGGGGCATCTGCTCCTAACAAGGCGTACCTGCGCGGGACACCGGCAAGCCCGGCGCCGGTTCCGAAGATGGACATCCATATCAGTGCCCCTCCCATCAGATATGGCTGCACCCTGGCTAATCGCGGCATCCACAATCGCCTGCCTAGCAACACCGGCACCCCGTAGTAGAGAGCGCCCATATACGTGATGTTGGCTCCTCCGGCTGCCATAGAATGAATGTAAGCCGGGATTGCGAAGGTGTTATGCAGCAAGGGCGCTAACTGTTCCTGGATAAGGTTGTAAGATAACAGCCCGCCGAGGAACAAAGTGATCATACCGACAATCATTGAACCGAAGGCGGGATTCCCCCAGGGCAAATGCTTGAGCCAACCGAAGAAGCCATAACCCGCGCCCCTCATTCTCGCTTCGAGCATGCCCAAAATGATGAACGTGTGGAGCACAGTGGGCACACCAACCAGGAGCCCCAAGGATGTGCCCATGAATTTGATGTTGTAGGAAAGATTGGGGTCCGCCAGCAGGTGATAGATAAAGGTAGGGGGGACGAAAAGTGGATAGAGGAGAAAGAGAGCCTTGGCCACCTGCTTGGCATAGACCGACTGGGCACCGGCCGTCGCCTCGACCAAGACATAGGACACGCCCACCAGGGCTAGAGCCGGAATATAGTGGTATATGTGGAAGACGATGTGCCAGTTCATCCGAAAGGCGCCTGGTTCTATCGAACCGACCCCTAGGCTCCACAGAAAGGCTGCACCAAAGATCTTGATCGCAGCGATGAGGCCAGGGAGTGCGATGAGAAGTCCGGCTATCGCGGCAAAGGAGGTTGTCGGAATCTCCTTGAAAAACGTAGCCCAACTTCTCAGGCTCAGTTTGTGCTCTACTGCCCCGAGAATGGTCATAACAAAGTCCACCGCAACCAGCAGCATTCCCACGGCCAGCCCTATAAAACTCAGGTAGATGAGCCACGCGGCAGAAAACTGTTTTGCCAGGGGGATGGACACATGATACGTGACATTCGCCCCCAGGATGATGCCAGCCATCGCCAACAGCGCAGCCAGCACCATGGTTCCGAAACCAGCCCAGCCCAGTTTGTAACTCCACAGCCGTTGCCTGATGAGAACCGTTCCGGCGGCGATAAGGAACGCCGTTTGGATGAAGCCCAGCCAGAAGATGAACATCATGATGCCGTGCCCCGTCAGCGACTGGTAATACACGCCGGAGGGCAGCACCGACAGAGCAGGAGTCCTGACCAACTTCATCAGAAAAGCAAAGACTCCGCCGATACTCATAATGGCGAGCCCAGCGCCGCCAAAGGCGATCAACAATTTCCTTTCTTCAGGCTCGATCTTGATTTCTTGCCATAGTGCCATGAGGTATCTTCCTTTTACCCTCCCGCAGGTTTTGGAACTTGCGGGAGGGTTTAGGTGCTTATTCCACGATGATCTTCGCCTTCATCAGATGATGGCCAAGACCACAATATTCGGTGCATCTGATTTGAATTTCACCGAACTTGGTCGGCCGCACCAGGATCTTGGTGGTCATATCCGGCATGACCACGGTATTCAGGCTGCCGTCCAGGATCACGCTGCCACCGTGGAACACATCCGGCGAGAAGAAGATGATGTCATAAAGGCCGCCATACTCTAGCCGAAGTGTGTTCGGCGTGAAATAGAACTGTCGGGCCATGATGTAGACCTTGCTGGTGGACGTAGGCACGTTCAGTCCATCAGGCATGGTAACGACGACCTTCTCCCCAGGTGGGATGCGCACCGATCCATCGGGCAGACCATATTTCTTCTGCTGCTGGTTGACCTTGCCCATAAACCACTCTTGGGAGATTTTTACGCCGCCATGAACATGTCCTGCTCCTGCTCCCACGACACCCAAAGCAAACCACAGCGGGATGAGGATCATCACAGAGAAGGCCACAATGAAACCTACGACTAGGAAAGGGACAGAGCCTTTCCTGGCTTCCTCCTTGCCCGAATGTGTTGTCGGTATAGAGACGCTCGCCATCGTTTCCCCCTATTTTAGACTTTTGATGAATTCCTCGAATTCGTGAATCTGCTCATGGGTCAGGCTGATCTTGGGCATTATCCCTGGCTCGTATCCCTTTACCACTTTGGCATCTGGATTCTGGATGGACTCATCCAGGTAGGCATGGTCCACGACAACCTTCGCACCGGTAGCCAGTTCTACGGTCTTGCCCCAGATGCCAACCAGGGAAGGGCCCACCTCACCTCCCTCACCGTTTATCTTGTGGCAGGCAATGCACCCTTGTTCAATGAACAGTCGTTTTCCCACTGCTTCAGCGGCCGGGGCTTTAGTTGGTGTCAAATGCCGCCCGACAGTGTACCACCCATGTACAGCCAATGCGTACCAGTGGTGTGCGGCCAATCTGTACCAACGATGTTCAGCCAATCTGTACCAGGCTGACGACCCAGCTCCCGCACTTTCGTTAGGGGCGGGGTATTGAGCGATAGGCGCCTCCTGTAGGCCGATAGGCACTTTTCCAACCGCATATGCTACACTAGCGTTGCCTGCGCAGAGGATAGGGC
>CAYMDG010000382.1:0-2840 GCA_964388905.1 uncultured Bacteriovoracaceae bacterium
TGCCCGATCGTCCTTCCAAAGTCGTAACAAGGGAGTTGGTGTATACTGCCATAACGCGGGCAAAAAAAACCGTTGAAATATGGGGATCGGAGATTGCCCTCCGCGAGGTCCTTTCGCGCACCACCCGCAGGGAGTCGGGATTGAAAGACATGTTATCGCGGTAAGAAAAGAGGGGCTGGCGGGAAGAGCGGGAAAGGAAGTAAGAAGTCAGGCGACAGGCAATGAGAAAGGCAGCAGATAGTTCGGAGTCGGGGTACCCGCTTGCGGGTCGCCGGAGTTCGGAGTAAAAAACGAATTCACGAGCAGAAACTGAAGACCGAATGTCACTGCCCATGATTCACTGTGAACTGATAACTGATAACTGTTAATGGACCAGAGTTCTTGCTGTTAGCTATGAACTTGAATTTTACTTCAACAGACCCTCAGACTTATCGAGAAGCCTGAGAAAAGCCCAAGCCGGGGAAGAGAGGTCCTTGCGGTTCCGGTACCCAATCCCAAACTCGATTGTGGGGGACCCTTCAAGGATACGGACTGCTTTCAACGTGCCATTCTTGAGTTCCTCATCAACTCCATCTCTTTCAACGAAGGCTACCCCAGTATCCTTCTGCACAAACTCCTTGAGGAGATGTATGCTTGCCGACTCCATAGCTATTGAAGGCTTTACCTTGAATTTCCGCAAATATTCAAGTACCACTTCCCTGACAGCAGACCCCTCTCTTCTGAGGATTAACGGAATCTCTGATAATAGCATGATGGAGATTTCTGAGCCCGGCAAGTGGACACTCTTCGGTGGGGCAATGAGGACCACCTCTTCCTTCCAGATAACCTTGATCTTCAGCCTACTGTTATTGGGTCGATACCGGATGACTGCGAGTTCGTTTTGATGGTCTCCTATACTTCTGACCATTTCCGCATTGGATCCCTGGTCAAGGATTACCCTGATTCCCGGATAGGTCTTCTTAAACTCTGCAATTAAGGGCATAAGCCGTTTTAATGGTGTTTCCGGGCATCCTATGCGCAACTCACCAGACTTGCCAGTGGACACGTCCTCCAGGAAGCCTTCCATTTCGTGAATCTCTTGAAAAATTTTCTCTGCCCTTTTGCATACAACTTCTCCGGTATCTGTCAGTCGGATAGAATTTCCATCACGGAAGAGAAGGCGGATCCCTACAGTCTCTTCAAGTTGCTTGACCTGCATGGTTATGGCCGGTGGTGTGACCATCAGCTCATCGGCGGCCTTCGTAATGCTTCGTGATTTTGCAGCCGCATAAAAGGCACGCAGCTGGTTCATATTAAGGATCATGACGCCTTCTTTTTTTATGCAAATAAGTTATTCTTAATTATTATTAAGTATATTTAAATTGATTTGTCAATCCCTAAATATGATAAAGTATTTATAAAGGTTGAAATAAGCCTTTCAGGTCTTTCATGGCTTCAGAGAAAAAGGGGGTAAAATGAAAAAACAGCTCCTTATTATCGCCACCCTCGATACAAAGGGCAGAGAGGCTAAGTACCTCAGAAACTGCGTTCGGAAACTTGGAGTAAATCCTGTTGTCATGGATATCGGGGTGATAGGTAAGCCGCAAATCAAACCTGATATAACAAACAGGGAACTCGCCAAGGCAGCAGGATACAACCTTGAAGAACTAATACTGAGACAGGACCGTCCATTGGCCATCACGGCAATTCAGGAGGGTGGTCGCATTGTTGCAAATCATCTGCTTCTACAAGGGAGACTGGATGGTATCATCGGGCTAGGTGGCGGGACAGGGACCTCAGTTGCATCCTTCATCATGCGTTCTTTGCCCTTTGGCCTGCCAAAGGTTATTGTATCCACAATGGCCTCAAGGGACGTGAGGGAATACGTGGGAACCAAGGACATTGTCATGTTTCATTCTGTGGCAGACCTCCTTGGTTTCAATGAGTTCATCAGTCTTATTCTTGGTCAGGCTGCCCATGCTATCTGTGGAATGATGGAAATGGCAAGAGGTCTCAAACGACGAAAACCGATGGTTGGGGTAACAGCGTATGGGCCAACGTCCCATTGTGCAACTCTGGCCGAGGATCTGCTTCATATAAAGGGATATGAAATGATAGGGTTCCACGCAAACGGCTGTGGCGGCATGGCAATGGAGGAAATGATTGCTGAGGGCAGGATCTCCGGCGTCATAGATTTTACTCCCCACGAGATTGCAGATGAGATGATGGCAGGTTATTGCAAAGGAATAGGTCCGACTCGCCTTGAGACAGCTGGGGCTAAGGGTATCCCCATGGTGTTTGCACCTGGCGGCCTCGATAATGTCGCCTTCGGACCCTCTTGCCCGATGCCGAAAGAACTACAGGGAAGAAACATATACAGCCATGATGCGAGAATCTGTGTACGCCTTGATTCCACTGAAATGCGGAAGCTTGCCTCAATTATAGCGGAAAAATTGAACAAGTCACCTAGATCAACCTATGTCCTAATCCCCACAAGAGGCTGGTCCGAAGGAGACAAGGAAGGCATGCCCCTATTCGACCTGGCGACCGATCGTATATTCACCAAGGCGCTTAAAAAACTTTTAAATCCGAAAATCCCTTTCGAAGAGATGAATGTACATCTCAATGATCCCCCCTTCGCCCAGAGGGCCGTTGAGATTCTCGATGGGATGATAAAGCACAATAGACTTTCAATATAAATTCAGGCGCTATCCCAGAAATTATTGAATTATAACTGCTAAGAGGAACGGGTCTAGCCCTGTGCAAATAACACCTGCGAAGGTAGCACAGGGTATCCGACGCAATGCTGATGATTACCGGTTGAAATAAACTACCCTACATGTTTCACCGTGGACTCTTTA
>CAYMDG010000383.1:0-2831 GCA_964388905.1 uncultured Bacteriovoracaceae bacterium
TGAAGCAGCTCGCAGCAGGACGCATCAATGACCACATCCATGTGGCAGGCAACCCGTACTATCCCGGCTATGTGATGCAGGGAAGGGAGAAGAGCCTCATGGTCGAGGCAGGCATGAACCTCATGGGACCTCTCTACATGAAGGATATCAATGCCATCCTGGGAGATTCGCAAAAGCTCGACCTTCTCTTCGTCACCCATTCCCACTACGACCACCTGGGCGCGGTCCCGTACCTGATGCGCATGATACCCGGACTCAGCTTCGGTGCGCACGAGCGCGTGAGCGCCCTCTTGCGCAAAGATTCGGTCGTTGCCATGATGAACCGCCTGAGCGATGTCCAGCGCGATTTTTTCAAGGACATCACCGGTGACGAGGACGTCACCATCACGCCCATGGAGACCGAGCATGTCCTGAAAGACGGCGACGAGATCGGCCTGGGCGGGCTCACCTGCCGGGTCTACGAGGTGCCGGGCCACACAAAGGATTCCCTCGCCTTCTATTTCCCCGAGATCAGGGCCATCTTCACCGGCGAGGCAGCCGGTGTTCCCGAGGGCAGGGAAGGCAACGGCATCCAGGCATGCTTCCTCAACTCCTATGACGACTACCTCACGTCCCTGGAAAAGATCATATCACTCCAGCCACGGTGCCTGTGCCTGGGCCACGGCTGGGTCTTCACGGATGACGATGCAGCCGGCTTCCTCCGCAGCTCCCTCGCCGCCACGCCGGCCTTCCGCACGCTCATCGAGTCCTACCTCGACCAAGCCCACGGCGACATGGAGCAGGCCACCCAAACCATGGCGAGAAAGGATTACGACGAGCGGGGCGTCATCATGCAGGAGCGCAGCGCCTACCTTACCAACCTCATCGCCCAGGTCAGGCTCATAGCAGGGATGAACTCGATCAAACCCTCATCTCATATCTTATGACATAGTGCCTTCCCACCTGCCGGAAGCTGTGGCGGGTGAATCCCGCTGACTCGTAGAGTGCGCAGAGCTTTGTCCGGGCAGCCTCGGTGTCGAGCCTCAGATATGCCATGCCCATGCTGCGGGCCTTTTCCTTTGCCCAGGCAATGATCTGAGCGCCCAAGCCCTGCCCTGCCACCGACCTTCTCAGAATAACCTTGTGGATGTAGGCGGCATCACCTTCGGGCATGTCGGGCCAGAAGGTCTTGTCATGGAGCTGGAAGATCACGGTGCCCACCGGGCTGCCCTGCATCATCACCAGGTAAAGCTCACCCGCATGGATATGGCCCATGAGTTTTCCCGGTGTGAGCTCTTCTGGAAACCAGAGAGTCTGCCCCTGCCCCTTGAGCCACCCGGCCACTTCCAGCATGATGGAAGAGGCGAGTCCCGCATCTGCCGGCCCTGCCGGGACGATCTCAATGGCCTGAGTCATGATTAAACTTATGAATCCTCATGCACCACGGTATGACGCATGCCCTTTTTCGCAGCCATCTTGTGCTTCGATTCCAGGCGCGCCATCCGCGACGATGCACTGGGCCGTGTCCTGATCCTGTGCCTGGGTTTGCTGGCAGCCTGTGCAATGATCTCCTGCAGGCGTTCAAGCGCATCGGTGCGGTTGCGTTCCTGGGACCTGAAGCGCTGGGCCTTGATGATGAGCACGCCGTCGGTTGTCATGCGCTTGCCTGCAATCCGCTTCAGGCGCTCCTTGATTTCTTCGGGCAGGGATGCGCAGCCCGTGACATCGAACCTGAGCTGGACTGCGGTTGCCACCTTGTTGACGTTCTGACCGCCGGGCCCGCCTGAACGCACAAAGTCCCAGCGGAGGTCGTCTTCTTCAATGACAAGGTAACTGTTGATCCGTATCATAGGTAGTAAATGCCGGGGCCCTAAAAAAGGGCACCCGGCATGATGCCCCGGGGCACCCCCCCGGGAAATAATTACATCATGGCCATCACGAACTCGATGGCCCCTCTTACGTCCTTGTCAAAGAAGCATTGGAAGCCCGGCTTCCAGTCCTCTTCCGCCAGTCTCTTTCTGATCCTGTCCGCAGTAGGTTTCTTCAGGCCTTCCTTGAGCTTTATGAAGGCCCTGCCCGGGTTGTCTATCCACTTTGAAACGATCTTCTTTGCCCTGGGAATGAGGTCCGCATCTTCCACGATCTCATCCACAATGTCATATTCCTTGGCAGCGTTGATGTCGAACATTTTGCCGAAGTACATGAGGTCGCGGAACTTCTTGTTCGTGTCATACCCGAACCTCATGATCTCGGACTGGGCTATGGTGAGCGCCAGACCCAGCTTGATCTCGGACATGCCGATAGTGATCTTGGGGTGGTTCTTGACAATACGGTAGTCGCTTGCCATGGCAAAGATGAGCCCGCCTGCGATGGCATGCCCGTTTATGGCAGAGACAACCGGTTTATGGCACATGAAAAGCTCCACAAGGATTTCTTCTACCTCGTCAAAGAAGTCACCCACCTCTTTGATATCCTTGAACCCCATGAACATGGGGAGGTCGAACCCGCTGCAGAATGTCCTGCCAGCGCCCGTCAGGATAATGCCCTTGATGGCGTCATCTTCATTGGCCCTCTTCACCATTGCACCCAGCCCCCTGAGCATATCCAGGGTAAGGGAATTCGTCTTTCCGTTTTCGAACGTCGCGATGATGATTCCGTCTTCGATCTTCTCGTTCAGCATTATTTCCTCCTGCGCTTTATGAAAATAACGCAACCTTTAGGTTCGTGGCTGCTCCTGTGATATAGCGTATTTTGGTCGGGATGTCATGATGCAATCAAAGAGGCAAAGCGGGAATGTGATATATAAGACCTTAGCATTACCTTAACTCTCTGAGATGAAAACCAAAAATTGG